>NZ_CAJYIU010000320.1 GCF_913775355.1 uncultured Aureimonas sp.
ACACCACGCGCCCTCGCGACGCGTGCCCTTCCGCATGACCCGTCACGTCGTCATCATCGGCGGCGGCGCCAGCGGCGTGCTCTTGGCGGCTCACCTCCTTCGCCAGCCGTCGGGAGACCACGAAGTGACCATCGTCGAGCCGCGCGACGGCATCGGCGAAGGCCTTGCCTACTCGACCGACGATCCGGCGCATCTCCTCAACACGCGCGCCGGCAACATGAGCGCCTTCGACGACGATCCGCAGCACTTCTGGCGCTGGCTCAACGAGAGCGGGGCAGCCGCCGCGTGCGGCCTCAACGGCGCCCTCGGCTTCGCACCCCGCTGGCGTTACCGCGACTATCTCCGCGACCTCGTGCGCCACTGGCTTCCCGTTAGTGGAGACAGCCGCCTGCGCGTGGTTCGCGAGACCTGCGTCGCGCTCGGCGAAACGTCTCGGGGGGTGGCTGCGACGCTCGGCAACGGCGTCGCGATTTCGGCCGATCGCGCGATCCTCGCCATCGGCCACGCGGTTGCGGCCGGACCGTCGCCCTACGACCCGGCCTGGTCGCCGCCCGAGGATCTCGGGATCGAGCTTGACGAGGATATCCTCGTCCTTGGTACCGGCCTGTCGATGGTCGACAAGGTCGCCTCGCTTCACCGCCGCGGCCACCGCGGCCGGGTGATCGCCCTCTCCCGTCGCGGCCTGCTGCCGCGCGTCCACGCCGCGACGGCGCCGTTCCTTCTCGATCCCGCTGACATTCCACTCGGCACCGGCCCCGCCTACTTCCTGCGCTGGCTGCGGCGGACCGTCCGCTGGGCGGAAGCGCAGGGACGCGACTGGCGCGAGGTGATGGACGCGCTGCGGCCGCACGCCAGCGCCATCTGGTCCGCGATGCCCGTTGCCGGCCGGGCACGCTTCCTGCGTCACGGCCGGACGATGTGGGACGTGCACCGTCACCGCATGCCGCCAGAACTCGCCGTTCTTCTCAGCGAGGCGCAGGCGACCGGTCTCCTGACCCTGATGGCCGGCCGGCTCGTGGAGGATCGCGTCGAGGCCGGCCGCCATCATGTGCAGGTGCGGCAGCGATGCGCCGGCGTCGAGACGCTGGTCGTTGACCGGATCGTCGACTGCACCGGGATCCTCCGCTCGCCGGAAGCCGACGGGACGGGTCTCGTCGGCCACCTCCTCGCGTCCGGCACGGCGCGGATGGATCCGCTCGGCCTCGGGCTCGACGTCGCGTCGACTTGCGCGCTGGTCGACCGGACCGGCACGGCCTCCTCCCGCATCTTCGCCCTCGGCCCCGTCACCAAGGCGCGCTTCTGGGAGATCACCGCCGTGCCCGACATCCGCGCACAGGCAAGACGGCTCGCCGCTCAGCTGGTCTGAAGACCGAAGGGCCGGCCGACCGACGGCGGATCACACGGTCTCGTCGATGAGGCGCGGGTCGACCGAGCGAATGTCCTGGAACGCGAGGCCGACAAGCGTCGTCATGGCCTGCCGCGCCCCTTCCGGGTCGCCCGCTGCGATCGCCGCCAGTACCTTCGCGTGCTCAGGCACGGGATCGCGCGGCATCCGGCCGTCGCGCGCCTTGAAGAGCGTCGTCCAGCGGACGGCCGCGGCGATGCCGCTTGCCAGCGTGCCGAGCGCCTCGTTGCGAGTCGCGCGCAGGATCGTCTCGTGAAACACGCGGTCCGCGTTGCGCCCTTCCTCGACGCCGAGGCCGTGGCGACCCATCAGTTCCAGCGCGCTCCGCAACTCGGCGATGTCGGCGCGCGTGTGGCGCTCAGCGGCGAGCGCGGCGGCCGAGGGCTCGACGATCTGCCGCAGTTCGAAGAGTTCGCGCACGAAGGCGGGTGTCGGCGGCCCGTTCTCGAAGATCCAGCGCAGGATGTCGGGATCGAGGAAGTTCCAGTTGCTCCGCGCGTTGACGCGGGTACCCGCCTTCGGCCGGCTGCTGACCAGCCCCTTGGCGGCCAGAATGCGCACCGCCTCGCGATAGGCCGTGCGCGACACGCTCAGCCGCTCGCTGAAGTCGACCTCGTTGGCGAGAAGGTCGCCCGGGGCGTAGGTCCCGGTCAGGATCGCCGTCCCGATCTCCTGGGCGATCGAGCCGTGCAATCGCTGCGAGCGTCCCCTCGGCACGCTGCGTTCCGCTCGTTCGATCTCGCTCCCAGGCACTCGCGCTCAGCTCCCCGTCGGGACGATTCGCCCGTCCGCCTTCCAGTCATCCTCGAAATCGCGAGTGGACCGCGTGTTCGCGCGCTTGGCAAGCCGAGGACGGGAGAGAAACTGGATCACAGGCCCGGGAATTCGAAACCTGTTGCCTTGCGGGTCCCGGGGGGTCAAAGAAACAGGGCCGTGCTGCGATCGCCGGCCGCGACCAGGAAACTCCATGACTGCACAGACCCCGGCAGCCGCCGCAACCGACGTTTCAAACGAGGCACGGCCCGCTCTGTCCGATGGACTGGCGATCCTGATCGTCGGAATGCACCGCAGCGGCACCTCGGCGCTGGCCGGCATGATGATGCGTCTGGGCATCGACGTGCCCGGCGACCTGATCCCGCCGGCCTTCGACAACCCCAAGGGCTTCTTCGAGAACCGCCGCTTCGTCGAGTTCGACGACCGGCTGCTCGGCGAGCTCGGCTTTCTCTACGACGATGCCGTGCGCATTCCGGACGCGGCCTTCACGACCGCGACCGAAGCCGGCGCCGTGGACCGCCTTCGCCGGCTGGCAGCGCCGGAACTCGGCGACGCGCCGCGCGTCCTCGTCAAGGATCCGCGCATCTGCCGCCTGCTGCCGATCTGGATCCCGGCGCTCGAAGCGACCGGTCGCAAGGTCGCGACGCTCCACCCGCTTCGCCATCCCCTGGAGGTGGCGCAGTCGCTCCAGAAGCGCAACGAGTTCCCGCTGGAGCAAGGTCTTCTCCTCTGGCTGTCGCACGTCCTCGCGGCCGAGCGGGATTCGCGCGGGCGGCCGCGCTCGTTCCTGATGTTCGACGCCGTGGTGCGGGACTGGCGCGCGGCGGCGACGCACATCGCGACCGACCTTGCGATCGCCTGGCCGCGCTCGTTCGAGGAGGTTGGTGCCGATGTCGACGACTTCCTGTCCGGCGACATGCGCCATCATACCGCGCCCGAGCGGATCGACGCACCTCGGGGCTCGCTGGAATGGCTGGTGGGCGAAGCCTGGGATGCGCTGGCAGCCTTGATCGAGGCGCCGGATTCGCCCGACGCGATGGCCCGCCTCGACACCGTGTCGTCGACGCTCGGCGCGGCCGAGGGTCTGTTCCGCGGCTTCGTGCAGAATACCAACCGGCTTCTCGGCGCGCGCTACGACCGGATCGACTCGCTCGAGCAGCACGCGGCGCATATGGACCACGTGATCGAGAGCCAGGCCAGCGAAGCGGCGCATCAGCTCGAAGTCGAGCGCGCCGAGACGGATCGCTGGCGCACGCATGCCGGCTTTCTCACCGACGAGCGGGATGCCTTGGAGGCGATGGGTCGGCAGCTTCGCGAGGAGCGCGATCAGCTGCATGCGGCCTGGCAGGCAACGCAGCAGAGCCTGCAGGCCGTCTTGGTCTCGTTCAGCTGGCGCGCCGGCGCGCCGCTGCGCCGGATGGCGGAGCGCGTGTCGCCGGCGGCCCGTGCCCGCATCCGAACCTCGCTTCGCCCGGCCGTCCGCCTGATGCGCGGCATCGCCAGCCCTCGCCGCCCCGCCATCCCCACGATGGAGCGCCGCGTCGTCACGGCCGAGACCGGCGAGCCGGGAGCCATCGACAGCCCGGTCCGGAGCTATTCCGAAGACGACCTGCGCACCGCCGAGGCAATCCTGCGCAGCCCCTATTTCGACGCGGCCTACTACGCGAAGGAAGCGGGCATCGGCCTCACCGGCTTCGATGCGGCCGTGCACTACGTCACGGTCGGCGAGGCCGCCCGGCGCCGGCCCTCGCAGCGCTTCGACCCGCGCTTCTACGCGTTGCGCTACCCCGACCTCGCGGAGGCCGTTCCGAACCTTCTGGCGCATTTCGTGCTCCACGGCGCTGCCGAGGGACGTGCGGGAAGCTCCGCCGCCGCCGCGATGGACTATCCCGAGGGCCGCTTCGATCCCGCGCGTCGCACGGTCCTCGTGATCGCGCACGAAGCCTCGCGTACCGGCGCCCCGATCCTCGCCTGGAACATCGCCGACCGGCTGCACCGGACGCACAACGTCGTCACCCTCCTGATGGCCGGCGGCGAGTTCGAGGAGACGTTCGCACGCGCCGCCGACGTCGCGCTCGGCCCGGTCGGCCGGCCGGCCTGCTTCGACCCGTTCGAGGCCGAGGCGGTGGCCGAGGAGATCACCCGGCGCTACCGCATCGACTTTGCGATCGCCAACAGCGTCGAGACCCGCCACTACGCGGTGGCGCTGGAGCGGGCAGGTGTGCCCGTCATCGCCCTCGTCCACGAATTCTCGACCTATTACCGCCCGCCCGGCATGCTGCACGACCTCTACGAGACGGCGTCGCGGCTGGTGTTTCCGGCGCGCGTCGTGCACGAGGTGTCGCGGCTGGAATACGAGGCGGTGCGCAAGCGCGCTTGCGACATCGTTCCGCAAGGCCCCTCGGAGGTGCCGAAGGTCGCGAGCGCCAAGGCGAAGAACGCCGTCAACGATCCGAAGCTTCCCGGCATCCTGCGCCCGCCCGGCTTCGAGGACGCCTTCCTCGTGCTCGGCATGGGCACGGTGCAGCAGCGCAAGGGCGTCGATCTCTTCGTCGCGGCCGCACTCGCCGCGCGCAATGCCGCCCCGGACCGCAAATTCCGTTTCCTCTGGATCGGCCACGGCTACAAGCCGGCCGAGGATCTGAACTTCTCGGTCTACGTGCAGGCGCAGATCGAACTGTCGGGCCTCGAGGACTGCCTCGACATCATCGACAACGTCGCCGATCTCGAGCCCGTCTACGAGCGGATGGACGCGCTCCTCCTGCCCTCGCGGCTCGACCCGCTGCCCAACGTCTCGATCGACGCCGCGCTGCGCGGCGTGCCGGTCGTCTGCTTCGACGGCGCGACCGGCATGTCCGACATCCTGGTCGAGGGCGAAGCCGCGCGTTCGCTGGTGGTGCCGCATCTCGACACGCATCTTGCCGGCGTCGAGATTGCGCGCCTCGCCACCGATCGCGCCCATTACGATGCCGTCTCGGCGGACCTTGCCGCCATCGCCCGCCGCACCTTCGACATGAACGTCTATGTCGCGAAGCTCGCCGACCTTGGCGAGGCGGCAATTGCGGGATCGAAGGGCGAGACGCGCGACCGGGAGGCGATCGCAGCCTCGCCCGATCTCTTCGACCGCGACTTCTACACCGGCGAGGTGCTGACCAGGCTCGACCGCGACGAGGCGATCGCCCATTACGTCGCGGCGTCCGCACGCCGTGCGCGCGGCGCGGCGCCGGACTCCTACGCCTACCCCCGCCGGCCGCTGCCGGGTTTCAATCCGTTGCGCTACGAAGCGGAGCACCCCGGCCTCGATCGCGATCCGCTGGCCCACTACGCCGCACGCGGCCGCCCGGCCGGTCCCTGGGCACACCCCGTCATCCGGGCGGACGGGCCGACGGTCGCGCCCCCATCCGGCCTGAAGATCGCCATCCACGGTCACTTTCATTATCCCGAACTCCTGCCGGAGTTCCTGAAGCGCCTGTCGACCAACGCGATCGGCTGCGACCTCTTCCTCACGACCGACACGCCCGAGGCGCTCGCGGCCCTGCGCGGGGCGAGCCACGGCTATACGAAGGGCCGCGTAGAGCTCCTCGAAGTGCCGAACCGAGGCCGCGACATCGCGCCTTTCCTCACCGCCCTCGGCCGCAACACGCTCTCGAACTACGATCTCGTCGGCCACCTCCACGGCAAGCGGAGCCTCCACACACAAGGGGTGGACCGCACCTACGGCGAGCGCTGGCGCACGTTCCTCTGGGAGCATCTCCTCGGCGGCACCGATCCGATGGCCGATCGCATCGCCGCGGCCTTCGCCGCCGACGACCGCATCGGATTGGTGTTCCCGGAGGACCCGAACCTCGTCGGCTGGGACGGCAGCCGCAAGGCGGCCGAGGACGTCGCCGCGCGCATGGGCATAGCGACGCCGCTGCCGCACGCGTTCGACTTCCCGAACGGTACGATGTTCTGGGCCCGCCCGGCCGCGCTCGAGCCGCTGTTCGCCCTCGATCTTGCGGCGGACGACTATCCCGGCGAGCCGCTGCCGAAGGACGGCACGCTCCTGCACGCGCTGGAGCGGCTCCTGCCCTTCGCCGCGGAGAAGGCGGGCTATACGATCGCGACGACGCTCGTGCCGGGATCGGTGCGCTGAGGCCGGCCTGGACGATAGGAATGACGCGATGATCGGCATTTTCGGCGCCAACGGCTTCATCGGCCGGCACCTCGTCCGGCGACTGGCCGGTGGGCCGGAGCGCGTGCGCGCCGTCTCGCGCCACATCGATCCGGCCTTCGCCGCCTCGCTTCCCGCGGACGTCGAGGTGGTCCAGGCCGATCTCGGCGACGATCTCGCGATGGCCTCGGCGCTGACCGACCTGCGCGTCGTGGTGCAGCTGATCTCGACCTCGTCGCCGGGGCTTCAGAACCGCTATGCCGTCAGCGACATCCGCGACAACGTCGTGCCGCAGGTCTCCTTTCTCGAAGCCTGCGTCGCCGCGAACGTCGAGCGATACGTGTTCCTGTCGTCGGGCGGCACGGTCTACGGCCAGCCGCAGACGCTGCCGATCCCCGAGACGCACGAGGCCAAGCCCCTCTCCTCGCACGGTATGACGAAGCTCGTGGTCGAGCAGTACATCGGCATGTACGGCCGGCTTCACGATCTCGACTCCGTCATCCTGCGCGTCGCCAACCCGTTCGGCCCAGGCCAGAGGTTCCGCAAGGGACAAGGCCTGATCCCCGCCCTTCTCCAGCGGCACGCGCAAGGCTTGCCCGTGCGCATCATCAACGGCGGCGAGGCGATCCGCGATTTCCTCTATATCGACGATCTCGCGGACGCCGTCGCCCTCAGCCTCACCGCGCCCGCTGCCGCAGGCCGGACGATCAACATCGGCTCGGGCGAAGGCCGGCGGATCATGGACGTGATCGAGGCGGTGGAGAGTGTGCTCGGCCAGCGTTTCGCCCGCGAGGACGGCGGCACGCGCGATTCGGACGTCGACGCCAACGTCCTCGACATCACCCTCGCGCGCGACCTTCTCGGCTGGTCGCCGAAGACGCCGTTCATGGACGGGCTCCGGCTGACGCTCGAGGACTGATTGATAGACGAACTTGTTAGCTGATTGCCCGGGCTGGCGGCATCGTGGCGGATACTGCGTTGCGCGAACGCCAACCAAAAGCGCCCTTGGTCAAACGGATAGCTGGCCTCTCGACGCAAAAGAGGAGAATCGTCGCAAGCCCGAGCGATAGAGTCAAAGCTGCGAAGGCGGCTATCAGACGATCTGACGAACTTGCGAGGTGCCAATGCTGCGCCAGGAACCGCATGACAATTTGATGCACCATATAGAACGCGAAGCTGATCTCCCCGAGGAAAACAAGAGGTCTCGCAGAGAGCATCCCGGACACTGGACCCGCCTGATGCGCAAATAGAAGAATTGCAAGCGCAAACAACGGGAACGCACCGAACTGCCGATAAGCTTGGGCCGCCGGGCCGGATACGTGTGTTTCGATCAGCTCGACGACTGAACCGTGCTGCGTCATGTATCCAAGAAGGAGCAGAACTGCCACAAATTGCGCGCCCGACGCAGCACGCTGTGGGAGCGCAACCCTCGTGAACGCACGGTAGGCCAAGATTCCGGAAACGAATTCGATCAGCCGGATCGGCGGGAAAAAGAGGATGATCGAGCTTCCGGTCGGAATCAGGGATTCCGCCCAAAGAGGATCCACGAGAGGATCAGGTCTGCCCGCAAGACCCACGGCGGGTATGACAAGAATGACGACGCCAATGAATGCCGCATTGACGACGAACAAACCAAACAATTTCCGATAGGATAACGCCAGCAGGAACGGAAGGAGTGCGTAGAAGAATAGTTCGACCGAGATCGACCAAGACACGCTGTTCAATGCAAAGCCCGATCCGTAGGCCGGGATCCATGCGTTCATCAGCGTCAGAGCGAGATAGGCTCTCAGGAGGCTTGTATCGCCCACGCCGATCAGCGCCGCTACGAGCAGAAGGCAGACCGCATGAACAGGCCACAACCTCGCTACGCGCTGGATGAAGTACTGCTCTATCGATTGTCGATCCGTCAGTCGCCCGTCGTAGGAGTACGCTAGAACGAAACCCGACAGCACAAAGAAGAACGACACCGTCCAACTGAGATTGAGCCCCCGGAGCCACTGCGACGGATGGACACCGAGGGTATCAAGATGGTGCAGAAAGATTGAGAGCGCCGCGAAGAACCGCAAGCTCGTCAGGTTGAAAAGCTGCGGACGACCTCCGTGATTCCTGCCCATACCACTCTTCCGCCCGCCGAACCGTTCCCGCGTTCGGTATTCCTATATACTCTTTATGTCACAAATCATATGTAGACAGCTGGGTTTGGCGTCACAGCAAAGTGCAAACCTTACGCTGGGCCCGTCTCACGGCGCTTGTTGTGGCGCATGCGCATCACCCCCCCTTCAGGGCAGGCGATTTCGCTGCAATCTGCCTTGCCTCCTTCATAGGGCATATGCATACATCCACCGCAGATTTCATTACCGACGCGTAATGGCATCACACGGGGAGGGTGCGCAGTGTGCACGCTCGCATCCAGACTACTCAACGGGCTCCAGGAGACCACATGGCTACCTTCTTCTTTGACGGCACGACCAGCCAGTCGATCAACTTCGACGTGGACAACGATCAGATCGTTTTCGAGCTGGAGGCCTCTCAGGTCGCTAGCGTGACCAGCAACGCCAACGGCACGACGATCACGACCACCTCCGGCGCGTCACTGACGTTCGTTGGCCTGAGCGCCGTTGCGCTGGCCGACGCTTCGGTTCTTCCGGCTGGGCTGGTGCAGTTCGGCACCGATGGCGTTGATACGCTGACCGCCCTTGCTGGCGGCTCGGTCATCATCGCGAACGGCGGCGCTGATGTGGTCAACGGCGGTGCGGGGGATGACCTGCTCGCTGGCGGCCTCGGTAACGACGTCATCACCGGCAACGGTGGTTCGGATCGCATCTACGGTGGCGAAGGCAATGACACGATCACGGCGACGGGCGCTGCTGGCGACGCCTCGCTGATCGTCGGTGGTCTGGGCTTCGATGTCGTTCAGGTCGGCGGCACCTTTGCTGGCGTCACGTTCACTGCAGGCACGGCTCAGGCTGGTGACTTCACCGTGTTCGGTGGTAACGGGCTCGACACGACCGACGGCGCTGACCGCATCGGCCTGAACCTGACCTCGGCTGGCAATGCGACCGTTTACTCGAACGCTGGCGCTGACACGATCGTCGTCGCCGGTGCGGGCTCCGCCCTCCTGAACGGTGGCCAGGGCGCCGACACCATCACGGCTACTGTCAACTCGGGTGACATTTCGGGTGGCCTGGGCACCGACACGATCACCGTGACGACCACTGGTGCCGACGCAGCCGTGACGGTATTCGGCGGCAGCCTGAACGACACGACTGCTGATGGCGTCGACACCATCAACGTCACCGCTACAAACGGTCATACGGTTACGATCTACGGCAACGGCGGCGCGGACGACATCAACGTCCTGGGTGCCGGTGGCGGCGAGTACCACATCTTCGGTGGCGCCGATGCCGACGACATCTCTGGTGCTGTTGGCACGGGATCGATGATCTACGGCGGCGCTGCCGGCGACACCATCAACATCTCGGTCGTCAACCCCGCTTCGGGTCAGGCTTCCGTAACAGTGTTTGGCGGTAACGGCGTTGGCGATACGTCGGCTGATATCGACAACATTACTGTCACGCTGTCGGGCACGGGCACTTCGGCTCAGCTCGCTACCATCTACGGTAACGGTGGTAACGACGTCATCACCCTCGCTGGCGCTGGCCAGGCCACGGTGTTCGGCGGTACTGGCAACGATGACATCAACGTCGGCGGCACGGGCGTTCACGTCCTGACGGGCGGGGAGGGCGAAGACACCTTCGACTTCACGAGCTACACGTTCGCTGCACCGACCGCGACGAACGTTGTTTCGATCACGGATATGACGTTCGGGACTGATACCATCGATCTCGCCGCTACGGTTACGGCTGTCTCCACAGTAACCAACGCGTCTGACATTGCTGCGATCAACAACGCCGCGAACCTTCAGGCTGCTACGGTACTGGCGATCAACGCCGGCGAGGGCACGAACGCTACCGGAACACAGGTTGCCACGCTCTTCACCTACCAAGGCGAGAGCTATGTCGTGTCAGCTACCGCTGACCAGGCAGCTCCTGCAGCGGCTGGCGATATCGATGCCATCATCAAGGTGACCGGTTACCAGGGCACGATCGACGTCGGCTCGTTCGCCTAATTCGCCGATACGTAGACCAGTGGAAGGGGCGGCCTGTGCCGCCCTTTCTGCTTTATGGGGCCTGGGTCATGTCAGAAACAATCCTCTTCATCACACTAGACTCATGTCGGTTCGACACGTTTGCCGCAGCGCGTGCGACAGCCATCAAAAGTCTGGCCCCACTGCACAAAGCCCAATCCCCAAGCTATTTTACCTACGGCTCCCATTCGGCCATGTTTGTCGGCTTCACGCCCGGCATTCCTGGAAGCTCACAAGCCTTTCTCGACCCTAAATTCGGAAAACTCTTCAAGCTGACGGGGGCTTCCTTTCCCGGAAAAGGAACCGAGGGCTACTCGCTGCAGGGTCGCAACATCATCGAGGGCTTCCGTCGGCTCGGCTACACGACCATCGGTGCCGCCGCGATGGGCTGGTTTGACCCGGACACCGCAACCGGCGTCCACCTTAGCGAAAGCTTCGAGCACTTCTTCTTCCCCGGCCCCTATCACCTGCGCCAGCAACTCGCATGGATCGATGAGCGTCTGAACGAGGCTGAAGGCGATACGTTCACGTTCCTCAATGTGGGCGAAACCCATGTGCCTTACTGGCATGAGGGGGCTAATTGGTCGCCGGACGACAGCCCCTGTATCCCGTTTCAGACCGAAGACCGCTCGGAGGAGTGCCAGCAGCGCCAAACCGCCTGCCTGGAGTTCGCAGACAGGTTGCTCGCTCCCCTTCTCCAACGCCACATGGACGGCACCATCATCGTCTGCGGCGATCACGGCGATTGCTGGGGCGAAGACGGGCTCTGGGAGCATGGCATCATGCATCCGATGACCACGACCGTTCCTTTGTTGATCCGCTACAAGGGTCAACCTGTCGCGAATGCATTCGAGGGAGACACGCCGGAAGAGGCCGCGAAGAAGAGCATGTTCCGGCGACTACTGGCTCTGCGCTGACTGGCCCACGGTTGAGACGAAAGTCCACCCGATAGTTCAGGATCGGCGTTCGCATTCGATCGCTTGCGGATACTCAGGCTGACAGGCCACCTTTTGCATTCAGTCCCCGCAGACATCGGACCACCACCGAAACGCCAGCGGGACGTAGGAAAATCGCGGGTTTGGTTGTATGGTCCGGCGGTCGGTGCCCCGCCTCGGCCGGATCTGCCCTCATGATGCCGTGATTGGCTGATGGGAGCGGGTTCCGGCTTGCGGGCGTCACCCCGTGTTCCGCAGCGTTCCGTCCGCAAAGGCGATCCATGCAGCCCAACGTTACCCTCGCGCCCGAAATGCGCGATGCGCTCCGCGCCGGCGCCAAGCCGATGGCCTTTGCGGCGCTGTTTTCCTTCGGATCGAACCTCCTGTTCCTGGCGATGCCGCTGTACATGACGCAGGTCTACAGCCGCGTCATCACCTCACATTCGGAAGCGACGCTGATCTACCTGTCGATCGCGGTGATCATGGCTTTCGTCGTCATGATCGCGCTGGAGGAGCTGCGCGGGCGCATCCTCATCGGCATCGGCTCGATGATCGACCGCAAGATGGCGCCGCGCCTGCTCGACGCCGTCGTGAACGCCGGGCTCCGCGCCGGCCGCCCGGCTAGAGCATCGGCGCTGCGCGATCTCGACACGTTCCGCCAGGGCATCGCCGGCAACGTCACCAACACGATCCTCGACACGCCCTGGGCGCCGATCTTCCTCATCGTCATCACGATGATCGACTGGCGCCTCGGCGTGGCCGCGACGGTCGGCGCGATTCTCCTCTTCGGCCTCGCGCTCCTCAACGAGTACGTGACGAAGCCTGCGTTGAAGGAAGCGAACATCGCGGGCCAGCGCTCCTACGCGGCGACCGATTCGGGCCTTCGCAACGCCGAAGTCATCTACGCGATGGGCATGCTGCCCGGCCTGACCAACCGCTGGAACCGCGACCGCCTCGCCATGCTCTCCTCGCAGGAGGAGGCGTCGGA
>NZ_CAJYIU010000321.1 GCF_913775355.1 uncultured Aureimonas sp.
AGGCGCGTCGTGCGCGCGACGTAGACGAGACTGCCGTTCGTCTTGTCGAAGAGCCGGTCGATCTCCAGCGACTTGAAGATCAAGGAGCGGCTTTCGTCGAAAACCTGCTCGCCTTCTTCGTCCCCGCTGATCGTGTCGTTGTAGACGATGGGCCCCGTCTGGACGCAGGAGACGCTGGCGATCGACGGATCCTCGGCCAGCCCGACCGCGCCCCGAAGACCACCGGTTCGTGGACGCGCGACGTAGCAGCTGATTCCCGCGATCTTCGGGTCCTCGAAGGCCGTGATGACGATCTTGTGGTTCGGGCCGATCAGCTTGAAGGCCGTCGAGACCTCGCCGATGTCGCGGGCGTATGCCTCGGCCGGAAAAGCGAAGGCGAAAAGGAGGAGCAAGCGCTTCATGGGGGGCCACCGGGTTCAGACTGAACGGAAGAGGTAGGTCGGCGAGCAAGATTGTCGGCAGACCCGGGGACAACGTTTGCGGTCAATGGCTGACGCTCCCCGCAATACCCCGCATGAGAGGCCGCTGCGGGCGAAGCGCGCCCGCCAAGCGAGAGGCGTCGAGCACCGTCGACAGACCACGATGACGGACGATCACCGCAGCGATGCCGCCGCCGGAGATCACCGGGTGAAGCGATCGAGTGGGTGTCCCCCTCTCATCGAGGCGACTGCGGCCCGGCATGAGGCGGAATGACGCTGGAGGTGCTTGCGGAGGGCGGAGGCCGGCGGCGTCTGCTAGCAGGGCAGAGCCACGTCCGTTCGGGGGAACGGGCAGCGCCGAGGGGCCGAGATATGTCGATCGCATTACCGGACTGGAACGAGCCGATGCCGGGCCTGCGCATCCTCAAGAGGGGTTCGGGCGCCATCCGGCACATCCAAGTCTACGGCCAGCGCTGTTCCGGCACGCACGCCATCGCCCGGACGATCGAGGCGAACTTCGGGCAATCGGCGCGAACCGAAGCCTACGGCTTCAAGCACTGGTTCGTGCCGGATCAGGTTCTGTTTCGGGACGACGTCCTGGTGCTGGTCATCGCGCGCAACGCCTTCGACTGGGCCCGCAGCCTGCACCGGCAACCCTGGCATGCCCATCCGGACGTGAAGGCACTCCCCTTCGCGGACTTCCTGCGCTCGCCCTGGCACGCCTACTGGGACGACGAGTTCTGGGGCATAACGCCCGAGCATCCGCTGCGCGGGCAGGAGATGATGCACGAGCGCGATCCCGCAACCGGCCTTCGGTTCTCCAGCCCGATCGCCAAGCGAACGGCGAAGCTCCGCCACTGGGCCGAACTCCACGGGCGCGCGCCCAATCTCGCCCTCCTTTCGCACGAGACGCTGCAGACCGATCCGCGTCGTGTCGTCGCCGAACTCGCCGCCGCGACCGGGCTTCCGACGACCGGCGAATTCGAGCGCGTCTGGTCCTACAAGGGCAACGGCAACCGGGTGTTCGAGCCGACGCACTACGACGCTCTGGCGCCGGCAGATGCGCAATGGATCGCCGACGCGCTCGACCCGGATGTCGAGACGGCCTTCGGACTGCCGGTTCGGTTCGACGGCGCCGAAGACACGGCCGTCGCTGCGTGACCGGCCCGGCCGCTTCATCGAGCCGGTCATGACACGCTTCACATCGGCGGCACGACGCCCTGGTTGCCGACGACGACGAACGCGGTCGAAAGCGAGCCGTCGGACGCCTTCGTCGCCGGGACGAACACCGGCGCGCCGGGTTTCAGGTCGGCCGCCGAAGCGTCGGCGAAGGTCACGACTGGGATGCCCTGCGGCAGTGTGATCTGCTTGGAGCCCGTCGGATAGGTCAGCGTCAGCTCGCGACCCGACACGCTTTCCACGGCGTTCGACACCGTCGCGTTGGTCATGGTCGAGTTGGCCTGAAGATCCCAGGGGAAACTGCCCTCGTTCGCCCCCTTCATCGCGGCCGGGAAGATCAGCACCTCGAGCGCTCCCGCCTTGCCACCTTCAGCGGGAAGCGTGGCGGCGCCCACGTAGTCGCCGGTCTTGATGTCGCTGGCCGACGCCGCCTTGATGCCGCGAATTCCGACGTTGGGTGCCATGGTGATCGTCACCACGGGACCCTCGCGCGAGGCGACGGACAGCGTGCTGCCATCGACGGCGGCGATCGTGCCGCGTACGCGGGACGGCTGCCCGTCCTGCGCGGCGGCCAGCGACACCGATGCGGCCAGCGTGCCGATCAGGAGAATGGCGGTTCGTGTCAGTCGACGCATGATGAAAAGCCTTTCCTCGAACGCCCGTCGGCCGGGTGGCCGAGCGGAACCCGCAGAAGACGGCGCCGATCTCGGTGAATTCAAGGCGAGCGCGCTTTGTCGGGGACGCTCACCCGACGTCGTGTGAGGCGCGCGGCCAGCCCTCGTCAGACCAACGCGAGAACCCGGGCCGGACCGCCGGTCCCGCCCTTGTGCTTGGGTGCCCCGACGAAGAGGGTCGCGCCCTTTGCGGGCAGGTCCTCGAGGTTGTTCAGGCACTCGATCCCGTAGCGCCCGCCGGGGAGCCAGGAGGTGTGGACTGCAAAGTCCGCCGAACTGCCGGGGTCGAGCGAGAGCGTGTCGACGCCGATGGCGGCGACGTCGAGTTCGGCGAGCCGGTCGGTCGCCGAGCGACCGAAGCCGGGGAAGGCGAAGCGGTTGGCCTCGTCGTTGCGGAACGCGGGGCTTCCGACCTTCCGGGCCCAGCCCGACCGCATGGCGACGCAGGCGCCCGCCGGAATCTCGCCGTTCGCCGAAATCCATGCCTCCACGTCCTCCGCCTCGACGGTCGCGTTGGGGTCGTCGGCGGCTTTTGCCGTGATGTCGATGATGCACAAGGGGCAGACGAGGCTCTGCGGCTCCAACTCGTCGACGCTTCTGCCGTCCTTGCTGAAGTGGAGTGGCGCGTCGATGTGGGTGCCGGTGTGCTCGTAGATCGTGAGCTTGAAGAGCTGGTACCCGCTCTTGTCGAAATTCACGGCCTCTTCGGCGACGATGCCCGGCTTGCCGTCGAAGGTCGGAAACGTCTCGTCGTAGGCATGGGTGAGATCGACGACGCGGCCACGGGTCTCGGCCCGTGCCGGACGGGGCATGACGAGGCGCGATGCGAGCGAGCCGCCCGCAGCGGCCGCGGCGCCGCCCAGGAACGACCGGCGCGAGAGCATCGACGCCTTCACCGTTTCGATGACGCAGTGGTGGCACATGATCGCTTCTCCCCTCGTCGCCTCGACCGATGCGCGAGGCGCAGCGTCGAGACTAGGCTGGTGCGGATCGGTCGGGCAAGCGGAACGAACAAGCGTCGCACCGATGGATCGCTTGCCGCCCCCGCGCAGTTGCTGCCCGGAAGGGAGCGCTACGATGAGCTATATCCTCGACAACCTTTTCCCCATCCTCGCCGCCGCGGTGGCGGGACTGCTGGTCGGCCTCGTCTGGTGGAGGGCGGATGGCGGCCAGCCGGGTGGCCGAGCCCGGTCGGTGGGCTTCCTCGCGGTCGCCTTCGCGGCGGAGTTCTGGCTGGCCTGCATTCTGGCGGGCGCGCTGATCCTGGCGCCGCCCGAGGCCGGCGAATGGGTGATGGCGATCGGAACGCCGGTCGTGATCTGGGTCGGCTTCGTTGTGCCGGCGCTGGTGGTCAGCTTCGGCCGGCGCGGATCGCCCTGGCGCACGATCGCCGCGGAGGGCGGCCACTGGCTCACTGTGATGGTGCTGCAGGCCGTCGTGCTCCAGTCGATCGGCCTGACGCACCCGCCGGCGTGAGCACGACTGCCCGTCAGGCGTCGGCCGATCCTGCCCGCCTGCCGCGCACGGCCGACCACAGGGGTGCGATGACCTTGCCGACGATCGGGATCATCGCGAAGCCGACGAGAAGGCCGACGATCCCCGATCCGACCGCGGTGACGATCCATTCCACCGCACCGGTGGCCGCCGGCACGGCGCCACCCGCGGCGACCGCGATCCCATGGATCAGGTGCTCCGGCCCGTCGATGCCGAAGACCGCCAGGCTATGGACGACGATGCCGCCGCCGACCCAGACCATCGCGGCCGTCCCGACCAGCGCCAGCGCCTTCAGGAAGCCCGGCATGCCGCGGACGAGCGCGCGCCCGAAGGCGGCGAGCGCGCCGGTTCCGCGCCGGGCGAGCGCCAGTCCGGCGTCGTCGGCCTTCACGATCAGCGCGACCGCGCCGTAGACCGCCGCGGTGATGCCGACGGCGACGAGCGCCATGATGACGGCCTGCATCCCGATCGACGCCGCGTCGAGGCTGGCGAGCGTGATCGCCATGATCTCGGCGGACAGGATGAAGTCCGTGCGGATCGCGCTGGCGACGCGCTCGTTTTCGAGGACGACGGGATCAGCCGCAGCCGGGGCCGAGGCCGGTGCGTGGGCATGTGCCTCGTGCGGCACGACCATCTCGAAGATCTTCTCCGCTCCCTCGAAGGCGAGATAGAGGCCGCCCGCAAGGAGAAGCGGGGTGATCGCCCACGGCGCGAACGCCTGGAGGAGGAGTGCGATCGGCAGGAGGATGACGAGCTTGTTGAAGAGCGATCCGCGCGCGATGCGCCAGACGATCGGCAGTTCGCGGTCGGGCGTGAAGCCGACGACGTAGCGCGGCGTGACGGCCGCGTCGTCGATCACGACGCCGGCGGCCTTGGTGCCGGCCTTGGCCGTGAGGGCGGCGACGTCGTCGAGGGACGCCGCGGCGACCTTCGTCAGGGCGACGACGTCGTCGAGAAGGGCGAGAAGGCCAACGCTCACGTGCGGGTCGCTCCGGTTGTCGTGTCCCGCCGCCCTCCGGGGTGGCGCGGGCGGCAGGGATGCCGCTTCGGGATCGACCCTGCCATCCCGACCGAAGGGACGTCGAGCCTCGAGCGTCGCGCCGACCACGTTTTCCCGAGCGATTCCCTCGTTCGAGGATGCCGGGAGCGATGCGTGCGGTCCCGCGTTGCTGTCGTCCCAACAATGGAGACCGACATGGCCGAGATGACGCTCAAGGACATTTCCGAGGCGATGGCCGACATCGACTTCTGCATGCTGTCGACCCGCACCGAGGGCGGCGACATCGCGGCGCGTCCGATGTCCAACAACGGCGACGTCGCCTACGAGGGCGACTCGTACTTCTTTACCTACGAGGAGGCCCGGACCGTGTCCGACATCGAGCGCGACCCGCGGGTCGGTCTCGGCTTCCAGGGCAAGAAGGGTCTCCTCGGGCGGCCGCCGATGTTCATTTCGGTGGAAGGACGGGCCGAACTGATCCGCGACAAGGCGGCCTTCGAGGCGCACTGGACGAAGGATCTGGAATACTGGTTCAAGGACGGCGTCGACACGCCGAACCTCGTCCTGATCAAGGTCCACGCGACGCGCATCCATTTCTGGAACGGCGAGGACGAGGGCGAAGTGCCCGTGCGCTGAACGCGCGGCCGAGACGTCGCGAGGATCATCCGGCGGGCCGAGGGCGCCGCCGGATGATCCGCCTGTGTCGTTATTGCGGTGTCTGAGCCGGCACGATGCCGCCGGACGGGGTCGAGTTCTTGCCGGTCGGCGCCACGCGCCCGGGGCTGGCCGACTGGCAGCCGGCGACCGCCAGGGCGGACACGAGCATTGCGGTGATGGTGAAGGCTTTCATGGACGTCTCCCGTGATGTCCCGACACTGCAAAGGCCCGGAAACGAGCGCTTCATGCCTTTCGGGTCCGTAGCCTTCAAAGGTCTTCGCGGTCCGCTGGTTCCCGAGGGCGGCTTGGCGTCGGCGGGGGGCTTGAGCGCCGGGTCCGGTTCCATGGCCGTCGGGGTGATCGCCCGCACGCCGGCAGGGTCGGCTTCCCACGCGGATGAGCGCTAGTGCCGGACCTGCCCGAGCATGGAATGCAGGATGAGCTCGGCCGAATTCCGGGCATCGGGGAACTGATGGATCACGCTGATCCGCAGGATCTCGAGTGCGAGCTCGCAGACATCGACGGCCGCGTCACCGCTCTGCACCCGCGGGCGGGCGCCGGCGCGAGGAAGGGTCGCGGTTTCCCCCATCCGAAGCGACTGGATGCTGGTCAGGTCGGGGCTCATGTAGCGGCAGCTGCGTCGATGTCGCATGGATCGTCCTTCACGTTGTCCACCAACGTTCTTCGACCGGAACGCTCGTGTCTGGAAAGCCCGATCCGGCCGTTGCGTATTTCTACGTGCCGCCTCGCCCGCCGCCGGCCGCACGGTCCAACCGTCCGCCGTTCGTCCGCGTCAGGCGCCTCGCCGTGCCGATGGCGGCCGCGTGCGCGGTGTTGCGCGCGCCAATCTTTTCACGAAGCTGCGCGATCTGCGTCTCAATCGTGCGGAACGAGACCTTGGTCAGGAGGCCGATCTCCTTGGCGGAGTAGCCGGAGGCCAGGAGATCGAGAAGCTGCTCCTCACGAGGGGCGAGTTGTTCTTCCGTGAACACGCGAAGCACCAGATAGGCTTGAACGAGGGTGACGCTGTGAGAGCCGACCTGGATGATCAGCTTGTCGTAGACGGCGACGTGATCCTGGATCGTCGCCTTGAGGTGGAACACCGTCGGCGTTCGGCTCGCCATCACGTCGAGCATCGGACGGATCACGTCGCGCTCGATGAACGGCTGGTCGGGATAATCCCGCAGACGCTCCAAACTTCCGCGTACATTCATCGTCTCGACCGAGCCGAGCGAGCGGAAATCGAGAGGATCGGCCGGCGACGTATCGGTGATCCAAAGGTTGTGATGCGCGCTCTCCTCGAGGGCGAGCTTTGATCCGATCCGCTGAATGTTCTCCAGGGAATCGAGCTGCCCCGCGGCATGCTCCTGCAGAAGGAGGGGGATCAGATTCTTTCGCACCCCGACACTTTATCCGAGCATGACGATGCACGCTAGAGTTTAGCAGACGGACGCCGGCCCCGTCCCGTGCGTGTCGCGGGTCCGGTGCGGACATGCGTCAATCGCCGACCATGCCCTGGATGCGGTTCGACAGGCCGGTCATGTCGAAGGGCTTGGTGACGACCTGCATGCCGGGATCGAGATGGCCGTCGTTGAGGACGGCGTTTTCGGCATATCCCGTGACGAAGAGGACCTTGAGGCCGGGGCGCAACTCGCGCGCGGCGTCGGCGACCTGACGCCCGTTCATGCCGTTCGGCAGTCCGACGTCAGTGACGAGAAGGTCGATCGAAACGCCCGAGCGTAGCGCCTCCAGCGCCTCGACCCCGTCCTCGGCCTCGATGGCGGAAAATCCCAGATCCTCCACGGCATCGACCACCAGCATGCGCACCAGCGGCTCGTCGTCGACGACGAGGACGGTCCGGCCGGCATTGTCGCCGCGATGGATGGCGATCGGGGCGACCGTCTCGATCGTCTCTTCCTCGTCGTGGCGCGGGAGATAGATGCAGACGGCGGTTCCGACGCCGACGTCAGAGCGGATACGGACCTGCCCGCCGGACTGGCGGGTGAAGCCGTAGATCATCGACAGGCCGAGCCCGGTTCCGACGCCGATCGGCTTGGTGGTGAAGAACGGATCGAAGGCCCGCTCCAGGACGTCGACCGTCATGCCGGTGCCCGTATCGGTCACGCACAGGGCGAGATAGTCGCCGCGCGGAAGGTCGGTTTCGAGCGCCGTCTGTTCGTCGAGACGATGGTTGGCGGTTTCGATCCGGATGAGCCCCCCATCGGGCATCGCGTCGCGCGCGTTGATGCACAGGTTGAGGAGCGCGTTCTCGAGCTGGTTCGGGTCGACGAGCGCCGGCCAGAGCCGGGGCTCGGGCCGCGTCTCCACCGCGATCTGCGGACCGACGGTCCGGCGGACCAGGTCTTCCATGCCGGCCACGAGGCGGTTCACGTCCGTGGGCTTGGGCTCCAGCGTCTGGCGCCGCGAGAAGGCGAGGAGGCGGTGCGTCAGGGCGGCCGCACGGCGCGCCGCCCCTTGCGCGCCGACGACGTAGCGGTCGAGCTCACCGACGCGGCTCTCGCGGATGCGCGTCTGGATCATGTCGAGCGACCCGGAAATTCCGGCGAGAAGATTATTGAAGTCGTGCGCGAGACCGCCGGTCAGCTGGCCGACGGCCTCCATCTTCTGGCTCTGGCGCAGCGCCTCCTCGGCAAGGCGAAGCGCCTCGGCGCGCTTCCTCTCCTCCGTCACGTCCCGCCCGAAGGCGAAGGTCACGTCGCCGTTCGGGATCGTCGCCCAGGCGATGGAGCGGACCGATCCGTCCTTGTGGCGGTAGCGGTTGACGATCCGCGGCGACCCGCCTTTCGCCGCCAGGAGATAGGCGTCGACGGTCTCCTGATGGTCGCCGGCCAGCACGAACTCGTTGACGTGGCGGCCGACGAGCTCGTCCGGGTCGTAGCCGAGAAGCTGCGTCCAGGCCGGGTTCGCGCGGTGGAAGACCCCATCGCCGTCGATCACCACCATGAGGTCCGGCGAGGCGGTCCACATCAGGTCGCGCTCGGTGGTGCGCTCTTCCACGAGCCGCTCCAGCGTCTCGTTGGCTGTCCGCAACTGGCTCTGGCTTTCGGAGAGCGCCTGGTCGGCGAGCACGCGCGCCGTCGTCTCGTTGGTGAAGATGAAGAGACCGGCGACCTCGCCCGCCGCATCGAGGACGCGCGAATAGGAGAACGACCACCACGTGTCGCGCACGCCCCGGTCAGTGTCGAGGGTCCAGGGCAGGTCGACGAAGCGCTGGCTGCGGCCCTCGAAGGCCGCGTCGATGATCGGCTTCGCCTGTGCCCAGGCATCCGCCCACACCTTGTCGAAGCGCTCGCCCATCGCCCAGGGCAGGCGCGGCCCGAGGAGCGGGAAATAGGTCTCGTTGAAGAAGAAGCTGAGCTCCGGTCCCCAGGCGAGGATCATGGATTCCGGCGAGTTGAGGATGAGGCTGAGCGCAGCGCGCAGCTCGCTCGGCCAGCCGGCGATCGGTCCGAGCGGATGGTCGGACCAGTCGCGCTCGAGGATCATGCGCGAGGCGGCCCCGCCGCCGGCCAGGAATGCATCGGACATGCTCACGTCGTCGGTCCATGATGGTTGATGGCGCGGCACGCCGCCACGTCGCCCCTGCCGTTCGCGCCCGTCGGGACGGGCAGCACCGCTCATGGGCTTAGCCGAACTCGCGCGCGGCGAACAGCACGGCCCCCGCCAGCCCGGAGCCGGCGAACGAAGGAATGGCGGCCGGCGCCGCGTGCGCCCCCGCCCGCGGCATCAAACCCCTCCGGCATCGCACATCGGACCGGAACCATCGGTCGCGGCGATCGTCCTTCTCGGGAGCCATTTCAGGGAGACGACGATGTCGAACACGATCAACCAGCCCGGTCAGGATCTGCCGGCGCCCGATCTGCCAGGCCCCGGGGACCGCGACGTCGTCGGGCGCCCGGATGGGAGCCCCGGTTTCGGCAACGATCTGCCGACGAGGCCCGTCGGCCCCAATCCCGCGGGCGAGCCCGACCCGACGCGGCCGGGGCCATCGGTCCCCGGCATGCCCGGCAGCATCTGATCCCGAACGGCGGTCGGGGCCGGTGCGGATGCCAGGCCCCGATGCGTGTCCAGGCGGACGCCGCCGTTCAGGCCGACGCGATCGCCTTCTCGATGTCGGCCGAGGTCTGGCCCGTCAGGTCCTTCGACAGCTCGCCGACGAGGGCCTCCTTCAGCTTCACGTGGTAGCGCTTGCGCATCTCGCCGAGCGCGCGCGGCGCCGCGACGATGATGATGTCGGAAAT
>NZ_CAJYIU010000322.1 GCF_913775355.1 uncultured Aureimonas sp.
GGCTCGGCTTTGCGGCCTCGGCCAACATCAACCCCGACCGCACGGCGCCCTCGATGTTCGAGCCGGTCCACGGTTCGGCGCCCGACATCGCGCACCTTGGCATCGCCAACCCGATCGCGACCATCTGGTCGGGGGCCATGATGCTGGAGCACCTCGGCGAGCAGGGCGCCGCGGCCGACGTCATGCGGGCGGTGGAAGCGGCGACGGCGCGCGGCATCGGCACGCGGCCCGGACAGGACCGGACCGATGCGATCACAAGCGCCGTGCTCGACGCGCTCGGCTAAGCGGGAACGAAGGAAGGGCGTCCCCAAGGCGCCCCTCGGCATTCTCGTACGGAACCGGTCGGCTACGGACGATCCTCAGCGGATCTTGTCCATCATCTTGTAGTAGAGGCCGACCATGGGCAAGAACCAGGGCTTGCCGGAGTAGCCGGCGATCGTGGGCCATTCCATTCCGTCCACCGGGTTGCGGTTCTCCCGGCCGAGGATCGCGTCGGCGAGGATCAGGCCCATCTGGACCGACATCTGTGCTCCATGGCCGGAATAGCCCATAGCGAACCACATGCCATCCGTGAACCCGGCGCGCGGGAAGCGATCCTGCGTCATGTCCACGAGCCCGCCCCAGCAATAGTCGATCTCGATGTCGGCGAGATGCGGGAAGATCCGGCCGAGCCCCGCGTGCAGGATCGCGCCGCTGCGCGCGTCCGACGTCTGGTCGGAGGTCGCAGAGAAGCGGGCCCTGCCGCCGAAGATCAGCCGTCCGTCGGGCGCGAGGCGGAAGTAGTTGCCGATGTTGAGCGAGGTGACGCAGGTGCGGTTGCCTGGCATCGTCCGGGCGATCTCGTCCGCCGTCAGCGGGCGCGTCGCCAAGATGAAGCTGCCGACCGGGATGATGCGGCGTCGGAAATGGGAGAAGCCTTCCGTCGTGTAGGCGCCGGTCGCCAGGAGCGCCGTGCCGGCGGTGACCGTGCCGCGCGCGGTGACGATGCGGCTGCGGCCGTCCTCCAGCCGCCGCTCCGACACCGCCGCGTTCTCGAAAATCGTCGCGCCGTGGCGCGTCGCAGCGCTGGCCAGGCCCGTCACCAGGCGGCCCATATGCGCCATGCCGCTCTTCTTCGAGAGCATCGCGCCGTGGAACGCGTCGGAGCCGATTTCGCGCCGCAGGTCCGCGCGGGTGAGGAAAGCCGTGTCGGGATCCACCTCGGCATGGACCAGCTCGAAGTTCTTGGCGATGGCCTCGACATGCTGCGGCTTGGAGGCGAGCTTGAGCTTGCCGGCGCGGCGGAAGGCGCAGTCGATGCCTTCTTCGCGCACGATCCGCTCGATCGAATCCACTGCCGCGTCGTAGGTCTTGTAGAGCAGCTTGGCACGCTCCACGCCCAGGTGCGCCTTGGCGCTGGCATAGCCATGGGCGATGCCGTTGTTGAGGTGTCCGCCGTTGCGCCCGGATGCGCCGTCGCCGACCCGTCCCCCTTCCAAGACGACGACCCGCGCGCCTGCCTTGGCGAGATGAAGGGCTGCCGACAGGCCGGTGAAGCCGGCGCCGATCACGGCGACGTCGTAGGTGCCCTCGACGGGACCGGCTGCTGCGCCCTCGAAGCAGGGCGCGGTGTCGTGCCAGTAGGACTTGAACTGCATGGGTGCGCTTCCCGGACTTGATCGCCGTTCGGAACGCCCGGCAACGAGGTCGTTGCCGGGCGGGCGTTTCGCGGTCGGGTCGTCAGAGACCCACGACACCGGGCAGGCCGCCGATGTCGCGGACTTCCGTGTAGCCGTAATAGGGGTTGGCCGGTTCATGGCCCCGGTTGACCCAGACCTTGTTTTTGATGCCGAGATCGTGCGCCGTCATCAGGTCGTAGCGGAACGAGGACGAGACGTGGAGGATGTCCTCCGGATTGGCGTTCAGCTGCCCGAGCATGAACTCGAAGCCTTGCATCCGAGGCTTGTAAGAATTGGCCTGTTCGGCGGTGAAGACGGCGTGGAACGGCGCGCCGAGCTTTTCCACGTTCGACATGATCTGCGAGTTCATCGCGTTCGACAGGATGACCAGCGGGAATTCCTTGGCGACCTTCGCGAGCCCTGCGGGGACGTCGGGGTGGGGGCCCCAGGTCGGCACCTTCTCGTAGATGCGTTTGGCGTCGGCGGCGTCGAAGGCGACCCCGTTGCGCTTGCAGGTGCGCTCCACCGCGTTGTGGACCACCTCGGCATAGGGCTTCCAGTCGCCCAGGATCTCGTCGAGGCGATAAGCGGCGAAGTCGCGGATGAAGGCTGTCATCCGTTCTTCGCCGAGTTGCGCGCCATAAATCCCCCGCGCGGCTTCGGCCATCTGGAAGTTGGTCAGCGTGCCGTAGCAGTCGAAGGTGATGAATTTCGGCCGGAACTGGCTCATGGATCGGTCCTCGGGGGAAATGGCGACGGCGGTTTGTGCCGAACGCTCCGATCATAGGGAGCCAGAGTTCGGACGATCGACCGCATTGGCCGCGTTCGAAAGCACAAAGTTGCGTATAGTTCGGGCCGCGCGGCAGAGACTGTTCCCCGGCGGCGCGGCGCACGCGGCATAAGATGCGGCCGGTGCGCCCGCCTTAAGCGCAAATGCGCCGGACGGCCGGCGAAAGACGAAAGCCGCTGCCGGTTCCGGGACGCTATTGCTGGCTTATGAGGAAAACGGGACGCGAGCGGGCCGCATGATGGCACGGGACATCACGCTGGAAACAATGAGCGAGCGTCATCTCGACGACGCCGTACGCCTGTCGCGCGAGGCCGGCTGGCCGCACCGGCGTGAGGACTGGGCAATGGTTCTGTCGGCCAGCGACGGCCTTGTCGCTCTGGAGGACGAGGCCGTCGTCGGCACGATCCTGACCACCAACTTTGACCCGTCGACCGCCGCAATCAACATGGTCATCGTCGATGCGTCCCTTCGCGGGCGTGGCCTTGGACGCCGTCTGATGGACGCCGCCCTGTCGCGCGCCGGCTCGCGTGGATGCCGCCTTGTCGCCACGCAGGAGGGTTTGCCGCTCTACGAGAAGCTCGGCTTCGTCGCGACCGGCGAGATCGTGCAGCACCAAGGCGTGCCCGAACGCACCCGCGGGGTGGCGGCGATCGAATGGGCGGGCGACAAGGACAGCGCGCGCATCGCCGATCTGGATGCCGAGGCGCAGGGCTTCCGGCGGGACGGCGTCTTGGCGGCGCTGAGCCGGACGGCACGCTTCGCGGTGATACGCGAGGGCGGCACGGTCGAAGCCTTCGCGGCGCGTCGCCCCTTCGGGCGCGGCGTCGTGGTCGGGCCGATCGTGGCGCGCTCGCCGGAGGAAGCGCTCCAGCTTCTGGATACCGTCCTGGCCGAGGAGCCGGAAGGCGCCTTCGTGCGCGTCGACACCGATCGGACCACCGGCCTTGGCGAACCGCTGACGGAGCGCGGTCTCGTCCATGTCGGCCGCGGCATCACCATGCGGCGGGCCCCCGTGGCGCCGGTATCCATCACCCCCTATCGCACCTTCGCCTTGGTCAACCAGGCGCTGGGTTGAGGAGTTTTCCATGCTGATGAATTCGCTCGTCGAGCTCGATCGCGCCCACCTGATCCACCCGGTCGCCTCCTATCGTGGCCACGAGAAAGCCGGCGTGCGCGTGCTGCGGTCCGGGAAGGGGGCCACCGTCACCGACGCCGGCGGACACGAGCTCGTGGACGGCTTCGCCGGCCTCTGGTGCGTGAACGCCGGCTACGGCCAGGAGAAGATCGTCGAGGCCGCGATGCACCAGATGCGCGAGCTGCCCTATGCGACCGGTTATTTCGGCCTGGGCTCCGAACCCGCCATCCGCCTCGCCTCGGAACTGGCCGAACGCGCGCCGGGCGATCTCAACCACGTGTATTTCACGCTCGGCGGATCCGACGCGGTGGATTCCACCGTGCGCTTCATCCGGTACTACCACCATGCGCTGGGCAAGCCGGAGAAAGACCAGTTCATCTCGGTGATGCAGGGCTACCATGGGTCCTCCACGGTGGGGGCCGGCCTGACGGCGCTGCCGGCCTTCCATGCCGGCTTCGGCCTGCCGTTCGACTGGCAGCACAAGATTCCCTCGCACTACAGCTACCGCAATCCGGTGGGCTCCGAGACCCAGGCGATCATCGACGCATCGGTGGCGGCATTGCGCGCGAAGGTGGAGGAGCTGGGACCGGAGCGCGTCGCGGCCTTCTATGTCGAGCCGATCCAAGGATCCGGCGGCGTGCTGGTGCCGCCCGACGGCTGGCTGAAGGCGATGCGCGAGACCTGCCGCGAACTCGACATCCTGTTCGTCGCCGACGAGGTCATCACGGGCTTCGGGCGCACCGGCCCCCTCTTCGCCTGCTCCGACGACGACGTCGTGCCCGATCTCATGACCGTCGCCAAGGGGCTGACCTCGGGCTACTGCCCGATGGGGGCCGTGTTCATGTCGGACCGGGTCTACGACACGATCGCCGACGGTGCCGGATCGGCGGCGGTCGGTCATGGCTACACCTATTCGGCGCATCCGGTGAGCGCCGCCGTCGGCCTCGCCTGTCTTGACCTCTACGAGAACGGGCTCCTCGAAAACGGCCGCAAGGCCGGCCGGCGCCTGATGGCGGGCCTTCATGCGCTCGCCGATCATCCGCTTGTCGGCGAGGTGCGCGGACGCGGCATGCTGGCGGCGGTGGAACTTGTCACCGCCAAGACGAAGAAAACCCCCCTGCCGATAGCGGCCGAGCCCGCAAAGCGAATCTTCGATCGCGCCTGGGACAACGGTCTCGTGGTGCGTGCCTTCCCGACCGGCGTGCTCGGCTACGCGCCGCCCCTTTGCTGCACGGACGACGACATCGACGCCATCCTGGAGCGCACGCGACGGACGCTGGATCAAACGCTGGAGGATCCCGAGGTGCGCGCCGCCATGCGCGGCTGACGCCTTTTTGCGCAACATTGCCGGCTGCGCAAATTCTGCGTCATCGGCGATTTCGCAATATTCTGCCGTCCGGCTGGGCCAATTCGGCGCAATTCCCGATGGGCGGCAGGCACACTGACCCCACGAAACGCAGCCATCCGACGATGGGCCGGCCGGACGGGTAAGGACACCATTTCCGACGGAGGGCAAGGAGTAAGGCATGACCAGACCGCTCGATTCCTTCCGCTACATGACTTTCGACGTCGTCGGCACGCTGATCGATTTCGAAGGCGGCCTCGTTGGCTCGCTCCAGGCGATCGGCGCCTCCGCGGGGCGTGCCGTCGACGGGGAGGAGGCGCTCCGCCTCTACCGGCAGGCGCGCTACACGCCGAACGCCGACCGCTTTCCGGACGATCTCGTGCGCGTCTACGAGGCGATCGCGCCGGCGCTGGGCCTGCCGCCGGGCCGCGAACACGGGGAGGCGCTGCGCGACGGCGTGCGGAACTGGAAGGCCTTCTCCGATAGCGCCGATGCGCTGGCGCGCCTTGCCAGGCGCTATCGGCTGGTGGCGATGACCAATGCCCAGCGCTGGGCCTTCGAGGGCTTCTCGACGACGCTCGGAAGCCCCTTCCACGCCGCCTTCACAGTCGACGACACGGGCGTCGAAAAGCCCGATCCCGCATTCTTCGAAGCCGTCTTCGCCTTTGTCGAAGGGGAGGGGCATTCGCGGGCCGACATCCTCCACGTGGCGCAGAGCCAATACCACGACATCGGCGTCTCCCGGCAATTGGGCCTCACCAACTGCTGGATCGAGCGGCGCCACGGGCTGAACGGCTACGGCGGCACGATCGAGCCGGGCGCCTTCACCCAGCCAGACTACCACTTCACCTCGATGGCCGCACTCGCCGACGCGGTCGAAGCCTGAACCCTTCGCCCATCCTCAACCGACCCTTCGTCGTCAACCCAGGGGAAACGCCATGTCCGATAAGATCGCCAACTGGACGTCTCGCGACGATGCCATGGTCGAGAACGCGATCCGGCGGGGGGCCAATCGCCGCGAACTCCTGCAGATGATGCTGATGGGCGGCGTCGCGCTGACGGCGGGTTCCACCATCCTTGGCCGCGCCACGGCGGCGCTCGCCGCCGAGCCGGTGCGCGGCGGTCACCTGAAGGCGGCCGGCTGGACTTCGTCCACGGCCGACACGCTCGACCCGGCGAAAGCCTCGAACTCGACCGACTACACACGCTGCTGCAACGTCTACAACCGCCTGACCTATATCGACGGGTCGGGCCAGACGACCATGGAACTAGCCGAGAGCGTCGAAAGCGGCGACGCAACCGTCTGGACCGTCAAGCTGCGCAAGGGCGTCACGTTCCACGACGGCAAGAGCCTAACCGCCAACGACATCGTCTTCTCGCTGAAGCGCCATCTCGACCCGGCCGTCGGCTCCAAGGTCAACGCGATTGCCAAGCAGATCAAGGACGTGAAGTCGCTCGACGACACGACGGCCGAGATCACCCTCGCCGCACCCAACGCCGACTTGCCGACGATCCTCGCCCTGCATCACTTCATGATCGTGGCCGACGGCACGACCGACTTCTCCAAGGGCAACGGCACGGGACCGTTCAAGCTGCGCGAGTTCCAGCCGGGCGTGCGCGCGGTGGTGGAGCGTAACGAGAACTATTGGAAGGCGAACGGGCCCTACATCGACTCGTTCGAGTCCTTTGCGATCGTCGAAGAGACGGCGCGCGGCAATGCCCTCCTGTCTGGCGACATCCAGGTGGCCGCCAACCTCAACCCCCGCTCCATGCGCGCCATGGAGAACAATCCCGCAGTCGCGCTCTTCGTCACCAAGCTCGGGACCTACACCGACCTCAACATCCGCCTGGACACTGCGCCGGGCGACAAGGCTGGCGTCGCTGAGGGATTTAAGTATCTTATAAACCGCGAGGTCATCCAGAAGTCGGTGTTGCGCGGCCTGGCCGAAGTCGCCAACGATCATCCGATCCCGTCCTGGAGCCCGTATTTCAACGCCGAACTCAAGCAGCGCGAGTTCGATCCGGAGCGGGCGAAGTCGCTCTTCCAGAAGGCGGGCGTCCTCGGCCAGCCGATCCATGTTACCGCCTCCGAAGCGGCCACAGCCTCGCTCGACTACGCGGCAGTGATGCAGCAGGCCGCCGGCCAGATCGGCCTCAACATGGTGATCGACCGCGTACCCTCCGACGGCTACTGGTCGAATCACTGGATCAAGGATCCGATCCACTTCGGCAACCTCAATGCCCGTCCGACGCCGGACATCCTGTTCTCGCTTCTCTACCAGTCGGAAGCGGCCTGGAACGAGAGCGGCTATAAGTCCGAGAAGTTCGACTCCATGCTGCTCGAGGCGCGGGGCATGCTCGATCAGGCCAAGCGCAAGGAAATCTACGGCGAGATGCAGTCGATGATCCACAACGAGGCCGGCACGGTGATCCCGGTCTTTATGTCGAACGTCGACGGGGCTTCGCCGAAGCTCAAGGGCCTGGTGCCGAACCCGCTGGGTGGTCAGATGGCCTACGGTATGGCCGAATACGTCTGGTTCGAGGCGTGACCTCGCACGTCGGCGTCCCCGCGACGGCGCATCGCGCGCCGTCGCGGGGGCATCCCGTTTCCACGCCGCATCGGAAGGGTCGTCCATGAACTCTCTGATCCTCCGTCTGGTCGCCGGCCGCATCGCGGTCGCCTTCGTGACGCTGCTCATCGTCGCGGTCACGATCTTCTGCGCGACGGCGCTCCTGCCCGGCGACGTGGCGGAAGTCCTCCTGGGCCAGTCGGCGACGCCGGAGGCGGTGGCCGGCCTGCGCACGGCGATGAACCTCGACCAGCCCGCCGTCCTGCGCTTCTTCGCCTGGCTCGGCAACCTCGCGACCGGCGATCTCGGCATCTCCTACGTCAACAACATCTCCGTCGCCGACCTCATCGGCGCGCGGCTGGTCAATTCGCTGAAGCTCGCCGGCATCACGGCCGCCATCTCCGTGCCCTTCGCGCTGACGCTCGGCATCACCGCTGCCATCTTGCGCGGCACGATCTACGACCGGGCCATCTCCGTCGTGACGATCGGCGTCATCTCCGTGCCCGAGTTCATGGTGGCCACGCTCGCGGTACTCGTCTTCGCCGTCTATCTCGGCTGGCTGCCCGCCCTGTCCATGACGGGCGACGTGACGAGCTTCGCGGGGCTCCTCAGGGCCTTCGCCATGCCGGTCATCACGCTGAGCTTCGTGATCTCGGCCCAGATGATCCGCATGACGCGCGCGGCGGTGATCGAGACGCTGAACGCCCCTTACGTTGAGATGGCGCTCCTGAAGGGCGCCTCGCGCCGCCGCATGGTGCTGCATCACGCCCTGCCCAACGCGCTCGGCCCGATCGTCAACGCCGTCGCCCTATCGCTCTCCTATCTCCTCGGCGGCGTCATCATCGTCGAGACGATCTTCAACTATCCCGGCATCGCCAAGCTGATGCTGGACGCCGTTTCGACGCGCGACCTGCCCCTGATCCAGAGCTGCGCGATGATCTTCTGCATCGCCTACCTCCTGCTGATCACGGTCGCCGACCTCGTCGCCATCGTCTCCAACCCGAGGCTCCGCCGGTCATGACGCTTTCGCTTTCCGGCACCCGCCCGCCACGCCGAAGCCGCTTCGGCTACCGCGTCAACGCCGTCGGCGTCGTGTCCTTCCTAGTGATCCTTGCCTGGACAATCGTCGCCGTGCTGGCGCCTTGGATCGCGCCCCACCCGGTAGGCGAGATTGTGGACTTCGACTACTACGGTCCGACGTCGTCGCTTTATCCTTTCGGCACCGACTATCTCGGTCGCGACGTCCTGTCGCGCATCATCCACGGCGCACGCTACACGGTCGGAATCTCGCTCGCGGCCGTGTGCATCGCGTGCTTCTGCGGCGTGACCCTCGGCATGACGGCGGCGGTTGTGGGCGGCTGGTTCGACAGCGCGCTGAGCCGCTTCTTCGACGCCCTGACCTCGATCCCCAACAAGATCCTTGCCCTCGTCCTCGTGGCGGCGGTCGGCTCCTCGATCCCGATCCTGATCCTGACGCTCGCCTTCATCTACATTCCCGGCTGCTACCGCTTCGCGCGCTCCCTTGCGGTCAATATCAACACGATGGACTACGTGACCGTGGCGCGGGCCCGAGGCGAGCGGCTGGCCTATCTCATCCGCGCCGAGATCCTGCCCGGCATCATCGGCCCGGTGCTGGCCGATGTGGGCCTGCGCTTCGTCTTCATCGTGCTTCTCCTGTCCAGCCTGTCCTTTCTCGGGCTCGGCGTGCAGCCGCCAGACGCGGACTGGGGCGCCTTGGTGAAGGAGAACATCGGCGGTCTGTCCTTCGCCGCGCCGGCCGTCATCTTTCCCTCGATCGCCATTGCCAGCCTGACGATCAGCGTCAACCTCCTGGTCGACAACCTACCTCGCAAGATCCGCGACCGGAGCGAAGACGCATGAGCCGCCTCGTCGAAGTCCGCGACCTGAAGATCGAGGCGCGCACCGACGCGGGCCGCAACGTCGAGATCATCAAGAGCGTCTCGCTCGACATCGCCGAGGGCGAGATCGTCGCCCTGATCGGAGAGAGCGGCTCCGGCAAGACGACGATCGCTCTCAGCCTCATGGGCTACACCCGGCCCGGCTGCCGCGTGTCCGGTGGTTCCGTGCTGGTCGACGGACAGGATATGACGACGCTTAGCGAACGCCAGCGGGCCGAGCGGCGCGGCTCAGTGGTCTCCTACGTGCCGCAAAGCGCCGCCGCTGCCTTCAATCCCGCTCACCGGATCATGGATCAGGTTGTGGAGGTGACGCGCATCCATGCCTCGATGCCGGTCGCCGAGGCGCGGCGCAAGGCGGTCGACCTCTTCCGCGCCCTCGCGCTTCCCCATCCCGAGACGATCGGCGACCGCTTCCCGCATCAGCTTTCGGGCGGCCAGCTCCAGCGCCTGTCCGCCGCCATGGCGCTCATCGGCGCTCCCAAGCTCGTCATCTTCGATGAGCCGACCACGGCCCTCGACGTCACCACGCAGGTCGAGGTGCTCCGCGCCTTCAAGTCGGTGATGCGCAAGAGTGGGGCGGCGGGCGTCTACGTCTCACACGACCTGGCCGTCGTCGCCCAGATCGCCGACCGTATCGTCGTGCTGCGCCATGGCGAGGTCCAGGAGTTGGGGACGACGCAGGACATCCTCGACCGCCCCCAGCACCCCTACACGAAGGAACTTCTCGCGGCCTTCCGGCCCCGCGCCACCACGCGCGCCGTCGAGGCCCAGGGCCAGCGCCCCGAGCCGCTGCTGGTCGTCAAGGATATCGTCGCCGGCTACGGCGAACTCGGGCCCGACGGAGCACCGAAGATTCGCGTCCTCGACAAGGTCAGCATCGCGCTGCAGCGCGGACGCAACCTCGGCATCGTCGGTGAATCGGGCTGCGGGAAGTCGACACTCGCCCGCGTGATCGCCGGCATCCTGCCGGCCGCCTCGGGCGAGGTCGTGTTCGGTGGCAAACCGCTGGCCCGGGATCTGCGCCAGCGCAGCCGCGAAGAGCTGCGCGACCTCCAGATCGTGTTCCAGTTCGCCGACACCTCGCTCAATCCGTCGAAGTCGATCGGAGAGATCCTGGCGCGTCCGCTGGTCTTCTATCACGGCATGTCGGCGCGGGCGCGCGAGGCCCGCATCGTCGAGCTTCTCGAAATGGTCCACCTGCCGCGGGCTTTGCGTTATCGCCGCCCGGGCGAATTGTCGGGCGGCCAGAAACAGCGCGTCAACCTGGCCCGCGCGCTCGCGGCCGACGCCAAGCTGATCCTGTGCGACGAGATCACGTCGGCGCTGGATACGGTCGTGGCCGCCGCGATCATCGACCTTCTCAAGGAACTCCAGCGCGAACTGTCGCTCTCCTATCTCTTCATCAGCCACGACCTCACGACGGTGCGGGCGATCTGCGACGAGGTGGTGGTGATGTACAAGGGCGAGAAGATCGAGCAGCTGATGCCGCATCTGGGCGACGGCGAGCCGAGCCATCCTTATTCGCGGCTCCTCTTCTCCTCCGTGCCGCAGTTGCGGACCGGCTGGCTCGACAGCCTGGAGCAGGATCCCGAGCTCCTCGGCGCCTTCGCGCGGCGCTGACCGGTCAAGCTGGGAACATCGTGTCCAGCGACAGGTGAGTGCGGATCAGTGGCGACTTCAGCACCACGAAGCTGAAGTATTTTTCGATCCCGATGTCCATGTCGAGCAGCCGTTCCATCGTCGTCTGGTACTCGACGATACCGGGCGTGACGAACTTGAGGAGATAGTCGTAGCCGCCCGAGATGAGGTGGCACTCCATCACTGCGTCGACCTTCTCGATGGCCGACAGGAAGCGGGCGAAGTCGATCCGCCGGTGGTTCTTGAGCGTGATCTCCGTGAAGACCGTCAGCGTCTGCCCGAGCTTGGAGACGTCGATCTGCGCGGAGTAGTTGACGATATAGCCTTCGCTCTGGAGCTTCTTGACCCGCATCAGGCAGGGACTTGGCGAAAGATGCACCAGTTCGGCTAGCTCGACATTCGTGATGCGGCCGTTCTTCTGCAGCTCCGAAAGAATTCTCAGATCGATCCGGTCGAGCTTCATGGTCCTCCTTCTGGCTCCTTTTGCCATTGGAATTTAACGCAGCTTCGGTAGCGGGTCATTAGCCGGCGGTACGGCGTCCTTGAGGATGAACTGCGATCGGCCGGACGGCGCCGACCAGGGGCGTCCGATCCCGCGCCCAGAAGATTTGCCCGTCCGGCGCGCGTCGAACGACAGGATATGCGGAGGCTTCGCAGGCAAGCGACACCCAATATCTGTCCGGCCCGCTATCATGCCCGCCTAGCCAGGAGACACCATGCGCGCGCCACTGATGCGGATCGAGACGAACGACCAGCTTCCCGGCGAGGCCGATGTCGTGGTCGTCGGCGGCGGCGTCGCTGGAGCCTTCTCCGCCTACTATCTCGCCCGCAGGGGCCTGAAGGTCGCTCTCGTGGAGAAAGGGTTGGTCGGCGCCGAGCAGTCCAGCCGCAACTGGGGCTGGTGCCGGCAGCAGAACCGCGACGCGCGCGAACTTCCCATCTCGACCCGAAGCCTCGATCTCTGGGACCGTATCGCCGCCGAGACCGGTGAGGACGTCGGGTTCCGCCGTTGCGGCCTGTTCTACCTCTCGCAGAACGAGGCCGAACTGGAGGGCTGGGCGAAGTGGCGCGAGTTCGCGCGCACGGTGGGGGTTACGACCCATATGCTGACGGGCGAGGAGGCCACCGAACGGGCCCACGCGACCGGCCGCGCCTGGAAGGGGGGCGTCTTCTCGCCGAGCGACGGCACGGCCGACCCGTCGCGCGCCGTGCCCGTCGTCGCGCGGGCGATCATGGCGACCGGCGGCACGGTGCATCAGGGCTGCGCCGCGCGCGGGATCGAGCTGTCGGGCGGTCGGGTCAGCGCCGTCGTGACCGAGAAGGGCACGATCCGCACCAAGGTGGCGGTGATGGCCGGGGGCGCCTGGGCCTCCTCGTTCTGTCGCCAGCTCGGCCTGCGCTTTCCCCAGGCCGCGGTGCGCTCCTCGATCCTGGCGGTCTCGGCAGGGGCCAATGACCTGCCGGATGCCCTGCACACTGCCGACGTTTCGATCACGCGGCGCGGCAACGGCGGTTACACGCTGGCGATCAGCGGCCGAGCACGCGTCGATCCGACGCCGCAGCAGCTCCGCTTCTCGCGCGAGTTCGTGCCGATGTTCGCCCGGCGTTGGAAGAGCTTGACACCGGGCGGGCTCGAAGGATGGCGCTCCGGTCACGAGACGCTGCGGCGCTGGCGGCTGGACGAGGAAACGCCGATGGAGCGCGTGCGCATCCTCGACCCAAAGCCCGATGCCGCCCAGATCCGGCTGACGCACGAGCGCGCGGTCGACCTCCGGCCGGGTCTTCGCGCCACGACGATCACCCATAGCTGGGCCGGCTACATCGATTCCACCCCCGACGGCGTGCCGGCGATCGGCGAGATCGCGGCCGTTCCGGGCTTCGTCCTGGCGGCCGGCTTCAGCGGCCACGGCTTCGGCATCGGTCCGGGGGCGGGGCATCTCGTGGCCGACCTCGTGACCGGCGAGACGCCGATCGTCGATCCCAGACCGTACGATCCGGCCCGGCTCGACCGGTCCGCCTGGGGTCAGGTCGCCGACTTCTGAGCCGGGTGGGGCCGCGTCGCGGCTCCCTCGGACAGGCTCACCTTCAACTCGGCCAGAAAGGGCTCGACGAAGCGCGAGGCGACGCGGGCGCTGTTCGTGGAGGCCGCGAGCGTCATCTCGACGCGCGGCTGGAACGCCACTGCGCGCAGCGGAGGAAAGCTCTCCCAAGGGACCAGCCCATCGACGAGCGCGATCCCGAGCCCGCCCCGCACCAGCGGCAGCGCGCCGATCGAGGTCGAGATATGGATCGCTGGGTCGAACGTGCAGCCGCTCGCAACAAAGGCCCGGCGCAGGTCCGGCGTGACGTTGGCCCGCCCGTCGTAGGAGATGAGCTGGCGCGCGGAGAGGTCGCAGGGTTCGATCTGGGGGCGTTCGGCCAGCGGATCGTCGTCTCGCATTACCGCGACCACCGGGATGTGCGTGAGGATTTGGCTGCGGACAGTGGGCTTGTGGATCGTCGACAGCGTCAGGGCGAGGTCGATGTCCCCTACGAGAAGGCCTTCGGCGAGTTCCTCCTTGGGAACCGAGCGCAGGTGAACCTTGACCGCCTCGTGGCTGCGGCGGAAGCGCGCCAGCGTCTGCGACACCAGCGCATATGTCACCGGCAGGCTCGCGCCGATCCGAAGCAGCCCGACATGCCGCTCGCGGATGGTCATCGCCAGCTGCTTCAGCGACTCCATCTCGCGGAACACCCGGTCGGCGTCGACGAACAGGATCTGCGCCTCGGTCGTGGGCACCAGCCGGCCGCCGATCCGCTCGAACAATGCGTAGCCAAGCTGGCTCTCCAGATGGCGCAGCGTCTTGCTGACCGCCGGCTGGGAAATGTTGAGCGAGTTGGCGGCCGCCGTCAGCGAACCGTCCCTGACGATCGCGCGGAAGATCTCGAGCTGGCGGGCATTCATGTGGAGAGAGCGCCATAATCCTTGAGCCTTGGCAAGCCGGCCGGGCCGGTCGGACGCGTCAGGTGGTGGGGCGGCGCTCCATCCGGTCCTGGATCTGGTACCAGGAGCCGATCGCAGGCATGAACCAGGACGTGCCGTCGTAGAGCGGGTGGCGGGGCGGCAGGCCTGTGTCGTAGGCGTTGACCGGGGCTCTGTCGTCGCCCGACAGGATCTTCGCGGCCAGGCTGTCGCCGAGATAGCTCATCATCGTGATGCCGCTGCCCTGGCACCCCGCTACGAAGTAGCGCCCGCCGCCGCCGCCGATATGGGGCAGGCGGTCCATCGTCATCGCCACCTTGCCGCCCCAGGCATTGGCAATGCGAACGCCGGCCATTTCGGGAAAGCGGCGGACCATCGCGCGGTGGAGAAGCGTCGCGATGCGCGGGACGGAGAGCGGGAAGAAGGTCGCGCGGCCTCCGAACAGCAGGCGGCAGCCGTCGGGCGACTTGCGGTAGTGCGCGATCACGCGGCGTGACTCCGACACGCCGCGATCGCTGGGAAGGATGCGCGCCGCCAGGTCCGCGGGCATCTCCTCGGTCGCGATCATCTGCGTGGAGACGGGAACGATCCCGCGGCGCAGGTCCGGCGCCAAGCCGTAGGCATGCGCGCCGGTATAGGCGTTGGTCGCCATCACGACCTGCCGCGCAGCCACCGGGCCCCGTTCCGTCTCGACCCGGAAGCCGCCGCCCGCCGGCGCCACGGAGAGGACGCGGGTCCGGCCCCGGAAGGCGGCGCCGGACCCGCGCGCCGCGCGCACGAGCCCGGCGTGGTAGCGGGCCGGCTGGATGTGCCCGGCGCGCTCGATCGCGACGCCTCCCCAGTAGAAGTCGCTCCCCAGCGCCTCGCGCGCTTCCTCCCGGCCGACGAGACGGGCCTGCGAGCCGGCGATCGCGTTCAGCTCGTCGATCCGCTTCGTCCAGCTTTCGGCATGGGCCGGCGTCCAGAAGCCGACGAGGCGGCCCTTGGCGTGGTAGTCGCAGTCGATCCCATGGCGGGCGATCACGTCCTCGAAGAACCGCAGCGCCTTGGATGCGTCCGAGAGGAGCGCAGCGCGGCGCGCGTCGGACACCGGCTTGTGGGCGAGGGACTTGCCGACGTTCACGCCCCCCGTCACCTGTCCGCCCGACCGGGAGCTCGCGTTGAAGCCGATCGGGTCGGCGTCGAGCACGAGGACGTCACGTCCGCCTTCGGCGAGGCGTAGCGCGCAGCACGTACCGGCATAGCCGGAGCCCACCACGACGATCTCGGCTTCCTGCGGCAAAGCTTCGACAGGGCCGTCCGACAGCGGCGCATCCTGCCACCACCAGGGTTCGGCCTTGAAGCCGTCGGCGAAGATGCTGGGCATGTCGCGGGCCATGGTCGTCCTCTCGGGTGGCGTCTGTTGCGCTCCCGCCGGGTGCCTCGCTGCAGGGCAGGGCGGGCGGGCGTCACTTCCTTCGTGCTCCATCTGCCAGAAGGCAGCTCCAGGTGGTTAGAGCGCCCAAGCGCCTCCCCTATAGCCTCAGGTTATGGATGACGTCGCGATGGCGCTTGGAACGGTGCGGTCCGCATCTCCTATCAAAGCAACGGGACACAGGAGATCGCGAGATGCCGGCCATCATCGGAGTAGATATCGGCGGGACCTTCGCCGACTTCGTCGCGATCGATCGCGACACCGGTCGGATCGAGACGCTGAAGGTGCTGACTACCCCGGATGCGCCGGGGCGCGACATCGGCTCGGGCCTCAAGCGCCTCGCCGAGAGCGGCCTCGACCTGCCCAGCGTCGATCGCTTCGTCCACGGCACGACGGTCGGCGTCAACACGATCATCCAGCGCTGTGGGGCGCGCGTCGCACTCATCTGCACGGACGGCTTCACCGATATCCTGGAGCTGGCGCGCCTGCGCATGCCCAATCCCTACAGCCTGTTCTGCGAGCGCCCCGCGCCGCTGGTGGCGCGCGAGCATGTGTTCGGCGTTCGCGAGCGAATGACGGCAAGCGGCGAGACGCTGGTCGAGCCGTCCGCGGACGACGTCGCGCGTGCGCTGGAAGGAGCCAAGCGGGCCGGCTGCGAGGTTGTCGTCGTGTCCTTCCTGCATGCCTGGCGAGAGCCGCGCCACGAGCGCGCCGTCGCCCGGATGATCCGCGAGCGGCGCCCCGACCTCACCGTCTTCTGCGGCAGCGAGGTCTGGCCGGTGATCCGCGAATATGAGCGTACCACCATCGCCGTCCTCAACGCCTATGTCCAGCCACGCATCGACACCTACATCCGCCGCGTCGCCGGCGAACTCGAACAGGCGGGGATCGCCGCGCCGCTTCTGCTGACGACCTCGATCGGCGGTACGATGACGGCCGAGGCGGGTCGGCGCGACTGCGTCGGCATGCTTCTGTCGGGCACGGCCTCCGGCGTCGTGGGCGCGTCGATCGTCGCGAAGGCTGCTGGCGTGAAGTCTGTCCTGACGCTCGACATCGGAGGGACCAGCGCCGACGTCGCTCTTCTGGAGAATGGCGAGCCGTCCTTCTCGACCGGCCTGTCGATCGGAGAGTTTCCGCTCGCAACCACCACTGTCGCGGTCGTCTCGTCGGGCCAGGGCGGAGGCTCGGTGGTGTGGATCGACGGCGAGGGGGTGATGCAGGTGGGCCCGCGCAGCGCCGGATCGACGCCGGGACCGGCCTGCTTCGGGCGCGGCGGCTCGGAACTGACGGTCACCGACGCGGCGCTCCTGACCGGCATTCTCGGCCATGCGCGAATCGGTTTCGGCGCGATCTCGCCGCAGCGCGAGGCGAGCGAGGCGGCGGCCCAGCCGATCGCCGACCGGCTTGGCATCGAGGTGGCGCAACTGGCCGAAGGCGCCTTGCAGGTCGCTGTCAGCGGCATGCTGATCGCGATCGAGCAGCTGCTGGCGCGTGCCGGCGTTCATGCGAGCGAACTGACGCTAATGCCGTTCGGCGGGGCCGGTCCGATGCTCGGCGCGCTGCTGGCCGAGGCGGCCGGGATGCGGCGCCTTCTGGTTCCGGCAGTGCCCGGAACGCTCTGCGCGCTCGGCGCCGCATCGGCCCCGATCCGGCGCGACACGATGCGCACGGTGCTCCTCCCGTTGGACGAGGATACCCTGCCGATACTGCGCGGCATCATCGCCGCCCTGGAAGAGGAAGCCGACGGCGCTCTCGAGGCGATGGCAGGGCCCGGCCCATCGCTCGCGCTCCATGCGGCAGACCTTCGCTATCGTGGGCAGTCCTTCGAGATCATGGTCCCCCTCGACGGAGACGAGACCGTAGACAGCCTGCGGGCCGCCTTCCACGAGGCGCACGAGCGCAACTTCGGCCATGCCGATCTCGAAGCACCGATCCAAGTCGTCAACGTACGCGCCACGAGCGCCCGGCCGGCGCCGGACATCGCCCTGCCGCACGAGGCCATGCGCCCGCATGCCGCCGAACCGGTGGGCGAGGGACCGCTGTTCCAAGGCGGCGCCTGGGTGTCCGCACGTCTTTTTGAGCGCGACGGCCTCGGGCCAGGCGCCCGCCTGGATGGGCCTGCCATCGTGATGCAGAACGACACGACGCTTCTCGTGCCACCCGGCTGGAGCGCCGTGGTGGACGAGTTCCGCAACATCGAGATGGAGCGCGCCTGATGCGGACCGACCCAATCACCCTCCAGATCCTCAAGAACTACACGCGGGCGACAGCCGAGAGCATGGCCACGACGCTCTATCGTGTCGCCCACTCGACCTTCGTGAAGGAAACCGAGGACTTCACGATCCAGCTTCTCGATGCGAACGGCAAGACGGTCGCCGCACCCGTCGATCTTGGCGCAACCTGGTATCCCGGCCACGACTACGAGGCCGCGATCCGGCTTGTCGAGGAGGGGTACGAGCCCGGCGACATCCTGATCACCAACGATCCCTATTCCGGCTACCTCGCGACCCATTCCCCGGACATCGCGATGTGGAAGCCTGTCTTCCACGAGGGGCGAATCGTGTCCTTCTGCGGCGGGCACATTCACCACGTGGATGTCGGCGGCGCCGTGCCGGCCAGCCTGTCGCGGGCGTTGACCGACGTCCACCAGGAGGGCATCCGCATGCCGCCTGTGAAGCTCTACCGGCGCGGCGAACTCGACCGGTCGCTGCTGCGTTTGCTTCTCACCAATGTGCGCATTCCCGAGCAGAACTGGGGCGACCTACAAGCGCAAGTCGCGGCTATGAACACGGGTGAGCGCCGTACGCTCGACCTCGTGCGGCGCTTCGGCGTCGAGACCGTGGTAGACGGGTTCGCCGACATCCTCGACTATGCCGAAGCGCAGGCGCGCAGCGTCCTGCGCTCCATTCCCGACGGCGAGTACGTCTTCACCGAATATGCCGACGAGGACGGGCCGGACGGCGATCCGTTGCGCCTGCACCTGACGCTGCGTATCGTCGGCGACGGTGCGGAACTGGACTTCACCGGTTCCGATCCGCAATGCCTCTCGTCGATGAACGTGCCGACCGGCGGCCATCCCCGCCATTCGCTCCTCCTCGTCGGTGTCTACTACGTCCTTTCTGCGCTGCATCCGGGCATCCTCCTCAACTTCGGGACGACGCGGGCCTTCGCCTGCCGCACCGAGCCGGGCAGCGTCCTCAACCCGCAGTTTCCGGCGGCGGTCGGCATGCGCAGTCTCACCTGCGGGCGCCTGCGCAGCCTGATCTTCGGTGCCTTCGCTATGGCCGTGCCCGAGCGCATGCCGTCCGCGCCCGCAGGCGCGACCTCCATCATCAACATGGCCGCCGAGGACCGCCGAACCGGCCGGCGCACCATCACGGCCATCGCGCCGATTGTCGGGGGCGGGGGTGGCATGCCCCATCGCGACGGCACGGACGGTTCGGGCGCGGACGCGGCGTATCTGAAGAACAGCCCGATCGAGATCACCGAGTCCGAGGCACCCGTCCTGATCCGGCGCTACGGTCTGATGCCAGACTCCGGAGGGCCCGGCGCTCATCGGGGCGGCATGGCGCAGGTTCTGGAGTTCAGCGCCACCGCGCCGGCTGCTTTCGTGACCGCGAGAAACCGCGACCGGTCCAAATTCCAACCCTGGGCGATCCTTGGCGGTATGCCGGGGCCGAGCGGCAGCTTCACGCTCAATCCCGGCCTGTCCGACGCGGTCGACCTCGGCAACACCGATCAGGTGCGCCTGGCGCCGGGCGACGTCCTGCGTATTGTCTCGCCGGGCGGGGCCGGGCGGGGCGATCCGTTTCAGCGCGACCCGCAGAAGGTGCTGCGCGACGTCGAAGCCGGACGCGTGACGCCGCTCGCCGCTCGCCGGGACTACGGCGTGGTGGTAGTGGATCATCGCATCGATGAGGCGCAGACCGCGGCGCTACGCTCGGCAAGGCCGGCGCGCGAAGGTTTCGATCCCGGACCGTTCCGCCGCGAGCATGAGCGTCGCTGGACCCGCGAGACCTACGTCCTGATGCACGAGCTTCTGCGCGCACTGCCTCTGAGCTGGCGGGCTTCGGCCAAGCGCCGCTTGTTCGAGGCTATGCGCCGGGACGAGGCTAGAACGGCTCCGGACGCCCTATTCAAGCAAGCGCTCGATACGTTCCTCGTGAAATGATTTCGGAAACGAGCAAAGGGTTCCGGCTTAAAGCTTTTTCGTTCCTGCGCGATTGGTGCCGTTCGGTTCCGGAAAGTGCTCCGATCTGCCTATGGTCAGAACCCATTGATGTGAGGCCCGCCGTCTGATTCAGGCTCTGTCCGGGGGGACTGGATATGAGCGATCTGTACTGGCTGACGGACGAGCAGATGGAGCGGCTTCGTCCGTTCTTACCCAAGAGCCATGGCAGGCCATGGGTCGACGACCGGCGGGTTCTCAGCGGCATTATCTTCGTCAACCGCAACGGCCTGCGATGGCGCGATGCGCCCAAGGACTGCGGGCCCGCAAAGACGCTTTACAACCGTTTGAAGCGTTGGGGCGAGGCAGGCGTCTTCGTCCGGATGATTGAAGGTCTAACTGCAGCCGGTGCCGATCCCAAGACCGTCATGATCGAAGCGACCTACCTGTAGGCACACCGCACGGCATCGAGCCTTGCGAGCAAAAAGGGGGCCTTGGCCGCCTGATCGGCCGCACTAAGGATGGCATGAACACCAAGCTTCATGCCGTCGCCGATGCGAACGGACATCCGCTGAGCTTCTTCCTCACCGCAGGGCCGACCAGCGACTATACCGGAGCCGCGGCGCTTCTGGACGATCTGCCTAAGGCGCAATGGCTGCTCGGCGATCGCGGCTACGATGCTGACTGGTTCCGGGACGCTCTTGCAGCAAAGGGCATCAAACCCTGCATTCCAGGGCGCAAGTCGCGCAACGCGCCGGTGCGCCACGACAAGCATCGTTACAGACGCCGCAACCGCATCGAGATCATGTTCGGGCGGCTGGAGGACTGGCGCCGCGCCGCAACCCGCTACGACCGCTGTCCGACCGTCTTCTTCTCCGCCATCGCCCTCGCAGCCCCCGTCCTGTTCCGGCTCTGAACTATGAGTCCTGACCCTACCAAGTGGCGGGTCGGCTGGTCGCCACGCTCTCAAAACGCAGGTTCGGCGGATCAGTCCACGCTGGCCTCTCGTTGGGTCGGACTGGCCCGCAGGCTCCTAGAAGTCTCGTTCGGGTCGAAAGCGGATGGACCGCTTCTAGGCGTCCGCTATCTCGGCGCCAGTCGGCGATCTCCGGGTGGTAAGCGATCATTCCGCTTCCGGGTCTGTTCGTTGTTTAGCTGCTATTCCAAGGCGACGCTGACATTCCTCAACTCGAGTAGGTCTGACGCTCGACGTCGGCGACGAGGCCGATCTCCCTCGGTACCCATCCGAGCACCATCCTCCACCAAGCCGAGAAAGCCGGTCCATGACCGGCGATCCAGACCGCGAGGCTGCCGAAATGGCTCGCGGCCTATTTCGTGCGAAGTTCTCAGCGTTGTCCCGGGACCGTACCAGTCCGGTGACAGAATGCCCGCCTTCGATCAGCCCTTCGGCAATCGCCGATCCGACCCAACCGTTCGCTCCGGTGGCGAATGCGCGTATACGGATCTCCTTCGTGTCGGATGCGATCGGATGACAGCGTGTACCGCTCGCGCCGGCTCGGGCGAGAGCGATCGGCCGAAGCCCGCGGTCGTCACCACCGCACGGGCAAGTGCGGCGAGACCGGTCCGGCGACGGTCAGCGGTCCGCCCCCTCAGTCACATAGGGCGCGAGGCCGTTGCCGAAGGACCAGTCGGGCTTGTCGTTGGGGCTGATGACGATCTGCACGTCCTCGCGGCGGACGACGGGATCGGCGACGAGCTTGTCGACGACGGCTCGGTAGAAGCTCTGCTTCTGGCTGGTTTCGCGCCAATTGTTGGCGACGACGTGGACGATGACAATCCCGTCCGTCCGATGGATGCCGAGATAGGTGGGGTTGTAGATGATCTCGCTCGGCCCGCGCTGGTCGATGATCTGGAAGCGGTCGTCCTCGGGGACGCCGTAGGTCTCGACGAGCGCCGCGTGGACGCCGTCGGCAATGCTGCGGACCTATTCGGGAGAGCGGCCCCGGAAGAGCGTGATGCGGACGAGAGGCATGGCAGGCTCCAGAAGTGTTTTCTCGAACCCATTTCTATTCCCGGAATGATCGATCAGCTATTTGGAAGTCTGGAACGAACCATTCGGATTAAGTGAAGCGTCATGGTGCGTCCCAATCTCGACATCGACACGCTGCGCACCTTCGTCCTCGGCTTCGAACTCGGCAGCTTCGCGCGCGCGGCTGACCGCGTGGGGCGCTCGCAATCGGCGGTCAGCGCGCAGCTTCGCAAGCTGGAGGAACAGGTGGGCCAGCCGCTGGTCATAAAATCTGGCAGAGGCCTAGCGCTGACCGGCGCGGGGGAGCGGCTTCTGAGCTATGCGCGGCGCATTCTCGATCTGAACGACGAGGCGGTCAATTGCCTGCGGCGCTCGGAACTGGCCGGACGCGTCCGTCTTGGCCTTCCGCAGCATTTCGCCGAGGCGTGGCTGCCCGAGGTCCTCGGCCGGTTCGCCCGCGTCAATTCGAAGGCCATGGTCGAGATCGTGGTCGAGAAAGTCCACGCTCTCGTCGAGAAGACGCGACAGGGGGAGTTGGACCTGTCGCTTGCCTGGGGCGCTTCAGTCGACGCACCGCACCGCACCCTGATCGCGGAAGTTCCCACCGTCTGGATCGGGCGCCAGAACTGGCGGCTGGGTCTGGCCGATCACGGCGAGCCCGTCCCGCTGGTCGCGTTCGGATCCCCGTGCTCCTTTCGCGACCCCGCCATCTCTGCCCTCGATCAGGCCGGCCTACCCTGGCGGATCGCCGTTTCCAGCCCCAGTCTATCGGGGCTCTGGGCTGCCGCATCCGCAGGCCTTGGCATCACGATGCGCACCCGTATTGGGTTGCCCCCCGGGCTCGTTGCACTGGATCCCGTTGAGACAGGCCTGCCGGCGCTTCCTTCTGTTTCCCTGACGCTGGTGCGCGCGGAGAGCGAATAGGATCCGACCGTGAGCGAGCTCGCCGACATCGTCCTTGGGGTGATCGAGGAACGGTTGAAGACCGCCTGATTGGCGATGATGAGTTGAAGCATGTTCGGCTGATTCCCGGCGTCCGCACTAACCCGATCGACTGGCGTCAATGGGCAAAAGCGGATGGACCGCTTCCGAGCGTCCGCTAACTCACCGCAGGTTGGCGTGGTTGGGTGGAAACCGGTCGGTCCGCTTCGGAGGAAGACAACCTGAAAGCTGCCTCCAAGCTCTGTTGCGGTTAATCCGCTGTATGCGTGTAGCGAGTGGTCGATACGGCGAGGTCAGTTCTCGCCGTATCAATAAAGGTCACAATCGCTTGTCGGCACCGAAGGCGATGGCTTCTGGGCGCGGATCGCCTCGAGCCGACGGACGAGTGCCGCCTCGATGTTCTCGTAGGCTGTGCTGCCGAGTGCCAGCCGTAAAGGCGGATGCTCGACGTCGCCCGCCTCTATCATGGCATCGACGCTGAGCGCCGCGTCGCCATTGATAGCGAAGCTACCGCTGGTGACGTGACGCCGAATGTCGCCCGATGGCGTGGTGTCATAGACGGCCAGGTGGTCACGCAGCCAGCGTTGTGCCGGATGCCGAAGCGCGGCGCGCGGGGCTAGCGGCTCTTGAGGCTTCGAACGGGCAATCAAGGGTTGTTTGCGGAATGCCAGCTATCCACCGGATCGCTCATGAAGTGAGCAGGCTACTTTCAAGATACCCAGTCCGAAGCGGGCGAATCGGAAACCGCCCGGTCCGGCGATGGAACTCGCCGCACCGACTCCCCCAACGGTCGGATCGGATTGCGGCAGGGCATAAGTGCCGCAAGAACCAGCGCCCACAGTGACAAGACACTGCGGAGAGATAGCATAACCGCGACATGCTCGGAGACCGCCGTCAATCCGACAGCCGATCGCGGGCTGCGGCCTGGGCCTGACGGATCTGCCCGCGGTAGAGGCCGTCCTTGTTGGGATACCACGCCATGGATCCGATCTCGTCGAAGCCGGGAATGGTCTCCATGTAACGCACCATTCGCTGCCGCATGGCCGTATCGGGAAGGGGGCCGCGCAGTGCGCCAATGTTGTCGCTTATGTGGTCGGGGTCGGAGGTCCCGCACAGAACGCATGTCACGGCCGGATGGGCAATGGCCCATTTCAGGAAGAACTGGGCCCAGCTCCGCGCGCCGAACTCGGCGGCGAAGTCCGGCACCGGATGGTCCCTGGTCACATGCATCAACCGCGCCTTCTCCAGCGGCAGGTTGACGAGGACCCCGACGCCCCGTTCGGCCGCCGCGGGCAGGAGCCGCGCCTCCGCCGTCCGGTTGAAGATCGAATAGTTCGTCTGGACCATGTCGACCTCGCCCCGTTCCACGATCGCGGTGAGGTCGTCCTGATAGCCGGACTCGTGATGCGTGACGCCGACATGGCCGATCAACCCTTCCTTCCGCCAAGCCTGGAGCAGCGGCAGGATGACGGGGGCATTGGTCAGGCTGTGGCATTGCATGAGGTCGATGGTGGAGCGCCAGACGCGCAACCGCGAGCGCTCAAGACTTTCACTCGCGTGTCCGGTATCACCGAGATAGTCGCCGGTCGCCCAAATCTTGTTGGCGAGGAAGACGTTCGAGGCATCGGGCATTTCCGACAGGATCGCGCCGACC
>NZ_CAJYIU010000323.1 GCF_913775355.1 uncultured Aureimonas sp.
AAGGCAGCCTGCCCGCCTGAGCAATCACCCCCGGAAATCCTCCAGCCGGGCGGTCCAAAGTCGGGGGGCACGTCACAAAGGCTCGTAAGCCTACGTCAGGGAGGACCACTTTTCAGGGGGCAGACCAATCGTCCGCAAGACGATGCGGCACATCGTCAGACAGCCGTTGACACTTCGAAAGTTATCGATAACATCGGGAGTGTCGATGATTGGGAGGTTGTCGTGAGCGAGCTTCGGTTTGAGGGCGTCGCCAAGCGGTTCGGAGGGACCCAGGCGCTCAAGGGCGTCAGCTTTTCCGTTCGGTCCGGCGAGGTCGTGGCGCTGCTGGGCGAGAACGGGGCGGGCAAGTCCACCGTCATCAAGATCCTCGGCGGCATCCACAAGGCCGATGCCGGGCGGATCGCGATCGACGGCAAGCTCTACTCCCACGAAAGCAAGGGGACGGCAGGCGCAAGGCGTCAGGTCGCCTTCGTCCACCAGGACCTCGGCCTCATCGAGTGGATGACGATCGCCGAGAACGTTGCCATCGCCAATGGTTATCCCCGGCGCGGCGGAGCCCGGCGCGGGCTCGTCGACTGGTCGGGCGTCAGGGCTCAGGCCGTGGAGGCGCTGGCGCGGCTCGGCTGCGACTTCGATCCCGACACGCGCGTCGCCTCGCTCTCGCGCACCGAGAAGTCTCTGATAGCGATCGCACGCGCACTCGCGACCGATTGCGAGTTTCTGGTTCTCGACGAGCCGACCGCGAGCCTTCCCGCCGACGAGGTGGAGAAGCTGATGCAGGCGGTGCGTCGTCTCTCCGCCGGCGGCGTCGGCGTGATCTACGTTTCGCACCGGCTGGACGAAATCTTCCGCGTCGCCGACCGTGCTGTGGTCCTGCGCGACGGCGCGTTGGCGGGGGAGGGGCGCATCGCCGATCTCACACCCACCGACCTCATCGCGCAGATCATCGGCACCGGCTCGCTTCGGCTCTACGAGAAGCTGCCGGCGCCCGTGAATGCCGCGGCGCGCGTGTCGGTGCGCGGTCTGGCGACGGCAGGCGCGGGGCCGGTCGATTTCGACATCCGACAAGGCGAGATCCTCGGGCTCGTCGGCCTGCGCGGCGCCGGCCAGGAAGCCGTCGGGCGCGCGCTCTTCGGCGCCCAGCCGCATTCGGGCTCGGTCTCGATCGACGGCGCGGCCCCGGACCTTTCCTCCATGCGCGCGGCGCTCCAGTCGGGCATCGGGCTCGTCGCCCGCGACCGGGCGGAGGAATCCGTCGCAGCCGCCCTGTCGGTGCGCGAGAACGCCTTTCTCAATCCCGGCGCGTTCGGGCGCAGGCTCCTGTCCTTCCGCTCGCCGGCGCGAGAGTGCGACGCCGCGCGGGAACTCGGCCGGCGCATCGGCCTTCGCCCCAACGATCCCGATCTCGCCATCGAGGGCCTGTCGGGCGGCAACCAGCAGAAGGTCATCGTCGGCCGCTGGCTGGAAACCGGCCGCCGGCTCCTGATTCTCGAGGACCCGACGGCGGGCGTCGATGTCGGCGCAAAGGCCGAGATCTATCGCCTGGTGGAAGCGGCCGTCGCGGCCGGCCTTGCCGTCCTCGTCGTATCCACCGACTTCGAGGAGGTGGCGATGCTCTGCCACCGCGCGCTCGTCTTCAATCGCGGCACGATCATCGCCGAACTCTCCGGCGAGGCGGTGACGACCGAGCGGGTGATCGCCGCCGCCAGCGCCTCCGAAGCCGCCTGACCCCTTCACCGCCGCACGCCTTTGGCTCGCGCGCTCGGGAGACCGTCCCCATGAACTCCATCAAGTCGAATGCGCTGGAGCCGACGCGCGCCGAGATGCGCACCCTGTCGCCGGGGCAGGCCATCATGCGTCTCCTGCCGGTCTACGGTCTGCCGATCCTGACGCTCGCGCTAATCCTCCTCTTCGCGATCCTGCTGCCGCGCACCTTTCCGACGCTTCTGAACCTGCGCTCGATCGTCTCCGACAAGTCGATCATCGCGCTTCTGGCCCTCGCGGCCATGATCCCGATGACGGCCGGCAAGATCGACCTGACGGTCGGCTACGGCATCGTGCTCTGGCATATCCTGGCGATCTCGCTCCAGACGGCCTTCGGCATTCCCTGGCCGGTCGCGGTGCTGATCGTCCTGGCGCTCGGCGCGGCTGTCGGCTTGCTCAACGGTCTTCTGGTCGAGGTCGCGCAGATCGACTCGTTCATCGCCACGCTCGGCATGGGCACCGTGCTTTATGCGCTCGCCCTGTGGTACACGGGCGGCCGGCAGGTCGTGGCCCCGCTCCCCGAGGGCTTCCTGGCGCTGAACGGCACGATGGTCTTCGGTCTTCCGATCGGCGGCTTCTACGTCCTCGGCCTTGCCGTCTTCCTGTGGCTTGTGCTCGAATACACGCCGGTCGGCCGCTACCTCTACGCCATCGGCGCCAATCCGAAGGCGGCGGCCCTCAACGGCATTCCCGTCCGCCGCTTCACCATGGCGACCTTCGTCGCCTCCGGGTTCCTGACGGCGCTGACCGGCGTGCTCCTCGCCTCGAAGCTGCGGATCGGGCAGGCGAGCGTCGGCCTCGAATATCTCCTGCCGGCGCTCGTCGGCGCCTTTCTCGGCTCCACCACGATCAAGCCCGGCCGCGTCAACGTCTGGGGAACGGTCATCGGCGTCGTGGTGCTGGCGGTCGGCATCTCCGGCATCCAGCAGTTCGGCGGTTCCTTCTACGTCGAGCCCCTCTTCAACGGCATGACGCTGCTCGTCGCCATCGGTATCGCCGCCTACGCCCAGCGCCGACGCGGCGCGAAGTAACCGCACGCCTTCACCAGTTCGGCCCGCCGGGAGGAAACGGGCGGGCGGCCATCATCCAAGGGAGGACCCCACATGAAGACGCTTCTTTCCGCGCTGCTCCTCGGCGGTGCCCTCATGATTGCGGGCGCACCGGGCGCCCGGGCCGACGCGATGGCGGACGCCAAGGCGACGGTCGACAAATACGCCTCGCGGGTCACGACCTGGGACGGGCCGACGAGCGGCCCGAAGATCGCGGCCGACAAGACGATCGTTGTTCTGGCCGGCGACATGAAGAACGGCGGCATCCTCGGCGTCGTGTCCGGCATCGAGGAAGCGGCCAAGGCCGCCGGCTGGACGGTGCGCACGATCGACGGCGCCGGCTCCATTTCGGGCCGCACGGCGGCCGTCGGTCAGGGCATCGCGCTCAACCCTGACGGCATCGTGGTCGCCGGCTTCGACGCGGTGGAACAGCAGGCGGGTCTCGAGCAGGCCAAGAACGCCAAAATTCCCATCGTCGCCTGGCACACGGCGCCCGAAGTCGGCCCCGTCGCGTCCGCCGGGGTCTTCGCGAACGTGACCACCGATCCGATGCAGGTGGCCAAGGCCGCCGCCGACTGGGCCTATGTGGATGCCGCCGGCAAGCCCGGCGTCGTGATCTTCACCGACAGTACCTACGCCGTCGCCATCGCCAAGGCCGACGCGATGAAGGCCGAGATCGAGAAGCTCGGGGGCACGGTGGTCGAGTATGTCGACACGCCGATCGCCGAGACCTCGACGCGCATGCCGCAGCTGACGACCTCGCTCCTCCAGCGCCACGGCGAAGCGTGGACCCATTCGCTCGCGATCAACGACCTCTACTTCGACTTCATGGGCCCCTCGCTTGCCGCCGCGGGCATCGCGGGTGACGGCAGGCCGGTTAGCGTGGCCGCCGGCGATGGGTCGGAGTCGGCCTACCAGCGCATCCGCTCCGGCCAGTTCCAGGCCGTCACGGTCGCCGAGCCCCTGAAGCTTCAGGGCTGGCAGCTGGTGGACGAGCTCAACCGCGCCTTCGCAGGCCAGCCGTGGTCCGGCTACGTCTCGCCGCTGCACATCGTCACCAAGGCGAACGTCGAGTTTGACGGCGGCCCGACCAACGCCTTCGACCCGGAGAACGGCTATCGCGACGCCTACAAGGCGATCTGGGGCGTGAAGTAACGCGCCGCCGCCCGGTGCGCGCGCCGCGCCGGGCTCATTTCTGACCCCATCGATCGGACGTCCCCCATGTTCATCCGCTGCGCCTTCTTTCGCGGCCGCGCCAAGCCCGGCTCCGAAGCCGAATTCACCGCGTACGTGCGCGACAGGCTCGTGCCGCTCTGGACGCGCTTTCCCGGCGCCGAAGAGGTGCGCGTTCTCCGCCAGGAGGAGGCCGACGTCGCCGAGCCGCATTTCGAGATGGTGCTGCAGGTTCGCTATCCCTCCCGCGAGGCGATCGAGACGGCGCTCGCGTCCGACGTGCGTTTCGAATCCCGAGAGGTGACGAAGGGGCTGCTGACGCTTTACGAGGGCGACATCTTCCACACCGTCTTCCGCGCCGACGACTACGCCCTGCCGACGGACTGACACCGCCATGACCGAGACCTACGTCGTTCACGACGACCGCTTCAGAAGCCTCTTCATCGGCCACGCCAAGCTGGAGCGGTTGTGGACGGGCGGGCGCTGGGTGGAGGGGCCGGTGCATGTCCCGGCCGCCAAGTCCGTGCTCTGGTCGGACATTCCGAACGACCGGGTGATGCGCTACGACGAGTGCGACGGCCGCGTCTCGGTCTTCGAGAGCCCCTGCGGCTACCACAACGGCCACGCCCTGGACGCCGAGGGGCGCGTCGTCGCCTGCGAGCACGGCGGGCGGCGCGTTTCGCGTCTCGATCATGACGGCGTTTGGCGAAACCTCGTCTCTCACTGGGGAAACAAGCGCCTCAATTCACCCAACGACGTGGTGGTCAAGCGCGACGGCACGATCTGGTTCTCCGATCCGACCTACGGCATCGACTTCCATTACGAGGGCCACCGCGCGCCTTCGGAGATCGGTGCCTCCAACGTCTACTGGCTCGATCCGGCGTCGGGTGAGGTGACGTTGGTCGTATCGGACATGCTGAAGCCCAACGGGCTCTGCTTCTCGCCGGACGAGACGATCCTCTACGTGTCCGAGACGGGCCGCACGCACGATCCGGCCTGCGAGCCCGCGATCCGCGCCTACGCCGTGGTGGACGGACGCAGCGTGGGAAAGGGCCGCCTCTTCGCCCGCTCGCCCAACGGCTTCTTCGACGGGTTCCGCTCCGACACGAACGGCAACATCTGGGCCTCCAACGCCGACGCGGTCTGCGTCTATGCGCCGGACGGCACGCATATCGGCTCGATCCCGGTGGAGGAGATGGTGTCGAACCTCTGCTTCGGCGGGCGCAAGCGCAACCGTCTGTACATCACAGCGCAGACCTCGCTCTACGCGATCTACGTCAACGCCCACGGGGACGGCTGGCGGGACTGAGCCGTCGGACAGCCTGGAGCCCTTCCCGATCTCGCGTAATTCTGTTATCGATAACAATCGTCCGGACGATCCGCGGGGGTCGTCGAGGGAGACCAATTCAATGCGTGCTGCCGTCATACACGCCGCCAGGGATCTGCGTCTTGAGGAGCGTTCCGAGCCGACCGTCGCGCCGGGCGACGTGCTCGTGCGCTTCGGGGCGGGTGGCATCTGCGGATCGGACCTGTCCTACTGGGGCAAGGGGCGCGTCGGCGACTTCGCGTTGCGCGAGCCTCTGGTGCTCGGCCACGAGGTGGCGGGCGAGATCGAGGCGCTGGGCGAGGGCGTGTCGGGCCTCGCGATCGGCCAGCGCGTCGCGATCAAACCGAGCCGGCCGTGCCTTCGTTGCGACTATTACCGTGTCGGGCGTTCCAATCTCTGCCGCAACATGCGCTTCGTCGGCTCGGCCGCGATGTTCCCGCATGTGCAGGGCGGCTTCGCCGAGCGCTTCACCTGCCGCGCCGATCAGGCGGTTCCGGTGCCGTCCGACATGCCGCTGGCCAAGGCGGCTCTGGCGGAACCCTTGTCCGTCGCGATCCACGGCCTCGCCCGCGCGGGCGATCTCCTCGGCAAGCGCGTCCTCATCACGGGCGCCGGGCCGATCGGCATGCTCCTGACGCTTGCCGTGCGGCATGTGGGAGCGAGCGTCGTCGCGGTCACCGATCTCGTGGACGAGCCGCTGGCGCTCGCCCGGCGGGCCGGTGCGGACGAGACGATCAACGTCGCGACGGCGCCGGAGCGCCTCGCCGCGTTCGAGGCGAACAAGGGGTTCTTCGATGTCGGCTTTGAGGCGACGGGCGCGCCGCCTGCGCTCGCCTCGCTGGTGCGCGCGATCCGTCCCGGCGGCCGCCTCGTCCAGCTCGGCATGATGCCGCCGGGCGAGGTCGGCGTGTCGGTGAACATGCTGATGGCGCAGGAGATCGACCTCGTCGGCGCCTTCCGCTTCTGCGAGGAGTTCCATACGGCGGTGGACTGGCTCGTCGGTGACCGGATTGACGTCGCGCCCGTGATGTCGGCCGAGATGCCGATGGAGGAAATCGGCGCCGCCTTCGAGATGGCAGCCGACCGCAAACGCGCGATCAAGGTGCATCTGCATTTCTGACATGGCCATCGACACCCGCAGCGCCCTCTCCGACGGAACGCTGCGCCACGTGGACGATCGTCGTCTCGCCTGAGGGGCTTGGCCGCACGAATGCAAAAGGAGAGGGCGAACATGGCCCGACAGAAGAAGGCCGGCACCGCCGCCGAGGTCCTGACGAAGCCGACGATGCGGGACGTCTCCAAGCTCGCGGGCGTCTCGACGATGACGGTGAGCCGGGTGCTCGCCGACCCCTCGATCGTCGCGCCGGAGACGCGCGAGCGGGTCATGCGCGCGGTGGACCAACTCGGCTACGTGCCGGACCTCGTGGCCGGCTCCCTGTCCTCGCGGCGCACCAATTTCGTGGGACTGATCCTGCCGACCCTCACCAATTCCAACTTCGCCGACACGGCGCAAGGGCTCGCCGAGGCGCTGGGGCAGAGCTACCAGCTCCTCATTGGCTACACGCTCTATCAGGCGGGCGAGGAGGAGCGGCTGGTGCGCTCGCTGCTCGCGCGCCGCCCGCAGGGCATCGTGGTCGCGGGCACGCTGCACACGGCCTCGACGCGCCGGATGCTGATGAACGCCGGCATCCCGGTGGTCGAGATCTGGGAGGCGCCGAGCGCCCCGCTCGACCGGGCGGTCGGCTTCTCCAATTTCGAGGCCGGGCGCGCCGCCGCCCGGCACCTCCTGTCGCTCGGGCTCCGGCGCATCGCCGCCATCGGCTCGGAGGCGGAGGGGGACGTTCGCGACGCGCGCGGCGAGGCGCGCCTGCAGGGCTTTGCCGCCGTTCTCAAGGAAGAGGGTCTCGAGACCGGCCGCATCCTTCGCCATGGTCCAGCCCCCGTGTCCTACGCCCACGGCGCGGCGGCGATGAAGCTGCTCCTTCAGGAAATGCCCGATGTGGAAGGCGTCTTCGCCGTGTCGGACAGCTCGGCCTTCGGCGCGCTCATGGAATGCCGGCGCCAGGGCATCGACGTGCCCGGCCGTCTCAGTCTCCTGGGCTTCGGCGATTTCGAACTCGGGCGTGAATGCGAACCGGCGATCTCCACCATCCGTGTCGATGCCAAGGGCATCGGCACCAAAGCGGGCGTGCTCCTGCGCGACCTCTTCGACGGTCGAGGCAGGGATCTGCCCCCGTCCATCGATCTTGGCATCGAGGTCGTACCGCGCGGTACCACCGCAGCGCCTCGCCGCAACGCCCTTCGACCTCCCGTTATCGAAAGACAAAAATCATGAGCCAAACGCGGATCGGCGTCGTCGGAGTGGGCGTGATGGGCAGCGCCATCGCGGGCCGCTTTCTGAAGACCGGGCACACCGTTACCTTGCGCGACCGCGATGCGCGGAAGACCGCGCCGCTGGCGGCCGAGGGCGCCGCCGTTGCCGAGAACGCGGCCGCGCTGATGGAGGCCAGCGACGTCGTGATCCTCAGCCTCAACACGGCCGAGATCGTGGAGGCCGTGGTGTTCGGTGCCGACGGGCTCGCCGGTCACGCGCGGGACGGCATGCTTCTGATCGACATGTCCTCCACCGATCCGAAGGCCACCGCCGCGATGGGCGCGCGGCTGCGCGCCGAAACGGGCCTCGGATGGGTGGATGCGCCGCTGTCCGGTGGCGCGCCCGCCGCGACCGAAGGCCGGTTGACCCTGATGATGGGGGGCGACCCCGAGGAAGTGGAACGGGCGAAGGGCGTACTGTCGGCGGTCGCCGCCAACATGACCCATATGGGCCCTTGCGGCGCCGGTCAGACGACGAAACTCATCAACCAGGTGCTTTGCGCCTGCAACTTCCTCGCCGTCGCGGAAGCCACGCGCCTTGCGCTCGACGCTGCCGTGGATGCGGAGCGGATTCCGGGAGCGCTCGCGGGCGGGCGTGCCGACAGCCGCATCCTGCAGGAGTTCATGGGCAAGATGGCACGGTTCGATCTGACGCCGACGGGGCGGATCGACAACATGCTGAAGGACCTGGAGGCGACGCAGCGCTTCTCGATGGAGTTGCGAACGCCGATGCCGCTCACGAACCTCGTCGCCGATCTCCACCGCATGATGGTGGCCGCCGGCATCGGGGGCGAGGACAGCGCCGCCTACATGAAGCTCTTCGATTTCGGCGCGGCGCGCTGAGCGCGGCAGCCCTTTTTCACAGCGATCACACAGGAGCTTTGCCATGAGCGAGCGCACCGCCGATCTCGGCGTCTTGGGCATGGGCACGATGGGGGCGAGCCTTGCGTTGAACTTCGCCGACAACGGCGGGTTCACCGTCGCTCTCGGCAACCGCACGACTGAGAAGGCCTACGGCGTGCGCGACGAGAACCCGGCGCTCGCCGATCGTCTGGTGCCGACCGACTCGATCGAGCACTTCGTCGGGGTGCTCAAAAGCCCGCGCGTCGTGGTGCTGATGGTCAATGCCGGCAAGCCGGTCGATGACCAGATGGCGCTCGTCCTGCCGCATCTTGCCCCCGGCGACATCCTGATCGACGCCGGCAACGCCGACTTCAACGACACGGTGCGCCGCGAGAAGGCGGTGAAGCCGACCGGCATCCACTTCGTCGGCATGGGCGTGTCCGGCGGCGAGGTCGGCGCGCGCAACGGCCCCTCGATCATGGTCGGCGGCGACGAGGCGGTGTGGGAGCGCCTGAAGCCGCTGCTGGAGCCGATCGCCGCCAAGTTCGACGGCTCGCCCTGCGTCGACTGGCTCGGCCCCGACGGCGCCGGCCATTTCGTCAAGACGATCCACAACGGCATCGAAT
>NZ_CAJYIU010000324.1 GCF_913775355.1 uncultured Aureimonas sp.
CTTCGGCATCGCCCTGGCACTCACCGGCGTGCGAATGGCCACGAAATAGGGCCGTCGGCCTGCCCGCAGATCAATGAGTTGCGAGCTGATAGAAAACGGGCCGGGTCTCGTGACGTCGCTCTGAGCGCATGCGTGAGGGTGACCACGTCCAGGATGTTCCGCGAGCGCGGAGTGTCTCCGCATATCGGATCCCCGAAGCTGGAAGTGCGTCCGAACTGGTAGGAAGGATAAACGAAACCACCGAGGCGGCGGCAGCTTCCGGCGCTGTTCGCCCGTAGAAATTGGGGTGGCGGAGAAGATGGGATACGCCCTTCCGCCAACTACTCATTAGAAACATTGACGAATTTCCGCTGAAAATCGCCTGTGCCCAAGCCTTGTACCCTTCCTGTACCCTTCTGGAAAGGGCGATTTATGATCTGTCGACGTTCATCGATTCTGTCGCGCGAAGTTGTGTCGAAGGACGGTGGACCTTGGTTGCACGCGAGCTTTTAAGACCGGCGAGGATTTCGGCAGTCTTTGCCACATCTAGTTGAGCCTTCGACTTCTTCGCAAGGAGATCGATACTCCGCTCTTCATCTTCCCGCGCTGATGGACCACCGTACATGAGAGCAATAAAAAGCTCACGGTCGAAATCTTCGGCCGATTTGTTCATTAAACATTTAGTAGAAGGAGCTTCAGAAATTGTTCTACAACCGGCAAATTCAATGTATCTCATTCTTTATTTAACCAATAAACGCAATATTAAATTACGATTAAGGTATATAGTCATCAAGGACAAAAGACTGTTCCCTGAAATTGGCAGGCATCGGCTCAAGGATTGGGGGGCGTGCTAGATTTCCCGAAATCGTCATATAACGATTGGGGAGGCGGTTACACTCAAAGGATGGATGAATATTGCTGTATCGACGTGCTGCTTTGTACTGAGATTTTCCGGTTCATGATTGATAGCGGACGGTTATAAGCGGATCAGTATCGATCCGAAATCTGGTCCCGACATCGTGTCTCTATCGCTGAAGAAAACAAGAGAACAGGCGGAATTGATTAGCGTCTCTTGCGTCCGAATGAACTCGAAAATACCCTTCCGTTCGATCCATTCCTTAAAATGCTCAGGAATGCCGGGGATCAGGTCGCCAATGTCGTGACTCACTAAGTCGCCTTGGCGGATAGCAGAACAATCAGAAAGCTTTGCAAATGTTTCCGCCTCTTCACTGGTCCAAACCGTGTTGTAGGGACGGAGATCATCGTCCAACGGATCGTACTCGTGTCTCATGAAATCACCGGGTATGACGTGTTGGTCTAGTAGCTTTCCAATTGCAATAAGGTCCATGGTGTCTCCTGTTCGTCCCACGGTATTTAGTGGGAATGATTAGGAGCGGACGGCTTACGGTTTAAAATGATCGACGTCAGAATGTTTTTCGCCTTATGAACTCCGGCCTCGCGAGTCTGAACTGTATGTTGTAACCATCTATTTTCATTCTGTATGCCTTGATATCAGCGTCGAGTTCGTCAATTACCCGCCGAATGTGTAGGGCTACCGACGAATCAACTTTAACGCCAATGTACACTGATGAGATGGCTGCGGGATAACGGTAAGTAACCCTTCCTTGCTTATTTGAGAATAGCCGCCACTCCCGTTCTGATAGCCATCTAGGGTTTTTCGTTGAAAGTGTAGTTTTGGCAGCTTTAGTGAAATCAGTTGTTTTTGCCATTAAAAGCGGAGCTTGATCCGAATAATTCATTCTGACAAAAGAGCTTCCTTTCGAAAGACATTTCATTAATGTGCGAAACTTGTATGAAATACAAATCCCATTGAATTTGTTGGCATAGTGCGCCCACATTGTATCGTTTTTATGCGACTCGGAAAACGACGCTACTCCCAGCTTTCCCATAGATTGAAACAGTTTGTCATCGTATTTTTCATATAGCTCTTCATCGTCTGAAAGAAGCGACGACGGGCGTACAAGCCCTTCCATTGCATCATTAAGTGCGTTGAAGTTTCCGCACCAAATATAATTACGCTGAAGGGCATCAATTTCCTGCTTCACAATATCGCTATTGATATCGGAATCTAGCGGACGATACCTGTAAAGCCTGCTTGGTACGGAAGGCGTCTCAATCTCAGCGGCCATAGGTGATCATCCCTATCGTAGGTCATAGTAGCGTAGTTGGGCAGCTAGAGAACTGTCCACCCCTTAGTTAGCAATCCGAGCGCAGCGGTCACGAACGCCAGTAATCCAGTCGCCTTCTGTATCGGTTTCTGTACCGGCTCTGGCGTCGGTGCATGGTAGTGTTTATGAATAATGTTGATGGTATGAGCAGTGTAGTTCGTTGTCGTCGTCATCGGTTCTCCTAATGGCGGTTTTATACCATATAGGGAGCGTCTAGCCGGGCGATGGCGCTGGCGCTGGTTCATTACGGCATCCCCTCTAGAGTGACGTTAGTTCATAGACGTACTAAATGCGGCGTTTCGATCCAACTACCAATGCTAGGGGACAGATATCCACATCTGGGAAATCTGTTACTTTATCAGCGTCGGCGTTTTGGGCTGTAACGTTCAATAGATCGCGGAAATGCAGGGTTCTGCATTGGACGAGATATCCACAGGATCGTTCCCAAGGTAAGAACATCCAATCGTCTTGAGGCTGGATCATCGGCTCGCGAGCCTGACCCACTCGCGCATGTCGGGGAGGTCCGTCTTGAAGACGATGGCCAAAGCGATGGCGAGCGCAGCCAGAACAGGCACAAGCCCTCGTGCGCGGATACGCATTCCGAACAGGCTTAGTTCAAACTCGTTGGGATCATCTGGCGTCATGACGGCTGCCCTTCAAAATCGGGCCGTCTTCGAACAAGAAGCATTGGGGAAGCTTGGATACACCCGGACTGAAATTGGCTGCGGATAGCCGGGGAAGCTGGGGATCGCGGCAGGGCGAGCATGGACGGCGCTCCAATTGGAATTTAGGCCGTCTCCTATGAATTACCATTTCGGCGCGGAGTCTAGTCTGATGGACTGTGTCAACACCCCGGAGCCGGTGTAGGCGACGGGGTGGGGGATCACCGGCTAGCCAACCTGATCCATTCCCGCATGTCCGGTAGGTCCGTTTTCAGGACAATGGCGAGCGCGATCACTAGCGCCACGAGGACCGCTAACCGCCCCTTGCCCCAGACCTTCGGAGGCCACAGGGAGAACTCAAATTCTGGATCGTTCGGGCTCATGACGGCTCCCCTTTAAAATCGGGCCGTCTCCCATAGAGTAGGTGAACGCCCACCTTGCAAGGACTTTTTGTTTTCGGCTGAACTGTACAAACGTTTTGCGAAAATGGACGATGGCTGCGGAGGATCAGAGGAGGGGAGGCCGTTAGGCTGTCTTTGGTCTCCCGTAGAGGACATGCGATCTCAACAGGCGAGATTTTGCATCCGACAGGAAGCGGACGATGGGGAAAACGACTAAAAGGCACTTTTTCGAGACCATCGCGCCACTCTTGCACACGGTCACAGAAAGGTTTTTTGACTATCTGTCATGGTTGGTAGTCTTGCTAGGTATTGATTACCTATACAAGCAGACGGGTAGCGTCGTACTTCATACGCTGCATCTCGTCGGCAGTACACTATGGATGTTTTCACTTATATTGCAGACCTTCTCCCTGACCTATTCCGTTAAGCTTGATGCTGACACCCCTAGTAGTCATAAACTCACAGTCGAAATCATTCAGTACCTAATTTTCATCACAATGCTGTATGGTTTTTGGGAGTACTGGAAGAACCCAATTGACCTGTCAGAGCCACTGTCCAAACTGCTGGATCGACAAGGCTAGGCCGTTTTCTCAAATGCATAAGAATTTCCGAGCCAACCTCATCAAGATAGCGATCCGAGAAGGGGGGGGAGGGCACCCCTCGGACCCTGCCCGGTCGGTCGAGCGGGATCGTCGGCTTAACGGTCGGGCTGACCGTGCCGGGACGATGGGGCGGATGATCGGGGATGATGGCCGAGGCTCTTCGCCTTCATGCTGATCATGTTGTCTCACAATCCGAACTGTCTTGCAAGGGTAAACCGTAGCGAGACAACATGATGAGGCAGATATAGCGTCTCATATAAGTCTCTTGACGATATACGAGACACATGCGATACACGGTCTAGAACCTAACGAGACAGTGTGCCATGAAGACCTATGGATATGCTCGCGTATCGTCCACGGACCAAGACCTTACCATTCAGCGTGAGGCCCTGATCAAAGCTGGATGCGATATGGTCAGGGAAGAGAAGGCGTCAGGAACGTCCCGCAACGGTCGGGCTGAGCTAGAGGCCCTTCTGACGTTCATGCGCTCTGGCGATACCCTGATGGTCACGAGAATAGACCGTCTCGCACGTTCCATCGCGGACCTTGCCGGGATCGTCCGAGAGCTAGAGACGATGGGCGTGGCTCTCAAGGCTACGGAACAGCCTATCGATACCAGCACACCGGCAGGGCGTGCCTTCCTACAGATGCTTGGCGTCTTCGCTGAATTCGAAACGGCCATCCGTCGAGAGCGTCAGCTTGAAGGTATTGCGAAGGCCAAGGCAGAGGGTGCCTACAAAGGTCGGAAGCCAACGATCCAGACTAACGAGGTTCGGAAGCTATCGGCCGAAGGGCTGGGAGGGACTGAGATCGCAAAGCGTCTGGGGATCGGTCGAGCCAGTGTCTACCGCATCCTTGGCCAGACTGCCGGTTGATGGTCGGCTAAAGGGTATCGCAATAATCAATCGCAGGAAAAACGAAACGCGTTTTCCCCGAAGGCGGCTCCTGGCGCGCTAAAAGTGGGCAGCTAGCAATCTAGCTATGCAACTGAAGCAATGGTTAGAATGCTGATTTATTTGGAAAGCTGACCTTCAACCGGGAATTGTAGTCCTTTTTGAGCGACATGGAATCGCTTGGGAGAACACAATGCATCGCACGCTTGCCGACCTGTTGGCTGGACTCACTTCAATCTCTGCATTCGTCATGATCGTTGTGGCTATGGCGTTCGGCTATGCAACAATGGATATTCCGGGACTCATAATGGGTCTGCTTGGTGGCCTTGTCGTCGCCGCCGTGATGTGCGGAACCATAAGCCTCCTCGTTCTCATCGAGCGTCATCTTCGTGAGCTTGCCGAAGGTATCCGCCCGGAGGCTGCAAGGTCTGCACCTGTTAGCCGGGCTCGCATGGATTCGGCGGCAGGGCGTATCGAGCCCGCGTTGCGCTGATCTAGCCGACCTTCATTCCTTACCGTAAGCTCACGGAAGTTGCCCTGAATGGACGATCTCCCGTGAAGCCGCTCATCGCTCTTTCTGCCTTCCTGCTTTCGGTAACGCCGGGCTTCGCTCAGACAGCCGAAGAGACCGTTGCATTCATGCTCGACCGCATGGAAGACGGTGCAGTTCTCGACGAGAACATGACTGCCCCTGTTAAAATCGTTTCCACATCGCCAGCAAAGTATGAGCTTGCGTTCAAGCAAGGTGTGGCAACCATCGAATACAAAAAACTCGATGATTGCAGATACGATCTCCAGTTCGAAGGCGGCGGTCACCAAACTGCTATACGGGTAGACTTCACCCGTATGACTGAGCCGAAGTACGAATACAGTTATGATATTCGGAAGCTTAAGCTGATGAAAAGGAAGCCGTCTGGCATTAAATGCGAAACCTTGAAAGGTGATACGCCTTGCGGACAAGATCAAGAGGTATGGTATACAGAGGATAAGGTTGAATTTGCGAGAATCAAGAAGGCTTTTGCGTACTTCTCTCAGAACTTTTGCAAGCCGCGAGCCTTCTAGTCCCCCGGATGACGCCACATGATCCGAGCACCTTCCATCATGAGCATACGGCGCTCTGGATAGAGTTCCTTGGCCACGTCGAAGGCGTGTTCCGCGATGTAGATATCATTGAAGGTGGCCATGATCCGGCTGATCCCGATCATCAGTCGTAGCTCATCGATATCATCCCATTCGAGCCGATACCGGCCCATGCCATCGAACAGCTTAACCGGCGCTCTCTCTGGCGGCATGACATGCGTTCCCATTTCGTTCTCACGAGCGATCTAGCGTGAGTCGGCAGGAACGGAGAGAGATTGCGCCTGCGGCATTTGAGAGCCGGGAAGGGGATCAGAACTTCGAGCAGTTTCCGATTGATGTTCTCACACTGTCGTTCTGCCCGTTCACAAAGCCGAACGATTGGTTTTTAATGAAACGCCCCGTATTCCGGTTCGCCGTAAAGTAATATCCATTTCGGTCACTACAGGTTATAACATCACCGTTAAACGGACTGACGTTGCATCCGTAATATTCTTTCGTCCCTCTTTGATTGACAATTGCGCCAGCCTCGGTGAACTGTAGCGTGAACTTCCCCGATGCGAAGGTTGAACGACTATACGTGCTTCCTTCAGCGTCAAACCCATTGGCACTCTCTTCTACACAATACAGAACGCTTTCCTGAGCGTCTGATCCATTGTTAATCTTAGAATCTTGCGCCTGTGCGTGGATCGTCCCAGCCACCATCACCAACGCTACCCAAGCCAGTCTCATGGTCTCTTCCTACGATCCCGCGTCATGTTTGCGTCATGGCTAGCATATGGCGAGGAAATTGTAAGACGGCGCATTTTAGGGCTTACGCTTCTCGGATTATTGAAGGCACAACTATCTAGTTGATGATCAGCGGATATGGCTTGAGATATGAGTTGAGGATGACTTGCGATATCGAGTCCTAATGAATGGCGAAGCAAGAGACGAGTTGAGGAACTAAGACACGAGCTTGCGAGTGGTCGTTCCGATAACGAGTCAATGACCGACACGGAATGAACGGAATGAGGCGAATGAGGCGAAGCCGAATGAAAGTGAGTGAAACGAACGCAGCCGAATGGAGTGGTAGAGCGAAGCGAGATGACGTGATTGGTCTACGTCTTCTCTGTTGTGATAACGCTGTAGCGTTTGTGTCATAGAAAGAGAGGCGGCAACTCCTTTCACTTCGCTCATTCAGCTTCGCCTCATTCGTTTCGTTCTCAGTCGTGCCTTCTGAGCTTAAGGCTTCGCCACACATGGCGTGGCTGCGCCTATCGCTCGGATTTGGGTTGATTTCGTTTTGTGAATGGAATCCATGTCTTTGTCAGTTGATGCCATTTCACAGCAATTAATTGTAAGACTGCATTTATCTAATAAAGATACGAGGTCTTAGAATTAAATGTAAGACAGAGTATATATGATAATAATGCGCCGTCTTACATTTAATATTTCGAAATTACACTTTCTTGGGTCTGCCTCGGCTGCGAGTGCTGCCGCGCTCTGCCTTTGTTTTCGCGTAATAGTCGGCGTTTATCTCGGATCGGGTCTTAGCCGTACCTGTCACCTTCGGCCCTGACTTCTGTCTGTTCGTGCGCTGATTGGTGCCGATATCGACATGGTTCAGCGTCACGAGACCGGCGCAACCGTAGCCGCTACGCTCAAGGAAATCCTTCAGGAATGTGGCCTGCGTCTTGTCGTAGACGGTGACTGTCACGTCCTGCGTGTTGATGGGATCACGCAGCGAAGACCGCAAAACGATTTGAACGAGGTCTTCCCGTTCCCGATCACGAGCTACGATCTCGCGCGCCTCTTCCGTGTGCAGGCCGGTGAGCTTGCTGATGGTGCCGACTTCCTCATTCGAGCCCTTGGCCGTGTACAGGATCGAGACCTTATCGCAGTGACGAAGGCTGTTGAGCCCGGCCACCTTTGGGGAATGGCGCTCCCCGTCGATCTTGACCTTCGGCGTGAACTTCACGTTCGCAACCCAATAGTGATGGGTCTTGCTGCCCATGTTGTAAGCGATCCAAGCCGCTGCCGCGTCCCGGTATGCCTTCCCTTCGTCGGTGGCGAAGAATGCGCTTGTGGCCTGATGCTCGTCCGTAAAGAAATTGATCGTCACCTTGCGGGGAAGCCATACGGGAGTCTGTCCCGCGAGGCGCATCGAGACGAATTGGATTTGGGGGAAAAGTTCGGTGTGGATGCGGTGGTTTAGACGCTCGTCAAAGGCGTTCGCCACGATCCGCACCCGCTTGTAGGCGCTCAGTGCGAGTAGGTTCCACTGATCGAACCACGTCCACCGTTTCCCGGCCTTCACGCCTTCCCAATCCGGTTCCGTCGTGAGGACCGTGGAATGTTCGGTGAGGCGGCGAAACTCAGCCATGTCGCTTATCTGCGTGTCGGCGCGATAGTCGTTTACCGAAGGCGCACCTGGGTAGGGCTGGATACGGGAAAGCTCGCCTTCGAATGGGCTGAGGCTGTAGAATTCGCGGAAGTGCCCGACTGAGGCGCGGCTGTTCCACGTCTCGGACGTGAACATCACCGGGTCTTCATCGATGACGATTTCCCAGCCGTCGAAAGCTGAATGATCCGAGAGCATCATCCCCTTGTGCGTGATGATCGCGACCACGTGGTCAACGTTGGCGTAGAGCTTGGGAAGCTCGGCTATTTGGGTCGAGACTGAGGACGTGGCGTGCTTCGCCTGCTTGGCGTCTGAGACGATGGCGACAACGATAGGGGCGGGGAGACCGGCATTCTGTGCCGCGTCGAGGATCAGACGCTTGCGGTCTTTGATTACCTCCCTGCGATCCACGGCGTAAACGTAGCGCCCACGGTTCTCGCCAATGTCTTTGGTCATTTGTGTGGTCTTACCGGCTCCACACTGTGCGGCGGAATATTCTACCTTCATGCTACCCGCGAGTGTATTTTCGATTCTGGCGTTCAGAAACCGTCTCTTCCAAACCTCAATAAAGAATAAGAAGTGCCTTCACTATCAAAGGTCCTTATCCTGAGTTCGTCGATACCCGTTCGTTTATAGGCAAGTATACCATATATGCGCCGTAGTTCTATAAAATCTGAAACGTCATCTTCGTTTTCGATTAAAGCTACGAAGTCATGGGTCGATACTGCATCGAGGCAACTGTTGTGAACGTCAAGCCGCCAACAAACCTCTAGCACCGAGATGTGTGCGCTGAGTCGTTCGATCTGCGTCGTTCTCGATGCTGCTCCAAATGCTCCTAATATTATCGACATAGACTCTATTCCATCCCGTCTTGTACATTCTTTCGCTCATATGCTTCAGGGGAAGCTATGTCAAACAAAAAAGTTCTAGTAAAAATAATTTAGATGCTGTAAAACCGCTTAATGACGCTCACTGATGTGGTAGATTTTCTTCTGCAGATTTGCAATCTCAAATAAAAGAGAGATTCCTATCTACAAATTTTGATGTTATTGGTTTTATTAAGTGATCGCGTGATTATCTCGCCAATCGGGATCGTCGGATAAACGATGGAATCAACGATGCCCTTCCATCGTTCCTGTATGTCGTGAGAGCCATAATCTTCGTGAGTGTCATTCACTCCCGCCGAATGCCCTGTGAGTCGCCGTTGATCGTAATCGCTAGCGTTCTGCGCTCTCATCATATCAACGAACGAGTGACGAGTTGAATGGAAAACGAGCGTCGGATCGGACAGGCCGATATAGGTTAGGTGCTTCCCAATATCTTTTGAAAGCTGATGCGTCAGCTTGTGCTTCTTATTAATCTTCAATTCGGCGAAAAGCTGACCAGATGCGTTATCGATCTGCCGTCTTGCGAAGTCTAGAAAGCCAAGGTTGATCAGCGTTTGACTGATGGGAATTTGACGCTTCGTAGGATTGTTTTTCAGTCTGCGGCGTCGAACGCCATCCTTCCATTCGCGAATATCAATGTACGGAATCGGTGCATCAGCTTTAATGTCGCTTGGCCTGAGCGCGCCGATTTCTTCCAGCCGCATCCCCGTGTAAACGCCGAGAACGAAGCTCCAATAGAGCGCATCTTGAACGACGATATCACCGGCAGTGGCGCGGGGCAGGGGCTTGAGCCCTGCGCATCCCATATAGATCGGACCACTGAACAACGTGGCCAATTCGTCTGGGGTGAAAGGCCGTCTTACCTCTTCGTCATCTTCGATGTGATCAAACACCGGTTCAGCACCATCGAACGGATTGAACGGTATCTGACGAAGCTTTGCAGCTTGACCGAACACCGGTCTCAAGATCGCGTAATGTTTCGATATGGTCTTCCCGTGAAATGGCTTGAAGTCAGTTCCTTCCCGGCTCTTCACCACTTGCGGTATGGTCATGAGCTTTTCGGCGTTGGTCACACGAGCCGGGTACTTCGCTAGAAGGTCGAAGAAATTGAGAACGTGATCGCGCTTCACCTGTATGATCGGGATATCCCCGACACATTCCACAAACCGTTTCAGGTATAGCTCAACGTCGGCACGCGAGCCCTCATCGCCACGGTAGGTCCGAAGATAGTCCGTCCGCAGTTCGGTGATGGTCGGCCCAACGTCCTCTATCGATTCAACGGGTGAGGGGAGGGCCGCGACAACGGCAGGCTGACTGACCGTGGCGAACGGATCGGCAGGAGGCTGATAAGCCGTCTTCGCGTCCGACACATGCCCGACCAAGGCCGTCCATGGTCGAGTGGGATCGATGATGATGGCTTCCCGTTCCGCGATGCTCGCGCGTTCCAGCCGGGCGAACGTCTTCCAGTGTCGGTCGATATGCGGGGACTCAGGATCAATGTGCAGTCCTGACCGCCTCAGGGCGTCCACCATGCGCTTCCGTGTAAAATCCGGTGCGGGAGCCCAATGGTCCACATATGCGCTTCCTAGGTCTTCCTTGAGCCTAGAAACGGTGTTCCCATCGGTGACGGCAATGAGTCGCATCCTCTGATCCGCAGAGGATCGAATCGGCGCGACTCCAAGCTCGGATGTGAAATCGCGTGCCACCGTCTCGTGGTAGGTTACGAGCCCGGCGACAAAGACGGCTTCGGGGACCGTAACGAACGTGTGGAGCGGCTTGGTATCGCGAACGGCCACATAATCGCGCCACGTCTTGTAGCCCTCATCCATGGCGCGGATGCCTTCCGCGATCATTTCGCGGTGCTCAGCCAACATTTTGTCGCGAATTTTCACGGCTAACCGGTCTTCGGTCGTGCCGGTCTGCACGTGCCATTGCTGACATTCGAAGAATTCAGTCAGTCCCGCTGGCCGCTTCGGAACGCGCATCTGGAAGCGGTAATAGCCGCTCGAAAGCCGCTCAAGGTAGTTCGGGGATTTTGCCATCTGTACCCGTCCTGTACCCCATTTTGGGTACATCAAAAGCCTTGTATCTCAGGGCTTTCAGCGGTTTCAATGGCTTGAAGGGTACTGGCGGAGAAGATGGGATTCGAACCCACGATACCGTTCCCGGTATACTCCCTTAGCAGGGGAGCGCCTTCGACCACTCGGCCACCTCTCCGACGCGGTTGGGAGTATCGGAAGCCCGGGCAATGTTCAAGGGGCTAACGTCCGTCCGCATCGGAGCGGATCGTTCGGCCCAAGCGCTGGTTACCATACGGCAACTTCCGAGCCATCCCGTTCGAATTGCACAGGTAATCGCATTGTGGGGCGGCAGCGCCCGCGATAGGTATGCCTGAACTGAACCTTGTCCCGAAAGGATGCGTGTCGCGATGATCAGACGGAAAGGGCCGATCTTGGCGGTCGCTGTGATCGCTGCTTTTGCCCTCGGCTGGTATCGTGGCCTATTCGGCGTCGAGCCCGTGCCGCAGACGGAGGCGCCGCGATCGGTCATCCCGAATGGAGCGACGCCGAGCAGCCCAGCGCCGGAGGTATCGGCCTCCAACGCGGAAGGCACCCTTGCGGCATCCGGAAATGACTCGCAGGCGACCCGCGAGACGGCGAGCGGAGCGGCAATCGCTCCCAACGCTCCTGCAGGCGTGCATTCGACTGATTCCCAGCCGCAGCCGCCGAGCACCGCGAACGGTCCGTCCTCCGCCGCCACCGCGCCAGGATTCGACGTCGTGCGCGTCGAGCCGGACGGCTCGACGGTCGTAGCCGGCAAGGGGAAGGCGAACGAGGCCATCGCGCTGACGGATGGGACGCGCACGCTCGGCGAAGCCCGGACGGATGCCAACGGCGATTTCGTCATGTCGCTGTCACTGCCGCAGGGAAGCCACCGGCTCCAGCTCGCGCAGCGCGACGACACGGTTTCGGACGACGCGGCCGTGGTCAACGTGCCGCCGACCGGGAAGCCGGACGAACTCCTCGTCATGATGCAGCGTCCCGGCGAGGCCAGCGAGATCATCCAGCGTCCGTCGGAGCAGGCCGCCGCGCCGGCGACGCCGGAAGCCGCCTCTCCGGCCGTGAAAACGCCTGCTGATACCCAAGAGCCCGCGGACACCCTCGTGGCTCCGGCTCCGGCCCCCTCGAAGGTCGCCGGCAAGCCGGACACCGCAGTGCAGAAGCTTGGGGTCGATGCGGTCGAGATCGAGGGTGATCGGCTGTTCGTTGCCGGCTCGGCCAAGGAGCGGACGACGGTTCGCGTCTACCTCGACGATCAGCCGATCGCCGAGGCCACGAGCGGGGCCGGCGAGCGCTACATCGCCGATGCCCGAGCCGACGTCGCCGTCGGCGAACACACGATCCGCGTCGACGCCCTCGATGCGACGGGCCGTGTTGTCGGTCGCGTGGAGGTCCCGTTCCAGCGGCCAGAAGGGAACGCGATGGCCGCGATCGCGGCGGCGCCGAAGCCCGAAGGCGCGGACACCGCTGCGCCGGGCTCGAACGCGGCGGATGCTCCGGCTTCGCCGTCGTCCGGCATCGCACCGGGCGGAATGGCGTCGGTGAAGCCGACCCCGACGTCTCCGAGCGCGACGGAATCGACCAGTCAGCTGTCTTCATCGAATTCGCCTGCCGCTCCGCCGGCGGCGCCGTCCGCGCCCTCGATCGAGTCGAGTCAGCAGGCCGATGGTATGCCCCCGAATGGCGCGGCAGCGCCGACCGGCCAAGCGGCAAGGGGTTCGGAACCTCCGACCGTTCGTCAGGCGCCGCTGGAGGCCGCGGCGTCGCGCGTCATCATCCGTCGCGGCGATACGCTCTGGGGCATTTCGCGCGAGACCTACGGCCGCGGCAGCCGATACACGGTGATCTACCTCGCCAACGGCGACCAAATCCGCGACCCCGACCGCATCTATCCAGGACAGGTGTTCCGCGTTCCTGATGCCGCCAGTACCGCCGAGCCGCCGCGGGGCTGACGGACCGTCTCCGCCGGACCGCGTCTTCGACAGGTACGTTGGGGTGGTCCTGCGGCGGGAGGAGGGATAGAAGCGTTCCAAAACGGCGGCCGCCTCCGGCCGGTCGCCTACCGCGATGGAACGCCACGATCTTGTCCCAGACATCCAAGCCCGCCGCCACCGGCGAAGGTCGCGTCATGTGGCGCACGCTGAAAAGCCTCTGGCCTTACATGTGGCCGGAAGGTCGGCCCGATCTTCGCGCCCGCGTCGTCTGGGCGAGCTTCTATCTGGTGCTCGCCAAGCTTCTGACGGTCGGCATCCCGTACTTCTTCAAGTGGGCGACCGACGCCCTCGACGGCAGCCATACGGCGCAGGACTGGCTGCCGCTCGTGCTGACCGGGGCGGTGACGCTGGTCGTCGCCTACAACGTCGCGCGCGTCGTGTCGGTGGCGCTCAACCAGCTGCGCGATTCGCTCTTTGCCAGCGTCGGGCAGCATGCGGTCCGCGTCCTCGCCTTCAAGACCTTCGTCCACATGCACCAGCTGTCGCTGCGCTTTCATCTGGAGCGGCGGACGGGCGGCTTGAGCCGCATCATCGAGCGCGGCACCAAGGGCATCGAGACGATCGTGCGCTTCACGATCCTCAACACGGTGCCGACGATCCTCGAATTCGCGCTGACGGCGGCGATCTTCGGTTTCAGCTACGGGTGGCGCTACCTCGTCGTCGTCGCGCTGACGGTGTTCGCCTACGGCTGGTTCACGATCAAGGCGAGCGACTGGCGCATCGCGATCCGCCGCGAGATGAACGACTCCGACACCGAGGCGAACACCAAGGCGATCGACTCCCTCCTGAACTTCGAAACGGTGAAGTATTTCGGGAACGAGACCATGGAGGCCGAGCGGTTTGACCGCTCCATTGCGCGCTACGAGAAGGCGGCGACGCAGACCTGGACCTCGCTCGGCTGGCTGAACTTCGGGCAGGGCGTCATCTTTTCCGCCGGCATGGGCGTCACGATGGTCATGTCCGCCCTGGAGGTGCGGGCGGGCACGCAGACGCTCGGCGACTTCGTCTTCATCAACGCGATGCTGATGCAGCTCTCGGTGCCGCTCAACTTCATCGGCTTCGTCTACCGCGAGATCCGGCAGGGTCTCACCGACATGGAGGAGATGTTCCGTCTCCTGCGAATCCGCGAGGAGGTTCGCGACCGGGACGGCGCGCCGGACCTTATGGTCGGCGAGGGGGCGATCCGCTTCGAGGATGTGCACTTCAGCTATGATCCCGAGCGGCCGATCCTGAAGGGTGTGAGCTTCGAGGTGCCGGCCGGCAAGTCGGTGGCGATCGTCGGCCCGTCGGGTGCCGGCAAGTCGACGATCTCGCGGCTCCTATTCCGCTTCTACGACGTCCAGTCCGGCCGCATCACGATCGACGGGCAGGACATCGCGGCGGTCCGGCAGGCGAGCGTGCGCGCCGCGATCGGCATCGTCCCCCAGGATACCGTCCTCTTCAACGACACGATCGCCTACAATATCCGCTATGGCCGAACGGAAGCGGCCGAGGACGAGGTGAAGCAGGCCGCGGCGCTGGCGCAGGTCGCCCACTTCATCGAGGCGCTGCCGGACGGTTACGGCACGATGGTGGGCGAGCGCGGGCTCAAGCTGTCGGGCGGCGAGAAGCAGCGTGTCGCGATCGCCCGCACGATCCTGAAGAGCCCGCCGATCCTCGTCCTCGACGAGGCGACGTCCGCGCTCGACACCCATACCGAGCAGGAAATCCAGAGCGCGCTTCAGCTCGTGTCGCGCCAGCGCACGACACTGACCATCGCCCATCGGCTGTCGACGATCATCGATGCGGATGAAATCATCGTGCTCCGGTCCGGCGTGATCGTGGAGCGTGGGTCGCATCGCGCGCTCCTGGCGGCTGGCGGGCTCTACGCCGAGATGTGGACGATGCAGCGCGAGGCGAGCGAGGCAGAGGAGGCGTTGCGCCGCGCCCGCGAGGCGGATGCACTCGGCGTCATCGAGCGTCGCCGCCCGGCCGGGGTCGAGTAGGGCGCGCCATGCGGCGTTGAGACCCAAGCGGTTTACCCCTATGTGTCGGGGCCGGCCGCATTTTCGGCACTGAAAAGGATTCCCGTCTCGATGGATATGATCGCCTCGATCCGAAACGTCTTCGTTCCGATCCATCGGGCCGGCTATCCGTTCATCGCCGGCTTCTTCGTCGCCTCCGTGCTCCTCGGCCTTCTCTGGGAGCCGCTGCTCTGGATCGGCTTCATCCTCACCGTCTGGTGCACCTACTTCTTCCGCGATCCGCCGCGCACGACGCCGGTCGGCGAGGACCTCGTCGTCAGCCCCGCGGATGGCAAGGTGTCGCTCGTCGGGCTGGTGCGTCCGCCGGCCGATCTCGGCCTCGGCGACGAGCCGTTGCTGCGCATCTCGATCTTCATGAACGTGTTCGACTGCCACGTGAACCGCGCGCCGGTTCGCGGACGCATCGACCGGATCATCTACAAGGAAGGCCTCTTCAAGAACGCCGAGCTCGACAAGGCGAGCGAAGTCAACGAGCGTTCGGGGATGGTCATCGCCAACTCGCACGGCGAGGTCGGCGTCGTGCAGATCGCCGGCGCCGTCGCCCGTCGCATCGTCGTATTCTCGCGGGCCGGCGAGCATCTGGAGACGGGCGAGCGCTTCGGGCTCATCCGCTTCGGCTCGCGCCTCGACATCTACCTGCCGGACGGTGCCGTGCCGCGCGTCGCCGAAGGACAGAAGGCGGTGGCTGGCGAGACGGTGATCGCCGAATACGGGGCCGGCCACCCGGCCTGGACCTTCCGGCGGGACTAAGGCGATGGCCGAGCCGATCGCACCGCCGCCCGCCGCGTCCTCGCGCATCACCATCCGGCAGATCCTGCCGAACCTCGTCACCATCCTGTCGATCTGCGCCGGGGTGACCGGCATCCGCTTCGCCTTCGAGGGCCGCTTCGAACTCGCCGTCGGGCTGGTGTTGGGGGCGGCGTTCCTCGACGGCATCGACGGGCGCATCGCGCGTCTCGTGAACGGCCAGAGCCGGTTCGGCGCCGAGATGGACTCGCTCGCCGACATCGTCAATTTCGGGGTCGCGCCGGCTCTCCTCCTCTACGCCTACACGCTGCACGATGTCGGATCGTTCGGCTGGATCTGCGCGCTCCTCTACATCTCGGGCTGCGCGCTCCGCCTCGCGCGCTTCAACACGATGCTGGACGAGCCCAACAAGCCGGCCTGGAAAAGCGCCTACTTCACCGGCATCCCGTCGCCGGCCGGGGCCGGCCTCGCGCTGTTTCCGGTCTATCTCGGGTTCACCTCGAACGTCGCCCTGCCGGACATCACACCGGCCGCCGCGGCGATCTACCTCGTCGTCGTCGGCGTGCTGATGGCGAGCCACATCCCTACCTACTCCGGCAAGACGATCAGCATCCCGCTTCGCCGCGAATACGTCGCGCCCGCGGTGCTGGTCGTCGTCCTCTATATCGGGCTTCTCCTCAGCTTCTTCTGGGAGACGCTGACCTTTACGGCGATCGCCTACTACGCGACGATCCCGTTCTCCATCCGCTCCTATCGCGCGCAGGCGCGGCGGACGAGCGTCTAGAGGCCCTGACGAGATGGCCAAGCAGTTCGAACGCATTGAGCCCGCGCACCGCGAGATGATGGGTCGCCAGGCGATCTTCTTCGTCGGATCGGCGGCGGGGGACAGCCGCGTCAACATCTCGCCGCGCTCGACTACCCACTTCCATGTGCTGGATGACCGGTCGGTCGCCTATCTCGACCTGACCGGCAGCGGCAGCGAGACGGCGGCGCATGCGAAGGCCGGCGGGCGCGCCACGGTGATGTTCTGCAATTTCGACGGTGCGCCGCAGATCCTGCGTCTCTATGGGCGGCCGCGGATCGATTTTCGCGGCTCCGAGTCGTATGCAGCCTTTCTCGCCGAGCACTATCCGCACGGGGAGCCGGTCGGGGCCCGGCAAGTCGTGACGATCGATCTCGATCTTGTCCAGACCTCGTGCGGCTTCGCCGTTCCGCTCTTCCAGCATGTCGGCGAGCGCCCCGTCCTCGACCGCTGGGCCGAGGCGAAGGGCGAGGAAGGGCTCGTCGCCTATCGCCGCGAGAAGAACACGGTCAGCATCGACGGTCTGCCGACAGGCCTCGACGAGGCCTGACCCAAGTCAGTCGGGCATGTGATAGGTCATGAACCGGTTCTGCCTGACGTCGAACAGCCGGCCGGTCTCGGTGCAGGACGGATAGGCGAGCGGCAGGATGCGCGCGGCGACGTCGGACGGCGTCGGCAGCGTGTCCGGGTCCTCGCCGGGCATCGCGAGCGCGCGCATCGCCGTGCGTGTGCCGCCGGGGTTCACCAGATTGACGCGGAGCGCAAGGTTCTGCGTCTCGGCGGCCCAGGAGCGACCGAGAGCTTCAAGCGCCGCCTTCGTGGCTGCGTAGAGTCCCCAATACGCCTTGCAGGAATGCGCCGCCCCCGAGGACAGGAGGATCGCCCGTCCGGCATCGGCAGCACGCAGGAGCGGGTCGACCGTGCGGATCAGGCGCCAGGCGGACGTGACGTTGATCGCCATCGTGCGGTCGAACGTCTTCGCCTCAATGTGACCGATCGGGCTCAGCGTCCCGAGTGCGCCGGCATTGACGACGAGCACGTCGAGCTTGCCCCAGCGCTCGTGGATTGCAGCTCCCAGCCGGTCGACGCCGGGACCGTCGGTCAGATCGAGCGGGACGAGAGTGGCCAATCCGCCGGCCTTCCGGATCTCGTCATCCAGTTCCTCGAGCCCTCCGACGGTGCGAGCGACGGCGACGACATGCGCACCCTCGGCCGCCAACTGCTTGGCCAGATGATAGCCGATACCGCGCGAGGCACCGGAGACGAGCGCGACGCGCCCTTCGAGCTGGCCGGACATGCTGGGAACTCCTGACACGGGAAAAGGGCGGGCGGGCAGGCGGCTCAGCCGCTCGCCATCACCGCGAGACGGTGGACGTTGCTCGCCGCTTCCTTGTCCTGGAGGCGGGTCGGGTAGTCGCCCGTGAAATAGTGGTCGGTGAACTGCGGCCGGGCCGCGTCGCGATCCACGCCGCCGACGGCGCGGTAGAGACCGTCGAGCGACAGGAAGGCGAGCGAGTCCGCTCCGATGAAGCGGCACATCGCGCCGAGCGAATCGTGCTGGTTCGCCAGCAGCTTCTCGGCGTCGGGCGTATCGATGCCGTAGAAATCGGGGAAGTAGATCATCGGGCTGGCGACCCGAATGTGGACCTCGCGCGCGCCGGCATCGCGGATCATCTGGACGATTTTCACCGACGTCGTTCCACGGACGATGGAATCGTCGACGAGCACGACACGCTTGCCCTCGATCATCGCGCGGTTCGCCGAGTGCTTCAGTTTCACACCAAAGGCGCGGATCTGCTGGGTCGGCTCGATGAAGGTGCGGCCGACATAGTGGTTGCGGATGATGCCGTATTCGAACGGGATGCCGCTCGCCTGCGCGAAGCCGAGGGCGGCGGGCGTCCCACCGTCCGGCACCGGCACGACCACGTCGGCCTCGACCGGCGCCTCGGTCGCGAGGTTCACGCCCATGTTCTTGCGCGCGACATAGACGCTGCGACCGCCCACGACCGAGTCGGGCCGGGCGAAATAGACGTATTCGAAGAGGCACAGGCGCTCGGGCGGCGGGGAGGGCGCCTTGCGCGCGTCGATCGTGATCGAGCCGTCGGGCTGAATCTCGCAGATCACGACCTCGCCGTTCTCGACGTCGCGCACGTATTTCGCGCCGATGATATCGAGCGCGCAGGTCTCGGAGCAGAAGATCGGCTTGCCGTCGAGTTCGCCCATCACGAGCGGGCGGATGCCGATCGGATCGCGCGCGGCAATCAGCTTCGTGCGGGTCAGCGCCAGCATCGAGTAGCCGCCCTCGACCTTTCGGATCGCATCAATGAAGCGGTCGGAAGAGGACGAGTGCTTGGAACGGGCGATGAGATGAAGCACCACCTCGGTATCGGACGTCGACTGGCAGATGGCGCCGTCGGCGATGAGCTGGCGGCGCAGCGTCAGGCCGTTGGTGAAGTTCCCGTTGTGGGCGACGGCGATGCCGCCGACCTCAAGCTCGGCGAACAGTGGCTGGACGTTGCGCAGCGCGACTTCGCCGGTCGTGGAGTAACGCGTGTGACCGATGGCGACGAAGCCCGGCAGTTTCGCCAGCGTCGCGGGATCGGTGTAATGGTCCCCGACGAGGCCCATGCGCTTTTCGGTGTGGAACTGCTGCCCGTCGAACGTGACGATACCGGCCGCTTCCTGACCGCGATGCTGCAGCGCGTGGAGCCCGAGGGCCGTCAGCGTCGCCGCGTCCGGGTGTCCGAGAATGCCGAACACGCCGCACTCCTCGTGCAGCGTGTCGCCGTCGAGTTCGTCGAAGGAGAGCTTGGTCATCTCACACCCGTTCTGGCCGCTTCCGGCCCGCTGCCCGGTTCCGCCCGGCATATGGGAACGGCGACCGGATTTCGCGAACAAAAATGCGATCGGCGCGATCGCATCGCGCCGACCCCGCTGTTCTCCCTCCCGACCGGCGGCGTCGGCCGCCGGCCATCAGTTCGCCGGTGCTTCCGCCGGCTGGTCTTCGCTGTCACGGATCGCATCTTCGATCGATCCGGGCTGCTCGGCTGCCGGATTCTCGCCGGCCGGAGCGCCGTCGACCGCCGGGGCCGGGGTGCCGAAGCGATCGCGGATCGTCTCCTGCGGATCGTCGGGCAGAGCGCTCACGAGGCGGTTGCCGAGTTCGTCGAGGAACGGCTTGGAGCGGGCCTGTGCCACCCAGGGCGGCTGGTTGCCGGACTGCGGCGGCGTCAGCCAGTTGAAGAACACCATGGCGACCACGACGAGCAGCAGGCCGCGCGCCGCGCCGAAAAGGAAGCCGAGCGTACGGTCGATCGCGCCGATACGCGAATCGATGATGAAATCGGCGATCTTCAGCGTAATGAAGGACACGACGATCAGCGTGCCGAAGAAGATGGCCGCGGCCGAGGCCACCAGTGCGATCTTCTCATTGTGGATGTATTTCGACATGAACGGCGTCAGCCGCTCGTAGAAGGCGTAGGCGGCCGCGGCAGCCGCGACCCAGCTCAGAACCGACAGGATCTCGCGCGAGAACCCGCGGACCATCGCCAGAAGCCCGGATACGAGCATGATGGCGATCAGGATCGCATCCAGCAGGGTGACGGTCATTCGTTTTCCGGTCTGGCTTCCATCGGGCGGCACGGCCGACGCCCGTTACCCGTGTCTTACACTGCGAAGACAGTGGAAAATCAAGTCTCCGATTGAAGCTGGCGTCCAGCCACCCGTGCCACGAGGTGCGGCAGGCTCTCGATCTCGTGCGCCGCGACCTCCCGGTTCCGAGGAAGATCGGCGCTCGCCGAGGGGAGGACCGACTGGCGGAACCCGAGCTTCTCCGCTTCCTTCAAACGCTGTCCCGCATGGGCGACCGGACGCACGGACCCGGACAGGCTGATCTCGCCGAAATAGACGCAGTCGGTCGGAAGCGGCTGGCCGGACAGCGACGATACGAGCGCCGCCGCAACCGCGAGATCGGCCGCCGGTTCCTGAATGCGATAACCGCCGGCGACGTTGAGGTAGACGTCGTGCTGCCCGAGGCGGACGCCGCAATGCGCCTCCAGAACCGCCAGCACCATCGCGAGCCGCGGCTGGTCCCATCCGAGGACCGAGCGGCGGGGCGTGCCGAGCGTCGAGGGTGCGACGAGCGCCTGGATCTCGACGAGCACCGGGCGTGTGCCTTCCATGCCGGCGAAGACGGCGGCGCCCGGCGCCTGCTCGTTTCGCTCTCCGAGGAAGAGTTCGGACGGGTTCTGGACCTCGCGCAGGCCGATGTCGCTCATCTCGAAGACGCCGATCTCGTCGGTCGGTCCGAAGCGGTTCTTGACGGTGCGCAGGATGCGGTAGTGATGGCCCCCTTCGCCCTCGAAGTAGAGAACGGCGTCCACCATGTGCTCGACGACGCGGGGCCCCGCGATCTGGCCCTCCTTCGTCACGTGACCGACGAGGATCACCGCCGCGCCGCTCGACTTAGCGTAGCGGATCAACGCCTGGCTACCGGCGCGCACCTGCGTCACGGTTCCGGGGGCCGATTCCGCCATGTCGGTCCAGACCGTCTGGATCGAGTCGATGATCACGAGATCGGGGCGCTTGTCCTGCGCGAGCGTCGCGAGAATGTCCTCGATGTTGGTCTCGGCCATGAGCTGGACGCTGGTGTCGGCGGCCTTCAGACGCTGGGCGCGCAGGCGCACCTGCGCCACCGCCTCTTCGCCAGAGACGTAGATCACCTTGTGCCCGCCGCGCGCGAGCGCCGCGGCCGCCTGCATCAGAAGCGTCGACTTGCCGATACCGGGATCGCCACCGACGAGGAGGGCGGAGCCGCGAACGAAGCCGCCGCCCGTCACACGGTCCAGTTCCGCGATGCCCGACACGATCCGCGGCGCCTCCTCGGTCTCGCCCGACAGCGGCATGAGGGCCGCCGGGCGCCCCTTGCGCTTGGAGCGCAGCGGCCCGCCGCCGATCCCGTTGGTGTCGCTCTCCTCGACGATCGTGTTCCATTCGCCGCAAGCTTCGCACTTGCCCTGCCAGCGGGTGAACACCGAACCGCAGTTCTGGCAGATGAAGGTGGTCTTGTTCTTGGCCATGGGCACCGCGACGTAATCGATGCCCCGTAGATGGCATGAGAACAAACGGGAAACAAGCGTCAGCGCACGGTCGGCAGCGTGTCGTGCGCCTCGTTCGAAACGCATGGCTGCATCGCTGCTTGCGCAGGGAACGGTCTCTGGAAGGTGTCGTTCTGGCACGGTCAACGGAAGAGCCGCAGCCGGCGCCGGAGTATGTGATGACCACGATCTCTCAACTGATGATCCAGACCCTCGCCGAGGCCGGCGTCAAACGCATCTGGGGGGTGACCGGCGACAGTCTGAACGCGCTGACCGCCGCGCAGGCGAAGGACGGCCGTATCGACTTCCTCCACGTGCGGCACGAGGAGGCCGCCGCCTTCGCTGCGGGAGCCGATGCGACCGCGACGGGCAACCTCGCGGTCTGCGCCGGCAGCTGCGGGCCCGGCAATCTTCACCTCATCAACGGCCTCTACGACTGCCAGCGCAATCACGTGCCGGTCCTTGCCATCGCGGCCCAGATCCCGTCGAGCGAGATCGGCCTAGGCTACTTCCAGGAGACCCATCCGACCGAGCTGTTCCGAGAGTGCAGCCATTTCTGCGAGCTGGTGAGCAACCCCCGCCAGATGCCGGAAGTGCTGCACCGCGCGATGCGCACGGCGATCGCGCGCAAGGGCGTGGCGGTGATCGTCCTGCCCGGCGACGTTTCGATGCTGGACATCGAAGGCGAGGTGCCTCCGTTCGCCGCCCCCATACCCGCACGCCGCCTGCCCGACGAGGCGGCGCTGGCGCAAGCGGCCGCACTCATCAACCTGTCGGAGCGGGTGACGATCCTGGCGGGCGCCGGAACGGCCGGGGCGCACGACGCGGTCGTCGCCCTGGCCGATCGGCTGGCCGCGCCGATCGTCCATGCCTATCGCGGCAAGGAGCACATGGAATGGGACAACCCGTTCGATGTCGGGATGACCGGGCTCATCGGTTTCTCGTCGGGCTATCATGCCCTGATGGAGTGCGACGTGCTCCTGATGCTCGGCACCGACTTTCCCTATCGCAACTTCTATCCCAAAGGCGCCAAAGTCATTCAGGTCGACACGGACCCATCGGCGCTGGGCCGTCGCGTCCCGCTCGATCTGGCTGTCGAGGCCGATGCGGGTGAATTCGCTTCCGCGCTGGCCGGCAGGATCGCAATGGGCCGCGACCGGGCGTTCCTCGACGCCGCGCTCGCCCACTATCGAAAGGCGCGCGAAGGACTGGACGATCTCGCGACGCCGCGCGGAGATTACAAGCCGCTGCATCCCCAATATGTCGCGCGGCTCGTCAGCGACCTCGCCAGCGAGGATGCGATCGTCACCGCCGACGTCGGAACGCCCTCGGTCTGGGCTGCGCGCTACCTCAGGATGAACGGACGCCGCCGCCTGATCGGCTCCTTCAACCATGGCTCGATGGCCAACGCCTTGCCGCAGGCCCTTGGCGCGCAGGCGGCCTTTCCGGATCGGCAGGTCGTATCCCTCTCGGGTGATGGCGGACTCGCGATGCTGATGGGCGAACTCCTGACGGCGGTCCAGATGAAGCTGCCGGTCAAGATCGTCGTCTTCAACAACGGCTCGCTCGGGTTCGTCGAGATGGAGCAGAAGGCGGCGGGTTACCTGCCGACCTATGTCGATCTCCAGAACCCGGATTTCGCAGCGATGGCGCAGACGATCGGCCTGTACGGCATCCGCGTGTCGGACTCGGATGCGCTGGAACCGGCGCTCCGCGAAGCCTTCGCGTATGACGGGCCCGCGCTCGTCGACGTCGTGACGGCGCGGCAGGAGCTCTCGCTTCCGCCGAAGATCCAAGCGGAGCAGGCGAAGGGCTTCAGCCTCTACATGCTTCGCGCCATCATGTCCGGGCGCGGCGACGAGGTCGTCGAACTCGCCACGACGAACCTTCTTCGCTGACCGATCAAGCCGCCTGCGACGAGTGTCGCGGGCGGCCCGCCTACTCGTAGCGCTCGGGCAGGTGGCTTTCCTCGGCGAGATCAGTGAAGCGCGTGAACTCGGCCTGGAAAGCCAGCTGTGCGGCGCCCGTCGGTCCGTGGCGCTGCTTGGCGATGATCACTTCCGCCTTGCCGCGGGCTTCGTTCATCTCCTGCTGCCACTTCATGTGCTCGTCGGTGCCGAGCTTCGGCTCCTTCGCCTGCAGGTAGTATTCCTCGCGATAGACGAACATCACGACGTCCGCGTCCTGCTCGATCGAGCCGGATTCGCGAAGGTCGGACAGCTGCGGGCGCTTGTCGTCGCGGTTCTCGACCTGGCGCGACAGCTGCGAGAGGGCGATGATCGGGACGTGCAGTTCCTTCGCCAGCGCCTTCAGCCCGGTCGTGATCTCGGTGATCTCCTGCACGCGGTTGCCGGCGGTCTTGGCCGAGCCCTGCATCAGCTGAACGTAGTCGATGACCATCACGTCGAGGCCGCGCTGACGCTTGAGGCGCCGGGCGCGCGCCGCGAGCTGGGCGATCGAGATGCCGCCCGTCTGGTCGATGTAGAGCGGCGCCTTCTGCATCATCTCGGTGCAGGCGACGAGCTTGGAGTATTCGGCGTCGGTGATCGAGCCGCGACGGATCTTCGAGGACGAGACCTCCGACTGCTCGGAGATAATACGCGTCGCCAGCTGTTCGGCCGACATTTCCAGCGAGAAGAATCCGACGACGCCGCCGTTTGCCGCCTTGAACGAGCCGTCCGCCTGCTCGGCGGGCTCGTAGGCGGCCGCGATGTTGAAGGCGATGTTGGTCACCAGCGACGTCTTGCCCATCGCGGGACGCCCGGCGAGGATGATGAGATCGGAATGCTGGAGGCCGCCGAGACGGCGGTCCAGCTCGCGGATGCCGGTCGAGATGCCCGACAGGCCGCCGTCGCGGTCCTTGGCGGCGCCCGCCATTTCGATGGCCAGCGCCATCGCGTCCTCGAACGACTGGAAGCCGCCGTCGTAGCGGCCCGTCTCAGCCAGCGAGAAGAGGGCCTTTTCGGCGTCCTCAATCTGCTCCTTCGGCTCGGCGTCCACCGGCGCGTCGAAGGCGGCGTTGACCATGTCCTCGCCGATGCGGATCAGCGAGCGGCGCAGCGCCATGTCGTAGACGGCGCGGCCGTAGTCGTTGGTGTTGATGATCGTCGTCGCCTCGGCCGCGAGCCGGGCGAGATACTGCGCGACCGTCATGTCGCCGATGCGGTCGTTCGCCGGAAGAAACGTCTTCAGCGTCACGGGCGTCGCGATCTTGCCCATGCGGATCATTGCCGAGCCCTTGGAGAAGATCTCCCGGTGGATCGGCTCGTAGAAGTGCTCGGGCTTCAGGTAGTCGTGGACGATGTAATAGGCGTCGTTGTTCACCAGGATGGCGCCGAGAAGCGCCTGTTCGGCTTCGATGTTGGCCGGCGCCTCGCGGTAGAGCGGCGCCTCCTCCTCGAATTTGCGTGCGGCTTCCGCCATCGCTCGACCTCGTCGGATTGGGTAAACATTCCTCTTATCCGAGTTGGGCGTTCCGGGCCAACGGTTCGAGAGCGAGGACCGGAAAAAGCACGGCGCGCAGTGGATGGCCTCGGGAAAGCCGGTGGACAAGCTGTGGATGAGCTCGCCCGCTAAACGGCCTCAGGAACGAGAAAGGGGCCTCCGGCCAAAGCCGGAAACCCCTCTTTTTGCAACGAGCTGCAGTGGGCCGTTCGCCCGCCGCTTGAGACTTATCAGCCGCGGTCGTCCTCGTCCTCGGCGCCTTCCTCGAAGAACTCGCCACCGCCGGGAACCACGGCATCCTCGTTCTCGCCGTAGATCGCGTCGGCCGAGTTGAGCTTCTCGCCCTTGGCCTGGCGCTCAGCCTCTTCCTGCGAACGGGCGACGTTGACCTCGATCGTGACCTGCACCTCGGCGTGGAGGTTGAGCTTCACGGTGTGGAGGCCGATCGCCTTGATCGGAACATTCAGCTCCACCGAGTTGCGGTTCACGTTGTAGCCCTGCTCCTTCAGGATGTCGGCGATGTCACGCGCCGAGACAGAACCGTAGAGCTGACCGGTCTCGCCGGCCGAGCGGACGATCACGAGGCGCAGGCCGTCGAGCTGATCGGCAACGCTCTGGGCTTCCGAACGACGCTCGTCGTTGCGGGCGATGAGCGAGGCCTTCTGCGACTCGAACTTGGCGCGGTTCGCCTCGTTGGCGCGGAGCGCGCGACCGGTCGGGAGGAGGTAGTTGCGGGCAAAGCCGTCGCGCACGCGCACGGTGTCGCCAAGGCCGCCGAGGCGGGCGATACGCTCGAGAAGGATGACTTCCATGGTCTTTTTCCTTTGGTAAGTGGTCAGGTTTGCGAAAAATTGGGCCGCCGGTGCCGGGCCGTGTCGAACAGGCCGAGGACCAGGAAGGCCAGAAGCGGGAAGGTCAGAAGAAAGATCGCGCCGTAGGCCGAGAACAGGATCAGGCCGCGCGCGGGCTTCTCGCGCGTCCGGCGATGCATCGCGGCAAGACCGACCAGCGTGAACCCGGTCCCGAAGGCACCCGCCACCACGGCTCCCAGCACACCGGGCGTGCCCGAGAGAAACGAGGCGGCGAGCCCCACGGCGAAGATCGGCAGCGCCGCGCGAGGCAGCGACGTCGTTGCCGGAATGTCGTCCTTCGGACGCGGCAGACGGCCGCTGAGGCGAGTGACGGCGGCCGCGACGTAGAGGCAGGCGACCAGGGCGAGGACCGTGATCAGGGGTTGCAGGAACGGGATCGCCGACACGACGAAGCGGACGAAGGCCCGCAGCTGCTGCGGATCGCTGATCGGGCTGTCAGGCTGCGACGACAGCGCCTCCGTGACGGCGGTCTCCAGGCCGGCAGCATCATAATTCAGGAGCAGGCCGAGGATGACGCAGGTCACCGCGGCGATGGCGAGAATGGCGAAGAGCAGGCGCGGAAGCGGATACCAGTCGAGCCCCTTGCCGTCGTCGCGGGGGCGCGCGAGGCCCGCCATATGCCCGATCGCGGCTGCCGGCAGAGCCGAGCCGAGAAGCATCGTGAGGCCGGACAGGAACGTGCCCATGAACGCCGCGATCGCGACCGCCGAAGTCGCGGCTGCGATGAAGCCGGCGCGGCTGCCCCAGCCGAGGCTTGCGATGAAAATGGGGATGGGAGCCGCGAGAGCCAGCACCACGGCGCCCGGCGACTGGGTGACCAGTCCGGCGAACAGAAGAGCCGCGGCAACGCCGGCGACCAATCCGATGGGGAGGGCTGTGAATGGCATGGGCTCGTTTCGCTGTCCTGCCTGCGGCAGTTAGGGGACCGATCGCCCCAACTCGGCTCTTGGAATCCCATCGATTCCACCGGTGCCGAACGCGGTGAAACAGGGAAGGCGACGGGCCTGAAGGTCCGCCGCCCGATCTCTGATGAGGGCGCCTGCGAGAAGGCGCCCCGCCGTCCTTATTTCAGGACGTAGGGCAGGAGCCCGAGGAAGCGGGCGCGCTTGATCGCCTGGGCGAGGGCGCGCTGGTTCTTCTGCGAAACCGCCGTGATGCGCGACGGAACGATCTTGCCGCGCTCGGAGATGTAGCGCTGCAGGAGACGGACGTCCTTGTAGTCGATCTTCGGCGAGTCGCCCGACGCGAACGGGTCGGACTTGCGACGACGATGGAATGGACGGCGCGTGGGGAGCTGGGCGATGTCGACCATTACGCGGCCTCCTCGTTGCGCGGACGGCGCGGACGATCATCGTCCTCACGACGCGGGCGATCCTCGCGGCGGGGGCGATCGCCACCGTCACGGTCGCCGCGACGCGGACGGTCGTCGCGCTTCTGCATCATCGCGGACTGACCCTCGTCGTGCTCTTCGACGCGGATCGTCATGTAACGCAGGATGTCCTCGTTGAAGCGCATCTGGCGCTCCATTTCGTCGACGGCCGCGGACGGCGCATCGATGTTCATCAGCGTGTAGTACGCCTTCCGGTTCTTCTTGATCCGGTAGGTGAGGGTCTTCAGACCCCAATTCTCGACCTTGCCGACCTTGCCGCCATTGGCCTCGATCACGCCGCGGTACTGATCCACGAGCGCCTCGACCTGCTGGCCGCTGATGTCCTGTCGGGCAAGGAAAACGTGCTCGTAAAGAGCCATGGCGTTTGCCTTTCCATCGGTTGCGCATTTGCCCGGCGACAGCGGCTAAGCCTCTGCGACTCTCCTGGTGGCCGTAACGGCCGAAGGCGGAAAGGCGCGTCGATAGAGACGGTCGAGAGCGGGAACACGGGAAGTCGGACAGGGTACGAACCCGAACCAGCGGTTCCGATACGAACCGCCTTCCGTTCAGCCCCCGGCTAACGCACGGGCAATGACGGTGCACGCCATAGACGAGGACGGCCCGGATGGCAAGCCGCAACCGGCGCGGATCAACCGAGGCCCGCGTCGGCGCAGGGGTTGACGGTCGCCGAGGTCGGCTCTGCGCTGCCGGCGAAGTAGGGCCCCTGCGCTCGCATGCGTCCGAAGCGTCGCAGGGCGCGCCATTGACGATCGGTCTCGATCCCGTCGGCCGACATCTCGATCCCGAGGCGCTGGCAGAGCGTCCAGACCGCTCCCATCATCGCCTCGGCGTCCGCGTCGCCGAGAATGCGCGCCGCAAGGTTGCGGTCGAGCTTCAGCCGCGCGACGCCCAGCGAGCGGAGATAGCCGAGGTCGGGCCGCCCGGCGCCGAAGCCGATGATGACGATCCGCACGCCCGTTTCCGTCAGGCGCCGGATCGCGGGCGTCAGCGCATCGCAGGACGCCAGGACGGCGCTTTCCACGACCTGCAGTTCGAGCCGATCCGGCGACAGTCCGCAGTCCGCCAAGACCCGTAGGGCGGCCTCGACGAGGTCGGGATTCTTCAACGTCGCGGCGTCGACCGTCACCGCCACGTGGCGACAGGTGCTGCCCGCCGGGTGGCGCTCGACGAACCGCGAGACCGCATGGCGAACCGACCAGAGATCCAAGAGATACGACAGGCCGGCTTCCCCGGCCAGCGCCCTCAGATCCTCGGCAGCGAGCGTCTGGCCGGTCCTTGCGTTCGTCCAGCTCAGGTCGGCTTCGACGCTCTCGTTCTCACCGGATACGCTGTCGTGCTGCGCCTCGAAGCGCAGTTCGATGGCATCGTTCGCCATCGCGACGATCAGATCCGCCTGCAGAAGGCGCTGGTCGAGCATGGATTGCTCGCGGAGGGGGTCGAAGCAGGCGACATCGCCGCGCCCCTGATGCTTGACGTCGTAGAGGGCGATGTCGGAGGCGCGATGGAGTGCGTCCCGGCGGGTGCCGTCGAGCGGCGCAGAGGCGATGCCGACCGAGCAGCCGATCGTGATCCGGTGACCGAGAACGGACATCGGCTCGCCGACCGTCTCGACGATCTGGCGTCCCACCTCGACGGCCGTCTCTCGGGACAGTCCGTCCAGCATCACGAAGAACTCGTCGCCCCCGAAGCGGAAGACCTGGCCGGCATCGCCGACCGCCATGCGGATGCGCTCGGCCGCCTGCCGCAACACCAGATCGCCCATCGCGTGGCCGTGCTGATCGTTGACCTCCTTGAAGCGGTCGAGATCAAGGGCCAGCGCGTGGATATAGGCTTCCCCCGCGGAGAGCCGCTCCTCCACCGCATCCCATACGGACTGGAGAAGGGTACGGTTGCCGAGCCGTGTCAAAGGGTCGTGATGCGCCAGAAACTCCGCATGTTCGGTGGCGCGCTTCAGTTCGGTGATGTCGGTTAGGCTGACGACGAAGTCGGGCTCGTCGGCTCTCGCCAGTTCCGCGACGCTCACCATCACCTGTCGATGGCTGTCCATGCCCGCGACGATGGCCTCGAAGCGATGCCCTTGGCGCAGGTTGTCCTCCAGGTCCGTGCCGTCCGTCGGGCAGAACGTCTCGGCGAGGCAGGACAGCGCAGCGGTTCCGCCGAACAGGCTCGCAGCGGCTTCGTTGGCGAAGAGAAAGGATGCGTCGCGACGCAGGACGAGCACGCCAACCGGAACGGTGGAAAGGATTTCGAAGTCGCGGTGAGTGGTCGGGGCCGATACAAGACCGCGACCATCCCGCCCGGTGTGATCCGTGCGTTCCGTCACTCGATTCGCTCCCTGCTTCATGTTTGTCGCGCCGAGGGACTGCGCCCTCGGTCCGGTCACTAAAGGTCTCGGCGACCGGTTTTGTGCCAACGACTGCCGCAGCGTAAGGGTGCCAGGGTTTCCGAGGTCTTAACGCCGCGACGAGCGTTCCGTGCGCAGCCAAGCGTGAATGCGCCCCGCGACGGGGCGCATCGCCTTGACAGGCCGCGCCCGTCTCCTCACTACGCGACATTCGAACGAAGTGGGAGAAAGCGATGACGCTCGCGGTTGTTTTTCCGGGACAGGGAAGCCAGGCCGTCGGAATGGGCCGTGAACTCGCGGATGCCTTTCCCGAAAGCCGTCGCGTCTTCGAGGAAGTGGACGAGGCGCTCGGCGAGAAGCTGAGCGATGTCATCTGGAACGGCCCGGAAGACAAGCTGACCCTCACCGCCAACGCCCAGCCGGCGCTGATGGCCGTATCGCTTGCGGCTATGCGGGCGATGGAGGCCCGCGGGTTCGATCTGGGTCGCTCCGCCGAGTTCGTCGCCGGCCATTCGCTCGGAGAATACTCTGCGCTCGCCGCCGCAGGTTCGCTGTCGATCGCCGACGCCGCGCGACTCCTGCGGATCCGCGGTGATGCGATGCAGGCCGCCGTCGCCCCCGGCGAAGGAGCGATGGCCGCCATTCTCGGACTGGACCACGAGACGCTGCAGTCCGTCTGCGCGGAGGCCGGGCAGGGCGGCGTCTGCCAGATCGCCAACGACAACGGCGGGGGACAGATCGTCATCTCCGGCACGAAGGCGGCGGTCGAGCGCGCGATGGAGGCTGCGCAGGCCGCCGGCGCCAAGCGCGCGATCGCCCTGTCGGTGTCGGCCCCGTTCCACTCGATGCTCATGCAGCCGGCCGCCGACAAGATGCGGGAGGCGCTCGCCACGGCGACGCTCGTCTCGCCGCGGGTTCCGCTCGTCGCCAACGTCCTCGCCTCGGCGATCTCCGACCCGGAGGAAATCCGGACGCATCTCGTCGAGCAGGTGACGGGTCAGGTGCGGTGGCGCGAAAGCATGACCTATGTCGCCGACGGCGGCGTCGATCTCCTGTTCGAGGTCGGCAGCGGCAAGGTCCTGTCGGGTCTCGCCAAGCGCATCGATTCGCGTCTGTCGGCCGTCAGCGTCGGCAAGCCGGCCGACATCGAGCCGGCGCTGTCGCGCCTCGCCTGACATTCTCCAACGCAAGGAAGCGGCACATGTTCGATCTTTCCGGCCGCAAGGCCCTCGTCACGGGCGCCAGCGGCGGCATCGGCGAATCCATCGCGCGCACGCTCCATCAGGCCGGCGCGACCGTCGGGCTTCACGGCACGCGTCGTGAGAAGCTCGATGAACTCGCTGGCTCGCTCGGCGAGCGCGTCCATGTGTTTCCGGCGGACCTCGGCAGTCGCGAAGGGCAGAGCGGTCTTGCCGAAGCCGCCGACAAGGAACTCGGCGGTGTCGACATCCTCGTCAACAATGCCGGCATCACCAAGGACGGGCTGTTCGTCCGTATGTCGGACGACGACTGGGACCGCGTCCTCGAGGTCGACCTGACGGCCGTCTTCCGTCTCACACGCGCGCTGACCCATCAGATGATGCGTCGCCGCTACGGCCGGATCGTCAACATCACCTCGATCGTCGGCGTCACCGGCAACCCGGGCCAGACCAACTACTGCGCGGCGAAGGCCGGCATGATCGGCTTCTCGAAGTCGCTCGCCCAGGAAATCGCGTCGCGCAACGTGACCGTGAACTGTATCGCGCCGGGCTTCATCGAAAGCGCCATGACCGGCAAGCTCAACGAGAAGCAGACGGAAGCGATCATGGGGGCGATCCCCATGCGCCGCATGGGCCAGCCGTCCGAGATCGCGGCGGCGGCGCTCTATCTCGCGTCGGAGCAGGCGGCCTACGTGACGGGCCAGACGCTGCACGTCAACGGCGGCATGGCGATGATCTGAACCCGGCTTGGCCAGCGCGCTTTCGCCATGCTAAGCCGCAGGTCTCGCCGATCTACCGAATCCGCCCACATCTGGCAGATGGGGCTCGGATCAGCACTGGCGGGGTAACGCTTGATTAACGGGACCCCGGCGGCTAACGAAACGGCGAAAGCCATCTCAACAGAGGAATGACCATGAGCGATACCGCTGAACGGGTGAAGAAGATCGTCGTCGAGCACCTGGGCGTCGAGCAGGAGAAGGTCACCGAGAACGCTTCGTTCATCGACGACCTCGGTGCCGACAGCCTCGACACGGTCGAGCTCGTCATGGCGTTCGAAGAAGAGTTCGGCGTCGAGATTCCGGACGATGCGGCCGAGACGATCCTCACGGTCGGCGACGCCGTGAAGTTCATCGAGAAGAACCAGGCCTGAGATCGGCGGGCGGGCTAAGCCCGCCCTTCATTTTAAGAGTTCGGAATGAGACGAGTCGTCATCACCGGCGTCGGAATGGTCAGCCCTCTCGGGGCGGGCGTCGATGTGACATGGAAGCGTCTGCTGGAGGGCCGCAGCGCGGCTCGCCGGGTCGAGAGTTTCGACGTCTCGGACTTGCCCTGTCAGATCGCATGCCAGATCCCGCGCGGTGACGGCTCCGACGGCACGTTCAACGCCGATCTCTGGATGGAGCCGAAGGAGCAGCGCAAGGTTGACGATTTCATCGTCTACGCCGTAGCCGCTGCTGCCGAAGCCCTCGACGATGCCGACTGGCATCCCGAAAGCTACGACGACCAGTGCGCCACCGGCGTTCTGATCGGATCGGGCATCGGCGGTCTCGAAGGCATCGAGCGCCATTCGCTGATCCTGGCCGAGAAGGGCCCGCGACGGATCAGCCCCTTCTTCATTCCGGGCAGCCTCATCAACCTCGCGTCGGGCCACGTCTCGATCCGCAACGGGTTGAAGGGTCCGAACCATTCCGTCGTCACCGCCTGCTCGACCGGCGCTCATGCGATCGGCGACGCAGCGCGCCTCGTGATGCTCGGCGACGCGGATGTGATGGTCGCTGGCGGAGCCGAATCCCCGGTCGGGCGCCTGTCGCTCGCGGGTTTCGCGGCCTGCCGCGCCCTCTCCACCAGCTACAACGACGACCCGACGGCCGCTTCGCGCCCCTACGACAAGGGCCGCGACGGGTTCGTCATGGGCGAGGGTGCCGGTATCGTCGTTCTCGAGGAACTCGAGCACGCCCGCGCGCGCGGTGCCCGCATCTATGCCGAGGTCATCGGTTACGGCCTCTCCGGTGACGCGCACCACATCACGGCACCGGCCGAAGACGGTGACGGCGCCTATCGCTGCATGAAGGCCGCGCTGAAGCGCGCCGGCATCACCGCCGATCAGATCGACTACATCAATGCGCATGGCACCTCGACGCCGCTCGGCGACGAGATCGAGCTACGCGCGATCGAGCGCCTCGTCGGCGACGCCGCGTCGACGATCGCCATGTCCTCGACGAAGTCCGCGATCGGGCATCTTCTCGGCGCCGCGGGCGCCGTGGAGGCGATCTTCGCCACGCTCGCGATCCGCGACAACGTCGCTCCGCCGACTCTCAACCTCGCCGATCCGTCGGTCGAGACCAAGATCGATCTCGTCCCGCTGAAGAAGCGCGAGAAGCAGATCGATATCGCCCTGTCGAACTCGTTCGGGTTCGGCGGCACCAACGCATCGGTGGTCCTGCGGCGCTTCGAAAGCTGAAGCCTACGGGCTTTCGCCACATTCGAATGTTGCTACCTGCTGAGTGATACCGGCAGTCGGGCGGCTGCGTCCGCCGGTGGTCTGGCCGGGCGGGCGCGAAGGACGGGCGCTCACCTGCAACTGGTACAGGGAGGTCCGCCGTGACCCATGGTTTCGACGAACAGCTTCCGCCAGCCGGCGAGGAGCCGACCCGCCGCACCAAACCGAAGCGCCGATCGCGCCATGCGCGGAACGGCTTCGTCATCCTGATGAACTTCGGGTTCAGCCTCGCGCTGCTGGCGGCGATTGCGGGCGGACTGGTCTTCTACTGGGGCAAGCAGACCTTCGACAGCACAGGGCCACTGAAGACCGAGGCGACCTATCTCGTCAATCGCGGGGCAGGGCTGGAGAGCATTGCGGCCGGCTTGGAGCGCGCCGGCATCGTCAGCGACGCCCAGGTCTTCGAGTACGGCGTGCGCGTCGCCTCCATGGAGGGCTTAAGCGGTCGCGGCGATACCGGCATTCGAGCCGGCGAGTACGCCTTCGCCCCCGGCTCCAGCATGCGCGACGTGATGGACACCCTTCGCAGCGGCAATTCCATCCAGCACGCCGTGACGATCCCAGAGGGCTGGACGATCCAGCAGATCTACGCCCGCCTCGAGTCCGATCCGGTGCTGGTGGGCGACATGCCTCCGATGGTCGCCGAGGGAACGCTCCTGCCGGAGACCTACACGTTCACGCGCGGCATGACCCGCGCCGCGATGGTCGATCGCATGAAGGAAGCGCAGTCGGAACTCGTCGAAGAGATCTGGAAGGGCCGTCAGGATGACCTTCCGGTCAAGGACATCGGCGAGTTCGTAACGCTGGCCTCCATCGTCGAGAAGGAAACCGGCATCGCGTCAGAGCGTCCGCATGTGGCCTCGGTGTTCATCAATCGTCTGCGCGAAGGCATGCGGCTGCAATCCGATCCGACGATCATCTACGGGGTCTGGGGCGGGGCCGGCAAACCGTCGGACGAGCCGATCCGCCAGTCGCACATCGCCAGCAACAGCCCCTACAACACCTATGTGATCCGCGGCCTTCCGCCCGGCCCGATCGCCAATCCCGGGCGGGCGTCGCTGGAAGCGGTCGCGCATCCGCTGGACACCAAGGACCTGTATTTCGTGGCGGACGGCACAGGCGGCCATGCCTTCGCCCGCACGCTGAACGAGCACAACGCCAACGTTCGGCGCTACCGCGACATCGAGCGCGCCGCCGCGGCGGGGCGGGCCGACGCCGCCTCGCCGGACGACCCTGCCGTTGCACAGTGAAGCCGCAGTGAGCCGGACCCGGCGGATCGAGGAGCGTTGTTGAGCGGATGCCGGTGAACAGCATGACCGGGTTCGCCCGTGTGGAGGGCGCGACCGCGGGAGCGGACTTCGTTTGGGAACTGCGCTCCGTCAACGGCAAGACGCTGGAAGTCCGTCTGCGTCTCCCGCCGGGGTTCGAGGGGATCGAGGCGGAGGTCCGCCGCATCGTGGGCAGCCGTCTCGGCCGAGGCAATGTTCAGGTTTCGCTCAGTGTCCGCCGGGCAGCCGACGAAGCGCTGCCGTTCGTCATCCATCGCGAGATGCTGGACGCCGTGCTGCGGCTATCGGGGGAGCTCGTCCGGGACGGGCACGCGACGCTGCCGTCCGCCGACGGCCTGCTGGCTCTGCGCGGCGTCATCGACGTGGCCGAGCGCGTGCCCAGTCCCGAGGACGACGCACTGCGCCAGCGCGATATCCTTGCAGCCCTCGAAGACGCCGTGGAGCGTCTCGTCGTGTCCCGCGCTGGAGAAGGGCGGCAGCTGCAGTCGATCCTGGAAGATCGCCTTCGCGAAATCGGGCGCCTCGTTGAAGACGCCGAGAATGATCCGAGCCGTCGGATGGACGTCATCCGCGATCGCCTCGCCCGTCAGGTGGCCGAACTGACGGAGGCCGCCGGCTCGCTCGATCCGGCGCGGCTTCATGCCGAAGCCGCCTTGATCGCCACGAGAGCCGATATCCGCGAGGAACTCGACCGATTGAGGGCCCATCTGCACGCGGCGCACGAGCTTTTGGCGCAGGACGCGCCGATCGGCCGCCGCTTCGACTTCCTGGCGCAGGAATTTAACCGGGAATCGAATACGGTGTGCTCCAAGTCCAATGCGGCTTCGTTGACCGCCATCGGCCTTCAGTTGAAGGTCGTCGTCGACCAGTTGCGCGAACAGGTTCAGAACATCGAATGAAACTTCAGGCCGACATCGAGTCCCCCATCCGGATCGCCAGGCGCGGGCTCATGCTCGTCATTTCGTCGCCGTCCGGAGCCGGGAAGTCGACCATCGCCCGCAGCCTTCTCGAGCAGGACACCCGCTTCTCCCTGTCCGTCAGCGTGACGACCCGCACGCGCCGCCCGAGCGAGATCGACGGCGTGCATTATCACTTCATCTCGCGTGACGAGTTCTTCCGCCTTCGCGATGGCGACGCGTTGCTCGAGTGGGCCGAGGTCCACGGCAATCTCTACGGAACCCCGCGCGAGGCCGCCGAGAGGGCAATGCGGGACGGGCGCGACATGTTGTTCGACATCGATTGGCAGGGCGCGCTTCAGCTGCAGGAAAAGGCGAAGGCCGATATCGTGTCGATCTTCATCCTGCCGCCGTCGATGGAAGAGTTGAAGTCGCGCCTTCTGCGTCGCGCCGAAGACTCGAGCGAGACGATCGCCATGCGCCTGCGCAACGCGAAGGTCGAGATCGAGCGGTGGCGGGACTACGAATATGTCGTGATCAACGACGATCTCAACCGTGCCTTCTCCGCCGTGCAGTCGATCGTCAACGCCGAGCGTCTGCGCCGGGACCGGCGCCCGGGCCTCTTCGACTTCACCTCGGTTCTTCTCGAACAGGCGTCCGCCGATATCGGCAAACTCGACGGGATCTGATCCCGTCAGCCGGCCAGTGCGTTGGCGAGGCGAACGAACTCCTCGACCGACAGCGTTTCGGCCCGCCGCGTCGGGTCGATGCCCGCGCGGTTCAAAAGCGCCTCTCCGCCGATCGGCTTGACGCTCTGCCGGAGCATCTTCCGGCGCTGGCCGAAGGCGGCGGCCGTGACACGCTCGATGTCGGCAAGACGGGCGGAAAGCGGAGCCGCTTTCGGTACGATGCGGACGATCGCCGACGTCACCTTCGGGGGCGGCGTGAACGCCTCGCGCGAGACATCGAAGAGAATCTCCGCGTTGCAACGCCATCCGCACAGGACGCCGAGGCGCCCGTAGTGATCGTCGTCCGGCCCGGCCACGATCCGCTCGGCGACCTCCTTCTGGAACATCAGCGTCAGGTCGGTCCAGCGCGGGGGCCAGGCGGGACCCGTGATCCAGTTCAAGAGGAGCTGCGTGCCGACATTGTAGGGCAGGTTGGCGACGATCTTGAACGGACCGTCGGTCAGGTCCGCCGGATCGATCGCCAGCGCATCGCCTTCGATGACGTGAAGGCGACCGGGGTAGTGGGCAGCAATCGCCTCCAGCGCCGGGATGCAGCGCGGGTCCTTCTCGATCGCGATGACCTTGCCCGCGCCGTGCGCGAGGAGCGCGCGCGTCAGCCCACCGGGACCCGGCCCCACCTCCACCACGGTCGTGCCTTCCAGCGGCGCGGCCTGCCGGGCAATGCGCCCGGTCAGATTGAGATCGAGGAGAAAGTTCTGGCCGAGCGCCTTACGCGGATCGAGCCCGTGCGCCTCCAGCACCTCGCGGAGCGGCGGCAAACCGTCGAACGCGACGCTCAAGCTGCCGCGTCCTCGACCGCAGCGCCATTTCCCGCCATTCGGCCCGCGAGACGAAGGGCCGCGATGAAGCTGTTCGGCCGCGCCGTGCCGGTCCCCGCCAGATCGGCTGCCGTTCCGTGGTCGGGCGACGTCCGGATGATGGGAAGTCCGAGGGTCACGTTGACGGTCTCGTCGAAGGCGAGGGTCTTGGCGGGGATGAGGGCCTGGTCGTGATACATGCAGACGGCGACGTCGTAACGCGCGCGGGCTTCCGGGTGGAACATCGTATCGCCCGGCAACGGGCCGACGACGTCGAACCCTTCCGTGCGCAGGATCTCGACCGCAGGGCGAATGACGTTCTCGTCCTCGCGACCGATCGCACCCCGCTCGCCCGCGTGCGGATTGAGGCCTGACAACGCGAGGCGCGGACGCTCCAGTCCGAAGCGGACGCTGAGGTCACGGGCCACGATGCGGGCGGTCGACAGGATGAGTTCAGAGGTCAGCGTCGCCGGCACGTCGGCCAGCGGGATATGGATCGTGACTGGCACGCAGGAGAGGTCCGGGCCCGTCAGGAGCATGACGGGCTGGCACGCCCGGCCTGTCAGGCTCGTGCAGAGATCGGCCAGGTATTCCGTATGGCCCGGATGGCGGAAGCCGGCGTCGTAGAGCGCCTTCTTGTCGATCGGGTTGGTGACGATGGCCGCAGCGGCGCCGTCGAGAACGAGTCGCGTCGCCCGGTCGATCGCCTCGATCGTGCCGGCCGCGTTGGCGGGATCGGGGCGGCCCGGCGCTTCGGAATGCGGGTTGACGAGCGGCAGGATGTCGAGGAACCCCCCGTCGGCGCCGCACTCGGCCGGGCTGCCGATGGTCCGCACCTGAACGTCGAGGGCGAGGCGCTCCGCGCGTCGCGCGACCATCTCGGGATCGGCGATTAGAAAGAAGCGGGGGAGGCCGAGGGACTGGCGGCGCTGAAAGGCCGCCAGCGTGATGTCGACGCCGACACCGGAGGGCTCGCCGACCGATACGGCCAGCGGAAGGGAAGCGAGCGCGGAGGACACGTCAGCGACGGACGATCGTCGCCTTGTCCTTCAGCTTGTTCAGGTAGTCCTTGTCGGGCTCCTTCTTGCCCATGGCAGCGAGGTCCTTCTCCTGGAACACCATCGCAGCCACCTGATCGTCGGACACGGTCCGCGTGTCGCAGACGCCGATCAGTTCGACGCCGCGCTCGGTCGCCTGCGGCTTGGTCGCGCGGCCGCGGCTCGTGTTCATGATGTCGTCCTTCCAGCGCGGCGGAAGCTCCGGCTCGGCGACACGGCCGAGATCGCGAACGGTCACGTCGCGCAGGCCGCGCGCGGTCTCGTAGGTCGCCTGGCAATTGGTGAAGCGCTGGCGAAGGTTATTAGCCTCCGACATGCGACGGTCAAGCTGCGCGCCGCGCTTGTCGTTGGGGACGACGAAGATCACCTGCTGGAGCGAGTATTCGGTGACCTTGGGCTTCGCGCCGCCTTCCTTCAGCATGCGCGCGACGACATCCTGCTCGGACAGCCGCTCGGTCTGGCGGACATTGGCGATCACCGCCTGGCCCCAGCCCATCTGGACGCGGATATAGTCCTTGAAGCCCTTGGCGGAGAAGCCCGCGCGCGACAGGACTTCAGCCAGCTGGGCTTCGGTGAGCTTGTTGTCCTTGGCGAAGCGGCCGAAGGCCTCGTCGATCGCCGCGTCGGGAATGTTGATGCGGCGTCGTGCGATTTCCTGACGCTTGATCGCCTCGTCGATCAGCTCGTTCGTGGCCGCCTCGGTCCCGCCCGGCGCCCGGCGCAGCTTGAGGAACGCCGCGCGCTGCTGGATCTGGTAGGTGGTGATCGGCTGCTTGTTGACCACCACCTTGATCTCGGACTCGGCCATGCTGGGCGAGGAGAACGTGGCGGTCGCGGCCAGCGCGAGGGGCGAGGCGAGCAGCGAACAGACCGCAAGTCGGACGGTGAAGTTGCGTGCGATCATGGTCTCTCGTGTCTCCCGATTCCCGCCAGCGTGCCCAACGGCCTTCGCGCTCGACGCATGGCTAGCGTCGAGCTTTGGCGAAACGATGGTCTTCTAGCCGCAATCAGCCGCCGCTTCCAAGCCCGAAACCGAAATCTGCGTCGACAAGCGTGCGCAGCGCAAGCTTGAACATCAGCTTCGACTCCGACGACTGGAGGTTGTAGCGGTCGTTCGTGTTCTGGTACTCGGCGATGAGGCTAAAGCACTCGTCGGCATAGCCGACGCCGAAGGACCGGTTGATCACCGCCTTGTTCTCGATGTCGTAGGAGAACGAGCCGAACGTACGGATCTGATCGGTGACCTTCAGCGACGCGGACGTCGTGACCTGATGACGATCCTGCGGGAAGCTGTAGATCGGCTGGGCACCGATCAGCGAGTAGGTCACCGCAGTGTCGAGGCGGCCGACGGTGACGCCGGCCATCACATCGGCACGGTTCACGTCGAGCGTCTTCTCGTCGAAGCGGCCCTGCGCGCCGAGGCTGACGCCGTAGGGCGTCGAGAGCGCGACGGCCGACACGTAGTCCGAGCGGTCGGTCTCAAGGCCGGATTCGAAGCCGACGAGCGCGTAGTCGATCTGCGCGTAGGGGTTGTCGCCGGCGATGTGGAACGACTGGCCGATCAGGGCATCGAGCGAGTAGCCGGCGCCGAAGACGCCACTGTACTGGACGCCGACATTGGCGCGCGTGCCGCCCTCGATGCGGTCGTAGCCCGAGAACTTGTCCTCGTCGAAGAGATTGGCCGCATTGAAGACGAGGCTCTGGGCGTCCTCGTTGGGCAGTCGGCCCGCGTCCATCTCGTTCGGGCGGACAAGCAGCTGCGCGATCGGGGTAATGACGTGCTGCGTGTTCGCGGTTTCGATCAGGTAGGGGTAGCGGGCTTCCAGCCCGGCCGTCGCCATCGCGCGGCCACCGGCCTCGTCCACTTCTACGCCGCCGAGACCGAACGCCGTGCCGTTGGCGTAGCCGATCTGGCTCATGTCGGCGCGGTAGAGATCGCCGCGGCCGGAAAGCGAGGGGGTGATCTGTAGACCACCGTCGGTCGTGTAAGTCCGGCGCCAGCGGGCGTCGAAGGTCGCGCGCGAATAGTCGCCTTCCAGCCCGTTGCGCCGAAAATAGTCGGTGCGGAACGGGAAGCCGTTGCCCTGCTCGCAGATGCCCGAGACGGTGAACTCGCTCTGGCAGATCAGAAGGAAACCGGGGCTCGACGCGTTCCGCGTGAGGTTCGTGACGTTGACGTTGTACTCGAGCTGGCCGCCGAGAACCGGGTTCTCCTCGATCCGCTGATAGTCGAGCGTCGGCCAGACATAGGGCTGGACGCGGTCGGTCAGCGTGTTCTCGGTCTGGACGTCGAATTTCTGGCCGCGCAGGTCGAAGAAGCTCTGGTCGCCGAGCCCGGTCAGATAGACCTCGGACGTGCGATAGATCTGCGAAAAGTTCTGGATCTCATAAACGTTCGAGAAGTTCGGGTCGGTTTGGGCGAGAATGTCCCAGCCGAACGTCCAGCGATCGTTGAGGGCGAAGCGCCCGGTCGTGCCGACCATGCCACGGGCATCGTCCACCGGATCGGCGAAGCTCGTGACGTTGTCCGACCGGAAATCGCCGAAGCGCTCGGGGTTGGCCTGGCTGATGCCGGCCGTTTGCAGGGTGATGTAGCCGTTCTCGAAGGCCTTGCGGTATTCGGCCTCGGCGAGGAAGCCCTGCTTGGTGAAGTAGGTGCCGGCGATCGTGGCGTCGGACGAATCGTCGATCGCGAAATAGTAGGGTATGCGAACGCCGAAGCCGGTCTTGTCGGAGGACTTGAACGCGGGGGCAAGAAGGCCGCTCTGCCGCTTCACGGTGGGGTCCGGCGAGGCGAAGTAGGGGAGGTAGGCAAGCGGCTTTCCGAACAGCTCGAAGCGCGCGCCGTAGTATCGGATGACCTTGGCGTTCTGATCCCAGACGATGCGACGCGCCTTCACCTGCCACAGGGGCGGGCGATCGGGGTGCTTCTCGCAGGCTTCGCAGGCCGTGTAGACGCCGCGCTCGAACGTCGTCACCGCGCCGTCGCGGCGGACCGCCTGGCCGGCAGCGAAGCGGGTGTTGTCCGGCGTCTCGATGCGGAGCGCCTGAACGAATCCGTTCGCGAAGTCGTCGGTCACGTCGATGGAGTCGGCATAGATCCGGTTGCCGGTCGGCTCGATCAGTTCGACGTCGCCCGAGGCCACGAGCCTCCGGCTAGCCTGATCGTAGACGATGTCCTTCGCCACGAGCTTGTAGGGGCCGTAGTCGATTTGGACGCCACCGGCGGCCCGAACGACCTGGCGGTCGCTGTCGTAGGTGACGGTGTCGGCTTCCAGGAACAGCTGCGTTCCCTCGGGCACCGACACGGAGCCGCCGAGCTGCCCGAGCGAAGCCTGCGCCAGCGCAGGCGAAGCTGAGGCGAGGGCGGCCACGGCCACACCCGCCAACAGAGCGCCCTTCGCCTTCGACCAGCCCCCGGTCTCGGCACGGCGCGGGTTCCCCCTCGCTGTCATACTAACCATCCTCCTGATGGAGCAGGATCGTCGTCCCGAACAATCCTGCCGCCACGACCGGGAACCACGCCGCGATGACGGGCGGAACCACGGAATTGCTTCCCAGCGCCTGCGCGAGGAAAGTAACGACGTAAAGCACGAAGCCGGCCGCGATACCACTGACGATCATGCGTCCGGACTGGCCGATGCGCGTGTAACGCACAGCCACTGTTGCGGCGACCAGCACCATCGCGACGAACAGCGCAGGCCTTGCGATCAAGGCGTTCAGCCGCATCGCGAAGGCATCCGCATTGTAGCCGAGACTGCGGGCGACCTCGATCTTGGGCGCAAGTTCCCAGATGGAGATCGTCTCGGGATCGGCGAGCCGCTGCTCGATGTATTCGGGCAGGAGTGTCGTCGGGATCACACGCTCGCCTTCGTTGACGGGCGGCGATCCGATTCGGGTCACGCTGGCGTCCTCGATGTGCCAGGCGCCGTCCCGCAGGTGGGCGACCGGCGCGTCGATGCGCTCGCGCACCACGCCCTCGCCATCGAGCAGGAACGCCGTCACGCTGCCGAGGGTCGCGCCGCGATCGGCCACGACCTTCGCGCCGATGATCGATTCGACGCCTTTGCCGCTCTGGCGCAGCCAGGGTGCGCGCTCGGTCGTCGTCTGCATCGAGCCGGCGTTCTCGGTCTGAAGCTGCGCGGCCTTGCCCTGCGCGAAGGAGGCGAGGGGGTTGTAGATCGCGACCGACACGACGCCGATAAGGAAGGCGCCGGCGATGAACGGCGCCAGCATCTGCCAGACCGACACGCCCGCCGCACGGGCGACCACGAGCTCCATCTTCCGGTTCAGCGACACCAGCGTGAAGATCGCCGAGAACAGGACGATGAACGGGAACGCCTGCTCGATGAAGGCGGGAACGCGCAGCGCCGAGATCGTCGCGATCGTGTCGAAGCCGACGTCGCCGGGAAGACCGCGGCGACTGACCTCGATCATGTCGACGAGGTAGACGAGCGCGAACACGGCCACGAAGGTCGACAGGAAGCTGACCAGGAAGCGGCGGAGGAAATAGAGGTTCAGCGTCCACCGCGTCATGCGCCGGCCGCCTTTCCGGTCCGGCTGCTTGGGACGAGGCGCCGGAGGTGGGCACCGATCCAGAGCATGGCCTCGCTCACGGCCCGCACGGCCCGTGTCTCGCTGACGTTGACGTTGCGCCACAGGAGCACGAGGTCGAGCGCGATCGCGCCGAGCGGCAGGCCGTAGGCCAGCGCCACGTAGCGCGGGTCGTCGCTGACCAGCGAGAGAGCGACGAAGCCACCAGCCTTGAGAAGAAGCGATCCGCCGAGCCCGAGCGCCATCGCCGGGCCCGGACCCTGACGGTTGGTACGCGGGTGCCCCGCGACGATCAGCGCCCAGAGTGCGAAGGCAATGGGATAGAGCCAGTCCGTGCGGCGTTGCGCGAGTTCTTCGGTGAAGCGGTTCGGATGGAGCTGGTAGACCCGATCGTTGGGGTCGGGGTTGAGAAGTTCGCGCGTCGAGCGCTCGGACATGCGCACCCAGTCGCGCGTTTCGACCGGACGCAGATTGGCGAGGTCGAAGGCGTAGGTCTGGAACTCGATGATCGAGACCGAGCCGTCGCCGTTGCGCTTGCGATGGAGCTGTCCGTCGTCGAGGACGAGATAGGACTGCCCCTCGCGCTCCACGATCGACGCTTCGCGAGCGAAATAGGTGAGGTCGAGCGTCGGGTCGCGCGTGTCGGCGAGGAAGAGGCCGCGCACGTTCGGGCCGCGGGCCTCGTCGATGCTCATGATCAGCCCGTCCTGCACCTGCTCGAAGCGTCCGGGCTGGAGGAAGAGGCTGATCGCGTCGGCGTTGATGGAGCGGATGCCGTTCTGGAACGCGCTGGAGGCGGCGGGGCCGACGACGTGGGAATTGAACAGGATCAGCCCGGCCGCGGCAGCCGCGAGAATCAGGATCGGCTTGGTGATGACGCTCCGCGAGCCGCCGGACGCCGCGATCACCGCGCGCTCGGAGTCGGCGTTCAGCGAATTCAGCGTTTGCACCGCGCCGATCAGCAGCGCGAAGGGCAGGACCCCGGCTGCGAGATCCGGCATCAGCATCAGCGCAATCCAGAAGATGTCGCCCGCAGCCGTCGCCGTCGTGCGCACGATGTCGAGACGCTGCAGGACCTGCACGATCCAGACGATCAGAACGAGCGCCGTGAGCGAGCCGGCCGTGTAGGCCAGAGCTCTGCGGAAGATGTATCGTTCGATCAGCTTCATGCCGTGGTCGTCTCGACAGTCCCGTTCAAACCGCCGTTCTCCGGCGCGGTACCGAACCGCTCGGTTCGACATACTAGGCCGCCGTAGACTGAGCCAGCTTGGCTAAAGAAGGGCGAACAAACATGGTTAACGCTTTGTCGCTCCCAGCACGACCCTTGCAATGCAACACTCCGTCACCAGAATGACGACCGAATCCCCTAGCGCCGGGGCACAGGTCTTGGCGCCTCGATAGCGCATCGGAGACCGCATGTCCGTCCAGCCCACCATCGCCTTCGCACCGCTCCAGATGCCCGGGACGGGCACGCTCGTCATCCTCGCGGGAAGCGAGGGCACCCTGCCGTCCGACGTCGCGCCGGATGTGGCGGACGCCGTGCAGAAGGCGATCGGCGTCGCGAAGTTCAAGGGCAAGGAGCTTTCCACCGTCGAGGCCATCGCGCCGGCCGGCTCGTCGCTGGAGCGCATCGTCGTGGTCGGCACCGCTGGCGACAAGCCGTTCGGCGAGGAGGAGTGGCTGCGGCTCGGCGGCACGATCGCGGGCGGCACGAAGGGCGAGGGACCGGTCACGGTGTGGGGCGACGGAGGCGCGACGACCGCGACGCCGCGCGACCTTGCGACGATCGGTCTCGGCATTCTCCTGCGCGCCTACAAGTTCGACCGCTACAAGTCGAAGAAGTCGACACCGGGCGAGGAGGCGGAGGCCGAGACCTCCCGCACCTACACCATCGCCTCGGCGACCCCTGACGAGGCGCGCGAGGCCTTCGCGGCCGCACAGGCGCTGGCCGAGGGTGTCATGCTCGCGCGCGATCTCGTCAACGAGCCCGCCAATGTCCTGACCACGACCGAATACGCATCCCGCATCGAGGCGCTCACCGCAGACGGGCTCGAGATCGAGGTGCTGGACGAGGCGCGAATGGCGGAATTGAAGATGCGCGCGCTGCTCGGCGTGGCGCAGGGTTCGCCGATGCCGCCGCGCCTCTGCATCATGCGCTGGAACGGCGGCGCGGACGGCGAGGCGCCGGTCGCCTTCGTCGGCAAGGGCGTGATCTTCGACACGGGCGGTGTCTCGATCAAGCCGGCGGCCGGCATGGACGAGATGAAGGGCGACATGGGCGGCTCGGCCGCCGTCGTCGGCTTGATGCGGGCGCTCGCGGGCCGCAAGGCCAAGGTCAACGCCATCGGCGTGGTCGGCCTCGTCGAGAACGCTGTCGACGGAAACGCGCAGCGCCCGGGCGATATCGTGACGGCCATGTCGGGCACCACCATCGAGGTGCTGAACACGGACGCCGAGGGTCGCCTCGTGCTGGCCGACGCGCTCTGGTACACGCAGGAGCGCTTCAAGCCGAAGTTCATCGTCAACCTCGCGACCCTGACCGGCGCGATCATCGTGGCGCTCGGCAACCATCACGCCGGCCTCTTCTCAAACAACGACGAACTGGCCGACCGGCTTTTGGCCGCGGGGCTGGAGACCGGCGAGAAGGTCTGGCGGATGCCGCTCGGCAAGGAGTACGACAAGATGATCGAGGGCAAGTTCGCCGACATCAAGAACGTCGGCAACGGCCGCGCCGCGGGCGCTACCACCGCCGCTCAGTTCCTGCAGCGCTTCGTCAACGATGTGCCCTGGGCGCATCTCGACGTCGCCGGCACCGCGATGAGCTCGCCCGCGAACGAGTACAACCAGTCCTGGGCCTCGGGCTTCGGGGTTCGGCTCCTCAACAAGCTCGTGGAAGATCACTACGAGGCGCGCTGAGCCGCATGGCCGAGGTGCTGTTCTATCACCTGACCGAAAGCCGGATGGAGGACGCGCTGCCCGACCTCCTCGAGAAGTCGGTCGCGCGCGGCTGGCGCGTCGTGGTGCAGGCGGTGACGCCCGAGCGCCGCGACGCGCTCGACCAGCACCTCTGGACCTACAAGGACGACAGCTTCCTTCCCCACGGCTCCGATGCCGACGGGGGAGGCGCGCTCCAGCCGATCCTCTTGACGATCGAGCCCGAGCAGCGCGCCAACGACCCGCATGTCCGCTTCATGGTGGAAGGAGCCGTACCGGTCGATCTCACGCCCTACCAGCGCGGCGTCTACCTTTTCGACGGTGACGACCCCGACCAGCTCTCAACCGCGCGCGAGCGCTGGAAGGCCGAGAAGTCCGCTGGGCACGCCGTGACCTACTGGCAGCAGACCGAAGGCGGGCGCTGGGCGAAGAAGGCATGAGCGGCGATCAAGTCGTCGTCCCGTCCACGAAGCTGAGGACGGCGGAGGCGTAGCCGTCCGGGTCTTCCAGCGGAGCGGAATGGCCGACTGCGGGCAGGATCAGAAGCTTGGCGCCGGGGATGGTAGAGGCGAGATACTCCGTGTGCTCGCGGCTGATCGCCTCGTCGTGCTCGCCGATCGCGATCTCGGTCGGCACCGGAATCGTTTCGAGTTCGGCCTGCGAGAAGTTCGGCTCGTTGGCCCAGAGCGCTTCGATCTCGTCCTTGATGTTGTCGTAGTGCTTCAGCTCCGGCCGGTTCGGATCGTCGGGCTTGAAGCCGAGGAAGCCGTCCGGCGTCGCGTTCGCCGCCTGCACGAAAAGGCGAGAGAGGCGCTCCGGATGGCGGATCGCGATGTCGAGGCCGATGATGCCGCCGTCGCTCCAGCCGACCAGCGCGACCTGCGAAATGTG
>NZ_CAJYIU010000325.1 GCF_913775355.1 uncultured Aureimonas sp.
CCAGCCGGCACGACGATCTTGGCGACCGTACCCTCGTCGACCGCCTCGACTTCCATCGTGGCCTTGTCGGTCTCGATCTCCGCGATGACGTCGCCGGAGGAGACCTTGTCGCCCTCCTTCACCAGCCACTTCGCGAGGTTGCCCTCTTCCATCGTCGGCGAGAGGGCCGGCATCGTGACGTTGATCGGCATCGGCGAACGTCTCCTCAGTCGCCCATTCGACGGGCATCGATAGGTCTCGGCGCCAAGACCCACTGCGGGAGCGGGCGTTCGGCCGGCATCAAGGTTGCCTGTGCGGCTGCCACGTCAAGCGGCCATGCATGCCGCAGCGCGGCAGAAAGGGACGGGCAATTCGTCCGTCCCCGTAGGTGGAAGGCCCGATACCTTCGGCACCGGGCGCCGACCGCCTCAGCGGTAGCAGACGGCCTTCACCGCCTCGACGACTTCCTTGGCCGACGGCAGCGCGAGCTTCTCGAGGTTCGCCGCGTACGGCATCGGCACGTCCTTGCCGCAGACCTTCAGCACCGGCGCGTCGAGATGATCGAACGCACGAACCATCAGTTCCGAAGCGATGTGCGAGCCGACCGAACCCTGCGGCCAGCCTTCTTCGACCGTGACGCAGCGGTTGGTCTTCTTCACCGAGCGGACGACCGCGTCGATGTCCATCGGACGGATCGTGCGAAGGTCGATGACCTCGGCGTCGATGCCCTCCTTGGCCAGTTGCTCGGCCGCTGCGACGGCGTAGGTCATACCGATGCCGAAGGAGACGATCGTGACGTCCTTGCCCTTGCGGTGAACGCGGGCCTTGCCGATCGGAACGGTCCAGTCGTCGGTGTCCGGCACCTCGAACGAGTGACCATAGAGGATCTCGTTCTCGAGGAAGACGATCGGGTTCGGATCGCGGATCGCCGACTTCATCAGGCCCTTGGCGTCGGCCGCCGAGTAAGGCTGGATGACCTTCAGGCCCGGGATCTGGCTGTACCAGGCCGCGTAGTCCTGGCTGTGCTGGGCCGCAACGCGCGCCGCCGCACCGTTCGGGCCGCGGAAGACGATCGGGCACCCCATCTGGCCGCCCGCCATATAGAGCGTCTTGGCGGCCGAGTTGATGATCTGATCGATCGCCTGCATGGCGAAGTTGAACGTCATGAACTCGACGATCGGCTTCAGGCCGGCGAACGCGGCGCCGACGCCCATGCCGGCAAAGCCGTGCTCGGTGATCGGCGTGTCGACGATGCGTCGGGCCCCGAACTCATCGAGCAGACCCTGGCTGATCTTGTAGGCGCCCTGATACTCGGCGACCTCTTCACCCATCAGGAAGACGGTGTCGTCGCGGCGCATCTCCTCGGCCATCGCCTCGCGGAGCGCCTCGCGCACGGTCTTCGTCACCATCTTAGTGCCGGCCGGGATTTCCTCGGCGAACTCACCGTCGACATCCTCGGGCTCGGGGTGCGACATGCCCTGTGCCGGCACCGGCGCCGGCTTCGACTTGTCGCCGTCGGACGATTCCGGCTTCGCCTCCGCGGGCGCGGCTTCGGCGGCCGGTACGGCCTTGGGCGCGGACGCCACGGCGTCGTCGGCGCTCTCGCCGTCGGCCAGGAGGATCGCGATCGGGGTGTTGACCTTCACGCCCTCGGTTCCCGCTGCGATCAGGATCTTCCCGATCTTGCCCTCGTCGATGGCCTCGACCTCCATGGTCGCCTTGTCGGTCTCGATCTCGGCGATCACGTCACCGGGGGCGACACTGTCGCCTTCCTGCTTGACCCACTTCGAGAGAGTGCCCTCCTCCATGGTCGGAGACAGGGCGGGCATCAGGATTTCGGTCGGCATGCGCCCCTCCCCTTACTTCGAAGCCTGCGGAACGGTGTCCGCATAGATGTCGGTCCACAGTTCCGAGACATCCGGCTCGGGATCGTTCTGGGCGAACTCGGCGGCGTCGGCCACGATGTCGCGCACTTCGCGATCGACGGCCTTCAGATCGTCCTCGGACGCGTTGTGCGCGTCCATCAGGCGCTGGCGCACCTGCTCGATCGGATCGGATTCGGCGCGCATCTTCTGCACCTCGTCGCGGGTGCGGTACTTCGCGGGATCCGACATCGAGTGGCCGCGGTAGCGGTAGGTCAGCATCTCAAGGATCATCGGACCCTCGCCGCTGCGGCAATGCTGGATCGCGAGGTCGCCGGCCGCCTTCACGGCGCGCACGTCCATACCGTCGACCTGGATGCCCGGAATCTTGAACGACAGGCCGCGGTGGGCAAAGTTGGTCTCGGCCGAGGCGCGGTTCACCGACGTGCCCATGGCGTAGCGGTTGTTCTCGATCACGTAGATGACCGGGAGCTTCCACAACGAGGCCATGTTGAAGCTCTCGTAGACCTGGCCCTGATTGGCCGCTCCGTCACCGAAATAGGCGATCGCCACCGAGTCGTTTCCGCGGTAGCGGTTGGCGAAAGCGAGACCCGTCCCGAGGGAAACCTGCGCGCCGACGATGCCATGTCCACCGTAGAAGTGCTTCTCCTTCGAGAACATGTGCATCGAGCCGCCCTTGCCCTTCGAGTATCCGGAGCGGCGACCCGTAAGCTCGGCCATGACGCCGCGCGATTCCATGCCCGTGGCCAGCATGTGGCCGTGGTCGCGGTAACCGGTGATGACCTGATCACCTTCCTTCATCGACATCTGCATGCCGACGACCACGGCTTCCTGGCCGATATAGAGATGGCAGAAGCCGCCGATGAAGCCCATGCCGTAGAGCTGGCCGGCCTTCTCTTCGAAACGGCGGATCAGGAGCATGTCGCGATAGGCGCGAAGGTCCTCGTCCTTTGTGAAGTCGACCGGCACCGGCGCGGTGTACTGCTTCAGCGTCTTCTCGATCTCGCCAGCGCCGGGAGCCTTCGCTTCGCCGTCGCCGCCGATCCCTGATTTCTTGAGTGCGGCCATTTCGACTCCCATCCCTTGACGCCCCGAGTCCGGCGGGCAAGTTTTGGGCAAGTATATGGACAAGATACAGGCACGCAAGCCACTGGCCGCGCCTTAACCGATCTCGTGTTAATCCCTTCCGTCGCCACGTTAATTAGCCTTAAGCAGGTTAATTCTCGTCGCTTGGCTTGAGAAGGATTGTAACTTCGTCGTCGTTGGACAGGTTCAGGGAACGACGGGCCCGTTCATCGATCATGTCGCGCTCGAGGGTGCCGTCGCTGAGGAGGCGAACCCGCGTCTCCAACGCTTCTCGCGTGTCGACGATCTCGGCGTAGACGGCCTGTTTGCGTGCCAGTTCCTCTTTGAGCGCCACGCTGGCTTCCGTCCCGTAACGTCCGCTCTGGGCGTGGAACACAAAGTAGGCAAGACATGGCAGGGTGATGGCGGGGACGACCAGCTGGGACAGACGCGATCTGCGCTTTTGCTTCGTATGCATGACGAGGGTCTCCGGAACGAAGCGAACCTAGACCCCAGCGATTTACATCTCGTTAAGCGTAACGATCCTGCCATGCGAAGAGGGGCGCCGGAGCGCCCCTCGATGATATGTCAGCGGCGGCGCAGGATCGAACGGCCTGCATAGACCGCCTGGTCACCCAGCTCTTCTTCGATGCGCAGCAGCTGGTTGTACTTGGCGAGCCGGTCGGAGCGCGCGAGCGAGCCCGTCTTGATCTGCCCGCAGTTGGTCGCGACCGCGAGGTCGGCGATCGTCGAGTCCTCGGTCTCTCCCGAGCGGTGGGACATGACCGCCGTGTAGCCGGCGCGGTGGGCGACGCTGACTGCGTCGAGCGTCTCGGTCAGCGTGCCGATCTGGTTGACCTTCACCAGGATCGAGTTCGCGACGCTCTTCTCGATGCCCTCGCGCAGGCGCGCGGAGTTGGTGACGAACAGATCGTCGCCGACCAGCTGGACGCTGCTGCCCACCTTGTCGGTCAGGCTCTTCCAGCCGGCCCAGTCGTCTTCGGCCATCCCGTCCTCGATCGAGATGATCGGATAGGCTGCCGAGAGTTCGGCGAGGTAGCCGGCCATCTCGTCGGCCGACAGTTTCCGCTTCTCGCCTTCGAGATCGTAGAGGCCGTTCTTGAAGAACTCGGTCGAAGCGCAGTCGAGGGCGAGATAGATGTCTTCGCCGGGACGGAAGCCGGCCTTCTCGATCGAGGCCATCACGAAATCGAGGCCGGCCTTGGCCGACTCGAGGTTCGGCGCGAAGCCGCCTTCGTCGCCGACATTGGTGGTGTGACCGGCCGACTTCAGCGCCTTCTTCAGCGTGTGAAACACCTCGGCGCCCATGCGCAGGCCTTCGGCGAAGGTGTCCGCGCCGACCGGCATGATCATGAATTCCTGGAAGTCGATCGGATTGTCGGCATGCGCGCCGCCGTTGATGATGTTCATCATCGGAACCGGAAGAACGTGGGCGCTGGCACCGCCGACATAGCGGTAGAGCGGCAGGCCGGCTGCGTCCGCGGCGGCCTTGGCCGTGGCGAGCGAGACGCCGAGGATGGCGTTGGCGCCGAGGCGGCTCTTGTTCGGCGTGCCGTCGAGCGACTTCAAGACGGCGTCGATGCGGATCTGGTTCTCGGCCTCGAAGCCGACCAGTGCCTCAAGGATGTCGGTGTTGACGGCCTGCACGGCCTGCTGCACGCCCTTGCCCCCATAACGCTCGTCGCCGTCGCGCAGCTCGACCGCCTCGTGCGCGCCGGTGGAGGCGCCGGAGGGCACCGCCGCACGGCCCATCGAGCCGTCTTCCAGCACGACGTCGACCTCGACGGTCGGGTTGCCACGGCTGTCGAGAATCTCGCGCGCGATGATATCGATGATGGCGGTCATGTTCCGTCCCTTGGCTCTGGCAAAACGCCGGGTTGAGACGGCCGGCCCGAACAGGCGCCGGCCGGAATGCTGTGTGTCAGAAGCCCTTGGCGACCGCGTCGAGATCGCGCAGGCGCTTAAGGAGCTCGGACATGTCGTCGAGCGCGACCATGTTCGGCCCGTCGGACGGCGCGTTGTCCGGGTCCTCGTGCGTCTCGATGAAGAGTCCGCCGACGCCGACCGCGACCGCCGCGCGCGCGAGGGTCGCCACGAAGCGACGTTCGCCGCCCGACGAGCCGCCCTGCCCGCCCGGCTGCTGCACCGAATGCGTCGCGTCGAAGACGACGGGCGCCCCGGTCTCGGCCATGATGGGCAGAGCACGAAAGTCGCTGACGAGCGTGTTGTAACCGAACGATGATCCCCGCTCGGTCAGGAGCACGTTGGCGTTGCCGCTGCCCGTCACCTTGTCGATCGCGTGTCGCATGTCCCAGGGCGCGAGAAACTGGCCCTTCTTGATGTTCACCACGCGGCCGGTATGGGCCGCCGCCACGAGAAGGTCGGTCTGGCGCGACAGAAAGGCCGGGATCTGCAGAACGTCGCAGATTTCGCCGACCGGTTCGCACTGTTCCGCCGTATGGACGTCGGTCAGAACCGCGACGTCGAACTGCGCCTGGATCTCCTCGAACACAGGCAGCGCCCCTTCGAGACCGATGCCTCGCCGACCCTCTCGGCTCGTCCGGTTCGCCTTGTCGAAGCTCGCCTTGAACACGTAGCCGATCCCGAGGTCGCCGGTGATCCGCTTCATGCGCTCGGCGATCATGATCGCATGATCGCGGCTCTCCATCTGGCAGGGACCGGCGATCAGCGAGAACGGCTTGTCCTGCGCGAACTCGGCGCCCCGAAGACGGATGGTGGAATTCGGAGCCAGCATGGTCGGCCTTTCGATCGAGGTCAGAGCAGGCGCGAGCGTTCGATCGCCGCGGCGATGAACGAGGCGAACAGCGGATGCGGCTCGAACGGCCGTGACTTCAGCTCGGGGTGATACTGCACGCCGATGAACCACGGATGATCGGGCAGTTCCACCGTCTCCGGAAGCAGGCCGTCCGGCGACATGCCGGCGAAGATCATGCCCGCATCCTCGAGCCGATCGCGATAGGTACGGTTGACCTCGTAGCGATGACGATGGCGCTCGGTGATCGTGGTTGCGCCGTAGATGTCGGCGATGCGCGAACCGGGCGCCAGAGACGCCTCGTAGGCGCCGAGACGCATGGTGCCGCCGAGATCGCCCTCGGACGCCCGCTGCTCCAGCTCGTTTCCACGCATCCACTCGGTCATGATGCCGACGACCGGCTCGGAGGTCGGGCCGAACTCGGTCGACCCGGCTTCGGCGACGCCGGCCAGCGAACGCGCCGCCTCGATCACCGCCATCTGCATGCCGAAGCAGATACCGAAATAGGGAACGTCGCGCTCGCGAGCGAAGCGGGCCGCGCTGATCTTGCCTTCGGAGCCGCGCTCGCCGAAGCCGCCGGGCACAAGGATCCCGCCGACCTTCTCGAGGTACGGGGTCGGATCTTCCTTCTCGAAGACCTCCGATTCGATCCAGTCGAGATTGACCTTCACGCGGTTGGCGATGCCGCCGTGCTGAAGCGCCTCGATCAGCGACTTGTAGGCGTCCTTCAGCCCCGTATACTTGCCAACCACGGCGATCGTCACCTCGCCCTCGGGGCGCGCGACGTTCTCGACCACCTGCAGCCAGCGCTCGAGCTTCGGCTTGGGCGCCGGGTCGATGCCGAAGGCGGCCAGCACCTCGGTGTCGAGGCCTTCGTTGTGATAGGCGATCGGCACGTCGTAGATCGTCGCGACATCCAGCGCCTGAATCACGGCGCTTTCCCGGACGTTGCAGAAGAGGCTCATCTTGCGACGCTCCTCCTTCGGGATCGGACGATCGGCCCTGACGAGGAGAATGTCCGGCTGAATGCCGATCGAGCGCAGCTCCTTGACCGAATGCTGCGTCGGCTTGGTCTTCAGTTCGCCCGCCGTCGGAATGTAGGGCATCAGCGTCAGGTGGACGTAGACGGCGCCGTTGCGCGGCAGGTCGTTGCCGAGCTGGCGGATCGCCTCCATGAACGGCATCGCCTCGATATCGCCGACCGTGCCGCCGATCTCGCAGAGCACGAAGTCGTACTCCTCGTTGCCCTCCAGGACGAAGTTCTTGATCGCGTCCGTAACGTGGGGAATCACCTGGACGGTCGCGCCCAGGTAGTCGCCGCGGCGCTCCTTGGCGATGATCTCCTGGTAGATCCGGCCCGTCGTGATGTTGTCCATCCGGTTCGCGGAACGGCCGGTGAAGCGCTCGTAGTGACCGAGGTCGAGATCCGTCTCCGCGCCGTCGTCGGTCACGAAGACCTCGCCGTGCTGCGTCGGGCTCATCGTGCCCGGATCGACGTTCAGGTACGGATCGAGCTTGCGGAGACGGACGCGGTAGCCGCGTGCTTGCAGCAACGCGCCGAGGGCCGCCGATGCGATCCCCTTCCCCAAGGATGAAACCACGCCGCCGGTGATGAAAATGTATCGCGCCATGGGCCTTCCCGATACTCGCTCAAGCAGGATTCGACCAGTCCCCTTGTGGTCGAAATGAAAAAGGGGCGCCGCAGCGCCCCTCGGGGTTGTTGCCGTGCGGAGCCCAGCACTACTGCGCGGGCTGGGCCGGTGCCGTCGTCGCAGGGGCCGACTGGTCGGTCGCGGTCGCGCCGGCCGGCGGCGTCTCGACGGGCGGGACCGTCGGCACGTCGGCGGCAGCCGGCGACTGCGGTGCCGGGTTGGCCGGGATCGTCGCCGGAGCCGCGCCGGTCGGCACGCCTTCGGCATTGGCCGGGGCTGCGGGCGTCGCAGCGGGCACGGTCGTCGCCGGCGCGGTCTGGGATGCGCCCGACGGCACGTCGACCGGGGCGCTGCCTTGCTGCTCCGGCAATCCGCCGAGCTGGTCGAGAAGCGATCCGCCGGCGGCACCGCCCGCAGCCCCCGGAACGGCCGGTGCGGTCTGCGACGGAACGCGGTCGAGAATGTCGAGACCGTTCGAACCGTAGCGGGCCAGAAGCGCGAGCGACAGCGACGTGATGAAGAAGCCGGTCGCCAGGATCGCGGTCGTGCGCGTCAGCATGTTGGCCGCGCCGCGGGCCGTCATCAGCCCGCCACCGCCGCCGCCCATTCCGAGCGCACCGCCTTCGGAGCGCTGGAGCAAGACGACGACCACAAGGGCCAAAACGATCAGGAGGTGGATGACGATCAGAACGGTCTGCATGGCCTCGAGGCGCAATCTCTCACAAGTTGCGCGTCTTCTATAGGAGGCTTTCGCGTATTCCAACCGCTTTCGGCGGCGGGCGGATTTCAGCCTTTCGCGGCGCGGCAGATCGGCAGGAAGTCCGCGGCCTTGAGGCTGGCGCCGCCGACCAGCGCCCCGTCGACATCGCCAAGCGCCAGAAGCTCGGCCGCGTTGGACGCCTTGACCGACCCGCCATAGAGAATCCGCATGCCATCCGCAGCCTCGGCGCCGAAGCGATCGGCGATCCGGCCGCGGATGAAGGCGTGGGTCTCGCCGACGTCGGCCACCGTCGGCGTCCGGCCGGTGCCGATCGCCCAGACCGGCTCATAAGCGACGACGGTGTTTGCGGGGGTGGCGCCGGCGGGAAGCGAGCGCTCGATCTGATCGGCGAGGACGTCGAGCGTCCGGCCCGCGTTCTCCTCCGCCTCGGTCTCGCCGATGCAGATCACCGCGACGAGGCCCGATGCCCAGGCGGCTTCCGCCTTGCGCGCCACGAGTTCGCTCGCCTCGCCGTGGTCGGTCCGACGCTCGGAATGGCCGAGGATGACGTGACTGGCACCTGCGTCCCTCAGCATGGCCGCCGACACGTCGCCGGTATGGGCGCCGCTCTCCTTCGTATGCGCGTCCTGCCCGCCGATCGCGATCGTTCCGCCGGCAAGTTCGGCGGCCTTCGCGACGAGGATCGAGGGTGGGCAGATCAGCACCTCCACACCAATGACCGGGTTGGCGCCGAGATCGGCCTTCATCGCCAAAAGTTCATCCAGCGCCGCGCGCGAGCCGTTCATCTTCCAGTTTCCGGCGATCAGCGGCGTGCGGCTCATGAAGCGATCCTCGATCCGGCGGCGCAGAAGGGCGGCCGCGATGTGTGTGCTATGGTGCTAGCGGCTCGCGCGCAGCGAAATCAAGCGCGTCGTCGCGCGTGCCGCGCTTTCCTTCCACGGCCAAAATGCCTATTGCCCTGACCCAAAGAACAAATCCGGGAGACGGGTGATGATGAATCAGATGCGGCGCGGCGCGTCGAGCTGGGTGGCCAGGATCTTTCTGGGCGCGTTGGCCGTCAGCTTCGTCGGCTGGGGCATCGCCGACGTCCTGCGCAACCGCGATGGCGGCAGCACGATGCTGAGCGCTGGCGAGACGCGCGTCTCGGTTCCCGAGTTCCAGCTCGCCTACCGGCAGGGGCTCAATCGCCTCTCGCAGCAGCTTCAGCGTCGACCGAGCACCGAAGAAGCGGAGGCGTTCGGTCTCGATCAGGCCGTGTTGTCGCAGCTGACGGCCGGAGCGCTCCTCGACGAGCAGGCACGTCGCCTCGGCGTTGGCGTCTCCGACGACGGACTAATCCAGCTCATCCAGAACGAGCCGGCCTTCAAGGATCAGTCGGGCAACTTCTCGCGCAACACCATGCGTGCCGTGCTCGCGAACGCCCAGATCACCGAGCAGTCCTACCTCGAGGACCTGCGCGGCAGCGCGACGCGCAATCAGCTGATCGCTCCTCTGTCCGACGGCGCCTCCGTTCCCGCGGCGTTCGTCGAGGCGCTCGGCGCCTACAACGGCGAGCGCCGTACCCTGAACTACATGCGACTGACGCCGCCACCGGCCGATAGCGTCGAGGCGCCGACGGACGAAGCGCTCGACGACTTCTACACGCAGGGTCAGGACGGCTATCGCGCGCCCGAGTATCGCGGCTTCTCCTACCTGTCGCTCTCGCCCGCCGCGTTTGCCGATCCGGCCGCCGTCACCGACGAGGCGATCGCGGCGAGCTACGAGGCGAACCGTGCGCGCTACACGACGCCGGAGCGCCGTCAGGTCGCACAGATCGTGTTCGCCGACCGCGCGTCCGCCGACCGCGCCGCGCAGGCGATGGCGGCCGGCACCCGCTTTGCCGACGCGGCTGCCGCCGAAGGGCGGCAGGTCGCCGAACTCGGCCTCGTTCCGCGCTCGGCCATCCCGAACACGACCCTTGCCGATGCCGCGTTCTCGGCTACGGTGAACCAGCCGACCGCCGTTGTGGACGGCCCGTTCGGGCCCGTGATCATGCTGGTCCAGCAGATCGCGCCGGAAGTCGTCCGTTCGCTCGACGAGGTGCGCGACGAGGTGCGCAACAGTCTGGCCCTGGAAGCCGCGAACGCCAAGGTCACGGACGCGTACAACGCGATCTCGGAAGCGATGCAGAACGGCGCGCCGCTTGCCGAAGCCGCCCAGCAGGCCGGCTACCCGCTGCAGACGGTGGCGCTGGTCGATGCCTCCGGCAACCCGGCCGACGCATCCACGGCTCCGGACCTTCCGGCCAAGCCGCAGCTTCTTGCGGCTGTCTTCGCGGCCCAGCCCGGCATGCCGCCGCAGCCGGTGAACTACCAAGGCAACAACTACGTCTTCTTCGAACTCGGCGACGTCGTGCCCGCCCGCGACCGGCCGCTCGCCGAAGTGCGCGACCGCGTCGTAGCGGACTGGAAGGTCGACGAGGCGGAACGTCTGATGACGGAGCGCGCCGAGGCTCTGGCTGAGCGCGTGCGTGGCGGCCAGAGCCTTGCCGACGTCGCCGCGGCCGAGGGCCTGACGGTGCAGACCGCGGCCGCGATCACCCGCGAGAGCGGTCGTGCGGAGATCGGCGAGGCTGCGACGCGGGCGGCCTTCTCAGGACCGCAGGGCACGGTGGTGGAAGCGCCGGCCCTCGAATCCGGGCAGGCCGTGGTGCTTCAGGTGACGGAGGTCGCAGACGCCGCCGATCCCGCCGCCAATGTCCCGGCCCAGGCGCGCCAGTCGCTGGACGAGACGATGCGCGAGGACCTCTTCCAGAGCTATGTCGCCTACCTCCAGGGATCGATCCCGGTGTCGCTGAACAACGCCGCCCTCCAGCAGGCGAAGGTGGCGGTGCGATGAGCGCCGGCCTGAAGCCCCTGATCGGAAAGGTCGCGGGTGGCCAGGCGCTCTCGCGGGACGAAGCGCGCGAGGCGTTCGGCATCCTGATGTCAGGCGAGGCGACGCCTTCGCAGATCGGCGGTTTCCTCATGGCCCTGCGGGTTCGCGGCGAGACCGTGGATGAGATCGCCGGCGCGGTGGACGTCATGCGCGCCAACATGGCGCGGGTGCGCGCGCCGGCCGAGGCCGTCGACATCGTCGGCACCGGCGGCGATCATGCGGGAACATACAACGTCTCGACCTGTGCGGCTTTCGTGGTCGCCGGGTGCGGTGTGCCTGTCGCAAAGCATGGAAACCGTGCCCTGTCGTCGCGCTCGGGTTCGGCCGACGTCCTCGCGGCGCTCGGCGTCGACGTCGACCTGACGCCGGAGGCGATCTCCGATGTCGCCGAGCGCACGAATCTCTGTTTCATGTTCGCGCCGACCCATCATGCGGCGATGCGCTTCGTCGGCCCGTCGCGCGTCGAACTCGGCACGCGCACCATCTTCAACATGCTGGGACCGCTCGCCAATCCCGCCGGCGTCCGCCGGCTGCTGGTGGGCGTCTACGCCGCCGAATGGGTTCGCCCGATCGCCGAGGCTCTTCTGGCCCTCGGCGCGCAGGCCGCCTGGGTCGTGCATGGCGACGGGCTGGACGAGATCACCAATTGCGGTCCGACGAACGTCTGCGAAATCCGCGACGGGGCGATCCGCGAATTGACGATCGAACCGGAGACGTTCGGCTTCGAACGCCGCCAGCTTGCCGACATCGTCGGAGGCGATGCGCTGCAAAACGCGGCGGCTCTCCGGTCCGTGCTGGCCGGCCAAGCCAGCGCATATCGCGACATCGTGATCCTCAATGCGGGCGCGGCGCTCGTGGTGGCGGGCCGGGCTGCAAACCTGGCCGACGGCGTTGCCATGGCGACCGATTCGATCGACAGCGGACGCGCGGGGCAAGCGCTAGACCGACTCGTCGTCGCCACACGCCGTTCTGGGAGTGCCTGAGAATGTCCGATATTCTCGCGAAGATCGAACACTACAAGCGCGAGGAGATCGCCGCTGCGAAGGCCGCGGTGTCCGCTGGAGACTTGCAGCGTCGCATCACCGAGGGCGCGCCGCCGCGCGATTTCGCTGCCGCGATCCGACGCAGGCACGAGGCCGGCCAGTTCGCCCTCATCGCCGAGGTCAAGAAGGCAAGCCCGTCGAAGGGGCTGATCCGACCGGACTTCGAGCCGGTGGCGCTGGCCGAAGCCTACGAGCGCGCCGGTGCGGCGTGCCTCTCGGTGCTGACCGACACGCCCTCCTTCCAGGGCGCGCCGGAGTTCCTAACGGCGGCCCGCAACGCCACTGCCTTGCCCGCGCTGCGGAAGGATTTCCTCTTCGACCCCTACCAGGTCCTCGAGGCTCGGGCCTGGGGCGCGGATGCCATCCTGATCATCATGGCGTCGGTCGACGATGCGCTCGCCGCCGATCTCGAGGCGGCGGCCGAGGATCTCGGCATGGCGGCGCTGATCGAGGTTCACGACGAAGCCGAGATGGAACGGGCCCTGAGGCTCCGTTCACCCTTGATAGGCGTCAACAACCGCAATCTACGGACCTTCGCGGTCGACCTCGCCGTCAGCGAGCGCCTGTCCACCATGGTCGGCGACGACCGAATCCTCGTCGGCGAGAGCGGTATCGGCAATCATGGCGACTGTCGGCGGCTTCATCGATCGGGGATTTCCACGTTCCTCGTCGGGGAAAGCCTGATGCGTCAGGCGGATGTGGAAGCCGCAACGCGGTCACTTCTCGCAGGCGAGGCCGCATGAGCGGCGATCGGCTGACGCATCTCGACGAGGCCGGCAACGCCGCGATGGTGGATGTCGGCGCGAAGGACGCGACGGTGCGGCAGGCGAGGGCCGAGGGACTGGTGCTGATGGCGCCGGAAACGCTCGACATGATCCGCACGGGATCGGCGAAGAAGGGCGACGTCCTGTCGATCGCTCGCATCGCCGGCATCATGGCCGCCAAGCGCACACACGAACTCATACCACTCTGCCATCAACTCCTGCTGGAGAAGGTCTCGGTCGATCTCGACATCGAGCCCGCCCTGCCCGGCGTCCGGGTCACCGCCAGCGCGCGTGTCACCGGCAAGACGGGAATCGAGATGGAAGCGCTGACGGCCGTGTCCGTCGCCTGCCTCACGATCTACGACATGGCGAAGGCCGTGGATCGCGGGATGTCGATCACGGGGATCCGCCTCCTGGAAAAGGCGGGGGGTCGCTCGGGACACTGGTCGGCACCATGACGCTGGTTCCGTTCGAGGACGCCCTCGCCCGCCTCCTTCAAGATGCCGTACCGGTCGAGGATACCGAGTCCGTAACCGTCGGCGAAGGCGGCGGGCGCGTCCTGTCGACCGATCTCGTGGCGCGCCGTACCCAACCGGCCTTCGACGCATCGGCCATGGACGGCTACGCGCTTCGCTCGGTTGATCTCACGCAATCGCCTGCCGATCTGCGCGTCGTCGGCGAATCGGCGGCGGGGCATGCCTTCTCGGGCGTCGTGTCGTCCGACGAAGCGGTCCGCATCTTCACAGGCGCGCCGCTGCCGGCAGGGGCTGACGCGGTGGTGATCCAGGAGAACACCGAGCGCCCGTCCGAGGCCAATGTTCGCGTGCTGGAGCGGGTCGAGCCGGGCGCGAACATTCGTCGTGCGGGAAACGACTTTTGCAGCGGCGACGTGCTGTTTCCCGCCGGTCTGCAGCTGACGCCGGCCGCCTGCGCACTCGCGGCGAGTGGGGGCTACGGCCACCTCACGGTGCGCCGACGCGTGCGGGTCGCGATCGCTGCGACGGGAGACGAGCTCGTGGCTCCGGGAATCGATCCCGGACCATCTCAGACGGTGGCGTCGAACACTCTGGCGATCGCGATGATCGTGCGCGCGACCGGCGGAGCCGTGATCGATCTCGGTATCGTTCCCGATTGCCGCGCCGCTCTAGCCGAGGCGATCGCTGAGGCGCAGGATGCCCAAGCCGACATCCTCGTGACGGTGGGCGGCGCCTCGGTCGGTGATCACGATCTCGTAGGACCGGTTCTGCAAGAGGCCGGCGCGTCGCTCGATTTCTGGCGGGTCGCGATGCGCCCGGGCAAGCCGCTGATGGCCGGCTCGCTTGGCCCGATGCGGATCCTCGGCCTTCCCGGCAATCCGGCTTCCAGTCTCGTCACGGCCGAACTTTTTCTGCGTCCGTTGGTGGAAGCGCTGTCCGGGATGCCGTCAACGGACCAACGCCGACGCGGCATCCTCGGCGTCGACGTCAAGGCCAACGACAAGCGGACGGATTTCCTGCGAGCCCGCATCGAGCACGGCGAAGGCGGCGGCTCGGTCCGCGTCGTGCCCCTCCCGCGCCAGGACTCGTCCCTCCTCTCGATCTTCGCCCAGGCGGACGCCCTGCTCGTCCGGCCGGCACATGCCCCGGCCGCAGCCGCCGGAGACCCTTGCGAGTACGTCCTCCTCACCACCGGATGATCCTTGCAGAACACAAGCGGAACAGCTAGGTTTGTTCAGGTTTTGTTTCGAGGAATCGCCCCATGCTGACACGCAAGCAGCACGAACTTCTGATGTTCATTCATGAGCGTCTGCAATCGATGGGCGTTCCTCCGTCGTTCGACGAGATGAAGGACGCGCTGGACTTGCGTTCGAAGTCCGGCATCCACCGGCTGATCACGGCGCTCGAAGAGCGCGGGTTCATTCGGCGTCTGCCGAACCGAGCGCGCGCGCTGGAGGTAGTGAAGCTGCCGGAATCGGCCGGAAAGTCGCCCGCCGCCCCCGCTGCGCCCCGACCGTCCAACGTCGAGCCCCTCTTCAAGACACCTCGTTCGGTCGAGCGCGACGTGTCGTCCGTTCCGGTCATGGGCCGCATCGCCGCCGGCGTGCCGATCTCGGCGATCCAGCAGAACACGCACGACATCGTGGTACCGCCGGAGATGCTCGGCTCGGGCGAGCACTATGCGCTAGAGGTGAAGGGCGATTCGATGATCGAGGCCGGCATCCTCGATGGGGATACCGTGGTGATTCAGCGCAGCGACTCCGCGAGTGCAGGGGAGATCGTCGTCGCCCTGGTGGACGACGAGGAAGCGACGCTGAAGCGTTTCCGGCGCAAGGGCGGCATGGTCGCCCTGGAAGCCGCCAACCCGGCTTACGAGACGCGGCTTCTGGGCGCCGACCGCGTCAAGGTTCAGGGGAAGCTGGTCGGCCTGATCCGTCGCTATCACTGACTGTCGCGGTCGGGACGTTCGACGCTTCCTTCGTGTCCTCCGCCGTCTTGCGCCAAAATTCGGGCCATGCTGCCCAGCGGTGAATGTTCCACTGCTGTGGCTGCCGTGGGATCGAGGTGAGGACCTCGATCGCTCCGTCAGCGGATCGTTGGACGCCCAGCGACCCCGTTCGCCGCAGCGTCCTCAACGTGACGAGTTCGGCCGAACCACTCTTGCATGCTCGAGCCCGTATTGCGCGGGCCATGATGGCGATATCGCTGTCGCGGCAGATCTCGTCGAGCTTCTCGTAGTCATCGCTCCAGGCGACGCGGATGCCCGTTCCCGTAATGCCCCGGCATACGTCCTCGGTGCATTGAAAGGCATTCGCGGGAGGATGTATGACCGGTCGGTCGGCGTCCTCCCTTGGAGCTTCGCCGGCATTCGCTTCCACCTGAGAATCGTTTTGGACATCCGCATCACTCGGCACCGCACGCTGCCATTGGTCCCAGACGAAGGATGACGGTCGATCTCGGATCGATTGAAGCCGTCCGCTCGCGTCGACGGATGCGACCTCCCGCCCGTCCTCGAAAACGAGGAACTCCGGGGTGGGGCCGGGTCGCAGCAGGGTCAATCCCAGCAGGAACGGACCGAGCGCAAGCCAGCGAAGTCCGCTGGCGCTGAACGAGACGAGAAGGATCGCAGCCGAGAAGCAGACCAGAGCTGTCCCGCTCATCAGGCCGGTCGGATAGTCCGGAAAGGCGTCGGCAAACGAGGCGGCGAGCGCGAAGACGAGGTCGAGCCCCCATCCGACGAGTTTCAGCGGGAGGGCGTGCCAGCCGAACGGCATGAGAAGAACGGCCAGCATCGCAAAGGGCATGATCCAGAAACTGAAGATCGGCGTCGCGACGATATTGGCGAGGAGCGAGAACGGCGCGCCCCGCTGGAAGTGGTAGATGGCGAAGGGGGCTGTGGCGGCGCCCGCAATCAGCGACGACAGCGCCATTCCGAGGAAAACGACGGTCAGTGTACGCGGGGACAGCATGCCGCCTCGCGCAGATCCGCGACGCGACTGCCAGCGCGCGTAGGCGCCGTACGCACCGATCAGCGCGGCGGTCGCCGCGAACGACATCTGGAAGGTCGCCGTGACCACGACGTGCGGCGACAGCGCCATGACGACGACAGCGGCGATGCCGACGTTTCGAAGCGTCAATGCGGGCCGATCGAGGAGGACGGCACCCAACATTACGGCGATCATGACGAAGGATCGCTCCGTCGCTGCGTTGTCTCCCGCGAGGAGAAAATAGAACCCGGTGGCCGCGAGCGCGACCAGCGCAGCGAGCTTCTTGATCGGCCAGCGCAAGGCGAGCGGCGCGACGGCCGCGAGGCTCACGCGGGCGGCCAGCAGGAAGAAGCCGGCGACCAACGCCATATGGAAGCCGCTGATGGACAGGACATGGGCAAGGCCCGTCACGCGGAGGTCTTCGTTGATGTCCTCCGGGATGCCCGCTCGCTCGCCGGTGATGAGCGCCGAGGCGACGGCGCCCGTCGCGCCCGGCAGGACCTCCCGGATGGCCTCGCCCATCGCGAGCCGCAGCGTGGCGATGCGGTCGGTGAAGGTTGGCTCGCGCAACGCACCGGGCGCCTCCGGCGCTCCGAGGGAGAAACCGTAGGCGCCGAGCCCCCCATAGTAGGAGGCGAAGGCGAAGTCGTGCGCGCCGGGAAAGGCGGGACCGGAGGGCGGACGCAGGCGGACGAGGCCCCGATAGGTCGAGCCGATCGGCAGCGGATCATGGCGGCTCGACACGACGATTCGGGCGCGCTCCGGGGGACGTGAGAGGACGGGCCGCTCGGTCGATGCGACCTCGACGATGTAGCGATAACGCCCGCGGTCGTCTTCCTCCCGCGCCACCACAGTTCCCGTGATGCGGACCGTCGCCTCGCCGGAGAACAGCGTCGTATCGGTGCGCGCCTCCTCGGCCACGCAGGCGGCAAAGCCGGCTGCCAACCCCAAGAGGACGACGCCGACGGCTCGCAACGAACGCGGGATCATGGCGAAGACGAGAAGACCGCTGCCGATCACCGCCATCAGGCCGACGAGAAACAGGTTCGGCTGGATGGGCCATCGATAGAACAGCGCGGCCGCCGCCATCATCGCGATCGGAAAGAGGGCGAAGGCGGTGCGCGAGCGGGCCTCGACCTCGATCTGGCGCGAGAACCAGTCTCCCCATCGCTGATGGAGCCTCGCTCGCGCTGCTGCCGGTGCGCGAAGCGACACCCTTCCCGCTGCGAAGCTCTGATCCCCTGTCGACACGTCGGTTCGCTTCGCTTGTCTCGCCTTCGCGCTATGCTACACCACGCTCGGAAAAAGACAGGCACCGTCTCGCCCGCTCTGCACAGACCATTGCAGTCTCGCCGAAGCCGGCGGCAGGCGGCACCATGCCACCTTCGAGGACGTCCCATGACAGACCGCGTCGTAACCCGGTTCGCACCGTCGCCGACAGGCTATCTTCACATCGGCGGCGCGCGCACGGCGCTCTTCAACTGGCTGTACGCCCGCAAGACGGGCGGCAAGATGCTGCTGCGGATCGAGGACACGGACCGCGAGCGCTCGACCGAACCGGCGGTCAGGGCGATCATCGACGGACTTCATTGGTTGGGCCTCGACGCCGACGAGCCGCCTGTCTCGCAGTTCGAGCGTGCGCCACGCCATCGCGAGGTCGCCGAGGAACTCGTCGCCGCCGGCAAGGCGTACTTTTGTTACGCCTCGCCCGCCGAGCTCGACGAGATGCGCGAGAAGGCGAAGGCCGAGAAGCGGCCGCCCCGCTACGACGGACGCTGGCGCGACCGCGATCCGTCCGAGGCGCCAGCCGGCGTCAAGCCAGTGATCCGCATCAAGGCGCCGCTCGATGGCGAGACGGTGGTTCAGGATCGCGTCCAGGGCGATGTCCGGTTCCCCAACAAGGATCTCGACGATTTCATCCTGCTGCGGTCCGACGGGACGCCGACCTACATGCACGCCGTGGTCGTCGACGACCACGACATGGGCGTCACGCACGTCATCCGCGGTGACGACCACCTGACGAATGCGGGCCGCCAGACGCTGATCTACAAGGCGATGGGCTGGGACGTGCCGGTCTTCGCCCATATCCCGCTCATTCATGGTGCGGACGGGGCCAAGCTCTCGAAGCGTCACGGCGCGCTGGGCGTCGAGGCCTATCGCGAGATGGGCTACCTGCCTGTCGGGTTGAAGAACTATCTCGTCCGTCTCGGCTGGAGCCACGGCGACGAGGAGATCATCTCGCCCGAGGACATGATCGCCTGGTTCGACATCGACGACGTAAACCGGGGCGCTGCCCGATTCGACTTCGCCAAGCTCGATGCCGTCAACGGACACTGGATCCGGATGAGCGCCGACGGCGAACTCGTCGACCAGTTGATGAACGTGCGCGACCATCTGCCGAACGGCGCCATCCTGCGATCGGCCCCCGATGACGTCGTGCGCGATCGCCTCCTGCGCGCCATGCCGGGGCTGAAGGAGCGCGCCAAGACGCTGGTCGAACTCGCCGAGAGCGCAGCCTACCTCTTCGCCGCCCGTCCGCTTGCCATCGACCCGAAGGCCGAGGAGATTCTGGCTGGCGGCGGCCGCGAGGTCGTCGCCAGCCTCCTGCCGGGGCTGGAAGCGCTGCCGGAATGGAACGCGGCGACGATCGAGGCGACGGTGCGGGACTACGCCGAGCGTGAGGGACTGAAGCTTGGCAAGGCTGCGCAGCCGCTGCGCGCGGCGCTCACCGGCAAGACGACTTCGCCCGGCGTCTTCGACGTGCTCGACGTACTGGGACGTGATGAAACATTGGCCAGGCTGCGCGATCAGGCCGCATGAACCCTTGGCCTGCACTGGCGCTTAAGGGAGTGCGGTGCAATAATTCCGCACGACATCGGCATCGAACGTGCGCTCGGCGCATTCCCTGCCGATCGGCTCCCGCCGGGCGCTGCCCGGCGGACATCCAGAAGGGGAACGAATGACCGATTCGGCGAAACTGACCTTGGGCCCGAAGGAAACCGAGCTTAAGCTGCGCCACGGGACGATCGGTCCCGATGTTGTCGACATCGCGGCGCTTTACAAGGACACCGGGCTCTTCACATACGATCCCGGCTTCACCTCCACCGCCTCCTGCGAATCGAAGATCACCTTCATCGACGGCGACGAAGGCGTGCTGCTCCACCGGGGCTATCCGATCGACCAGCTGGCCGAGCGCGGCAACTTCCTCGAGACCTGCTACCTCCTGCTCTACGGTGAACTGCCGACCGCAGCGGAGATGAGCGACTTCACGTACCGCGTGACGCGCCACACGATGGTGCATGAGCAGATGTCGCGCTTCTACACCGGCTTCCGCCGAGATGCGCATCCGATGGCCGTCATGGTCGGTTCGGTCGGCGCGCTGTCGGCGTTTTACCACGACTCGACCGACATCGCGGACCCGCACCAGAGGATGGTCGCCTCGATCCGAATGATCGCAAAGACGCCGACGCTGGCCGCCATGGCCTACAAGTATCACATCGGCCAGCCGTTCGTTTATCCGCGCAACGACCTGTCCTACGCCGAAAACTTCCTCCACATGTGCTTCGCGGTCCCCTGCGAGCCCTATCAGATCAACCCGGTGCTCGCGCGCGCCATGGACCGCATCTTCACGCTCCATGCCGACCACGAGCAGAACGCCTCGACCTCGACCGTGCGTCTCGCCGGTTCGTCGGGCGCCAATCCCTTCGCCTGCATCGCGGCCGGCATCGCCTGCCTCTGGGGACCGGCCCATGGCGGCGCCAACGAGGCGGCGCTCAATATGCTGGCTGAGATCGGCTCCAAGGACCGCATCCCAGAGTTCATCGCGCGCGCTAAGGACAAGAACGATCCGTTCCGCCTCATGGGCTTCGGTCACCGGGTCTACAAGAACTACGATCCGCGCGCGAAGATCATGCAGCAGACCTGCCACGAGGTGCTGACGGAACTCGGCATCAAGGACGATCCGCTGCTCGAGGTCGCAATGGAGCTGGAGCAGATCGCCCTGCACGATCCGTACTTCATCGAGAAGAAGCTCTATCCCAACGTCGACTTCTACTCCGGCATTACGCTGAAGGCGCTGGGGTTCCCGACCGAGATGTTCACCGTGCTCTTCGCGGTGGCACGCACCGTCGGCTGGATCGCGCAGTGGAAGGAGATGATCGAGGATCCGCACCAGCGGATCGGCCGTCCCCGCCAGCTCTACACGGGCGCCGCGCAGCGCGACTACACACCGGTGGACGCTCGCGGCTGAGCGGCTCCTCGACGCAGACGATCAGACGGGCGCTTCGGCGCCCGTCTTCTTTTGGGCGACGAGATCGAGAATGATCCGGGCGGCCGCCGCCCCCGGCGGCTCCGGCACGGTCATGGCCGAGCGGATGGCCTCGAAGCCGGCCATCTGCGCCGCGCGCTCTGGCGTCGGCGTCATCAGCCGCTCCAGACGACGCGCGAGGTGTTCGGGCTGGATGGTTTCGTGGAAGTGCTCGGGTACCAGGGGATGCCCGGCCACGAAATTCGGCAGCGCGGCGGTCCACCCGGTCATCAGATGGCGCAGACGGTAGGACACGGGGTCGAGGCGATAGGCGAGGACCATCGGCACGGCGGCCAGCGAGAGTTCCAGCGCGACAGTTCCCGAGGCGGCCAGCGCCGCATCGGCGTTGGCGAAGGCTCTCCACTTGGCGTCTTCCCCCTCGACAACGTCAGGGCGAACCGACCACGTCTGCAGTTTCTCCTCGATCTGCGGCCGGACGCGGGGGACCGCCGGCAGCACGCCCCGCAGGCCCGGCAGGCGCCGGGAGAGATCGGCGAAGGTGCGCCCGAAGTCGTCCATCAGCCGCGCGATCTCGCCGCGGCGCGACCCCGGCAGGATCAGAAGCGTCGGCGACGCGGAGGGCTTGCGCAATCCATTCGCCCGGTCCCGTTCGAGGATCTCGGCGATGTGGGCATCGGCCATGATCGGATGGCCGATGTAGGAGGCTGGTGGTCCGCCATGCCGTTGCAGCGCTTCGGGCTCGAAGGGAAAAAGGCACAGGGTTCGGTCGACAGCCTTCGACAGCTTCAACGCCCGCTCCGGGCGATAGGCCCAGATGGCGGGCGGAACGACGTTGACGAACAGGGTGCCCGGCAGCGACGTGCGGAGCTTTGCCGCTACGCGGTTGGTGAACGTGAAGCTATCGATCGTGACGATGACGTCCGGGCGCTCAGTGCGCAGGAAGGCGATGGTCTGGTTGAGGCGCCCGAGGAGCTTCGGCAGACGGGCGAGAATCGCCCCGACCCCGATGATCGAGAGCTCTTCGATATCGAACAGGGACGACAGCCCTTCCGCGCGCATCGCCGGTCCGCCGAGCCCCACCGCGACGACCTCGTCCGGCACCTCTCGCTTCAGATGGCGCAGGAGATCGGCGCCGATCCGGTCCGCCGATTCCTCTCCTAGAACGAAGGCTACCTTCATCACGGCCGGATCTCCGCGGTCCCCGAGAGACCTGTGACGAACAGGCCCTTCACATCGGCCGCCTCGACGACGCGTCCAGCCTCCAGGATCAGAGACCGGCCCGCCGTCAGACCGATGCCGCGCAGGCCGGCGGCAGCCGCTTGGCCGATCGTTTCCGTTCCGATGCTGGGAAGATCGAAACGCTCGTCCTGCTGCGGCTTGAAGGCCTTGAAGAGAACGCATGGCTCGCCGCGCCCGATGCGGCCGCGCGCCTTCAGATCGCCGACGCGCTCCAGCATGGCCTGCGTGCCCTCGATCCCCTCGACGGCGATGATCCGGTCCCGCGACGCGACCACGGCCTGACCGATATCGAGCCGCCCGATCTCCGTGGCCGCAGCTTCTGCGCGGCTGAGGGCGAGCCTTTCGGCCTCCCCCGGCGCCTGCCGCGTCAGCGTCCCCTCCGGGGTCAGGACGTCGTGCAGAATCGAGTGCACCGATACGACCTCGATCCCACGCCGCTCGAATAGGCCCGCGACCGCGCGCAGCAGGCTGTCGTCGCCTCCCCGCACCATGCGCAGAAGCTCGGGCATCAGCATGAGGGTCCGAACGCTCGGGATCATCGAGCGATAGTCCGGTCGCACGGATATCGTGCCGCAGAATACGACGCGCCTGACCGAGTGCTTCGCAAGTGTCGCGAAGACATCGCCGGTCTTCGACCAGGGCAACCGGACCACGGGATAGCCCGGCCACTCCTGCCGCAGGCCATCGGCGATGGCGATGATGACGGGCGAAAGACCCGCTTCGCGTGCCGCCTCGACCACCAGCCGAGGCAGGACGCCGCCGGCTGCGATGATCCCGATCGGCGATCCCGCGGTCGCTGTATTCAATTCGGTCGGACGCTGCGAGGAAAGCAGATCGCCCGGTCGCCGCCGGCCCGGATGAAGCCGAGAAGATCCTGCACCAGCGGATCGTTCGGATACTCGGTCTCCACCTCGTCGAGGTTCTCGCGGAACGTCAGATCGTCGGAGAACAGCATCCGGTACGCTTTCCGCACGTTGCGGATGGCGTCTCGGTTGAAACCGGCGCGCTTCATGCCGATGACGTTGAGACCGCTAAGATAGGCGCGATTGCCGAGGACCATCCCGAACGGGATGACGTCGCCCTCGACGGCAGCGAGGCCGCCGACATAGGCGTGGTGCCCGATGCGGGTGAACTGGTGGATGCCCGAGCCGCCCGCGATCGTCGCGAAGTCGCCGACGACGCAATGACCTGCCAGCATGACGTTGTTGATCAGCGTCACGTTGTTGCCGATCACGCAGTCATGCGCGACGTGAGCGCCCGTGAAGAAGGCGCAGTTGTCGCCGACGCGTGTCTCGGACAGACCCTGGACCGTGCCTGGGTTCATCGTCACATGCTCGCGGATCAGGCAGTTCTTGCCGATCACGAGACGCGTATCCTCGCCCATGTACTTGAGGTGTTGCGGCTCGTTCCCGATCGAGGCGAAGGGGTGGATGCGCGCGCCCTCCCCGATCGCCGTGTTGCCGGCGAGGACCACGTGCGACTTCAACCGCGCGCCAGCCCCGAGGACCACATTCGGACCGATCGTGCAGAACGGACCGATCTCGCAGCCCTCGCCAATCTGCGCTCCGTCCTCGACCATCGAGGACGGATGGATGGAGTAAGGGCCGCTCACTTCGCCTCGCCGGGAACCAGCATCGCGCTGATCGTGGCTTCCGCCACCTTCGAGCCGTTGACGATACCGGCGCAGTCGAATTTCCAGATGTTGCCGCGCTTCTTCGTCTGGGTGACGTGATATTCGAGGAGGTCACCGGGAACCACGGGCTTGCGGAACTTCGCGCCGTCGATCGTCATGAAATAGACGATCGAATTCGCGTCGCCGCCGGTGGCCTTCTGGCAGATGGCACCGGCCGTCTGCGCCATGCCCTCGATGATCAGAACGCCTGGCATCACCGGGTAGTCCGGGAAATGACCCTGGAAATGCGGCTCGTTCGCCGTCACGTTCTTCAGCCCGCGCGCGCTGCGGTCCGCATCAATGTCGACGATCCGGTCGACCAGCAGGAACGGATAGCGATGCGGAAGAAGCTTCAGGATGCCAAGGATATCGAGGCTTTCAAGCGTCGTCGTTTCCGTCATCTCCACCCGCCGTCTTCTGCTTTTCCTTCGACGACCCACGCACTGACGCCATGTGCCGCAACCAATCCTTGACCGGACGAGCCGGCACCCCACCCCAGCGCGCGCCGGCCGGAACATCCCCCGCCACGACACTGACCGCTGCGATCTGCGCCCCATCGCCGACCGTCACGTGGCCGTTGAAACCTGTCTGACCGCCGATCGATACCCCGTTGCCGATGGTAACGCTGCCGGCGATGCCCACCTGGCCGACGATCACGCAGTGCCGACCGATCACCACGTTGTGGGCGACCTGCACGAGATTGTCGATCTTCGTTCCCTCGCCTACAACCGTATCACGAACCGCGCCGCGGTCGATCGTCGTGTTCGCGCCGACCTCGACGTGATCCTGCAGGATGACACGCCCGATCTGGACCTGCTTGAGGAGCCCATCCGGCCCCGGAACGTAGCCGAACCCGTCCTGACCGACGCGCACGCCCGGATGAAGGATGACGTGGTTTCCGATCAGTGCATGCTGGATGCTGACCTGCGGGCCGATGCTGCAGTTCCGCCCGATCTGGCACCCGGCCGCGATCGTCGCACCGCTCGCGATCACCGTGCCGGCGCCGACCGCTACATCCGGTCCGATCACCGCGAAGGGCTCGACCGTGACACCGGCCTCCAGCCGAGCGGAGGGATGGACATTCGCCTGATCGGACACGCCACCGGCCGGGAAACTGCTGCCCGGTGCCAGGGCGTCGGGATAGAGCGCCCGGCCCGCGAGCGCGAACGCAACCGCCGGACGCTTCGCAAGAATGGCAACGACGCCGTCCGGCACCAAGGCCGCGAAACGCGGTGCGGTAATGACCACGCCGGCGCGCGTTTCCTTCAGCGCCGCCTCGTATCGCAGCGTATCGAAGAAGCTGACGTCGTCAGGCCCCGCATGATCCAGCGACGCGATACCGCGAACGGTTCGATCGGTGAACCGGTCGTCGACCGAGCCGCCACAGACAGAGGAAAGCTCGGCAAGGGTCATGCCCCTGCCGAGCTGAAAGAACGAAGTGGCCATCCGAGCCTTGTCTCTCGCCGCTCAGAAGCGCGACGAGAAGCCGAACGAAAACTCCTGGGTCCGGTCGTAGTCTTCCTTCGCCAGCGGAACGGCGTAGTTGACGCGCAGCGGACCGAAGGGCGAGGCCCAGATCAGGCCGACACCGGCCGAGGCGCGCAGGGCGAATTCGTCACCCTGGATGCCGAGCTGGCTGCCGACGTTGTCCACGCCCCAGAGCGAACCAGCGTCGGCGAAGGCCGCGCCGCGGAAACCGAAATCACGCGAGACCAGCGGGAGCGGGAAGGTCGCTTCGGCCGAGGCGTTCACGTAGTTCGTGCCGCCGATCGCGACGCCGTTCTGACGTGGGCCGAGACCCTGGTACTTGAAGCCGCGGACGATGTCCTGGCCCTTGAAGAAGTTGTCGAACACGCGCAGGTCGTCGCCCAGCGCCGAGACGTTGCCGCCGCCGCCGCTCAGCTGACCGACGACATCGTACTCTTCCGACAGGAGGCTGAACCAGGACGCGCGACCCGTGGTGCGGATGAACTGCGCGTCGCCGCCGAGACCCGCGACTTCCTGGCCGACCTGGGCGAAGATACCGTCGCGCGGGTCCTGCTGGTTATCGAGCGTGTTGTAGGTCAGGGCGTAGGAGATCGACGACGTGGTGTAGGGGCTGTCGCAGATAGCCTGATTGATGATCGGCGACAGCGTGTAGAGCGGTGCCGTCACTGAGTTGGCGCAGGTCGCGTACTGGAAGGCGCCGTTGGCGACCACCGGGTTGCCGAAGGCGTCGCGCAGCAGGATGCCCTGCTTGTCGCCGAACGTCTCTTCCTTGTAGTTGTAGGCGATCTGGGCCGTCAGATCCTCGGTGATCGGCGCCGCCAGACGCAGGGCACCGCCCGTGCGCGTGATGTCGTAGGCCGTCGAGGACGAGTTCTCGGTGCGGTAGATGTCGAAGCCGGCCGCGAGGCGGCGACCAAGGAAGTAAGGCTCGGTGAACGACAGGTTGTAGCTGCGGGTGCTCTCGCCGAAGCCCGCCGACACCTTCACGAACTGGCCGCGGCCTAGGAAGTTGCGCTCGGTGATGCTGACCTCGGCCACCGGACCGGCGTTCTCGCCGCCCGTGGTGTAGCCGCCGCCGACCGAGAACTCGCCGGTCGACTGCTCGTCGACCTGCACGATCACGACCACGCGGTCGGGCTGGCTGCCCGGCGCGGTGGAGACGTTCACGGTCTTGAAGAAGCGCAGGCCTTCGAGGCGCTTCTTGGCGCGCTGCACGAGAACCTGATTGAACGCGTCGCCTTCCGACACGTCGAACTCGCGGCGGATGACGTAGTCGCGGGTCTTCGTGTTGCCGCGGACCTCGATGCGCTCGACGTAGGCGCGCGGACCCTGGTCGATGACGTAGTCGATCGAGATCGTGTTGTTGGCGAAGTCGCGGTCGCCGCGCGGGGTGACCTGCGCGAAGGCGTAGCCACGGTTGGCGACGGCGTTGGTCAGCGAGACGAGCGACTCTTCGATCTGCTCGGCGCTGTAGACGTCGCCGGTCTTGGTCTTCAGCTCGCCGCGCAGCGTCTCGCCGTCGATACCCGGAACGGTCGAATCGATGTTGATGTTGCCGTAGGCGTAGCGCTCGCCTTCGTCGACCGTGATGGTGATGAAGTACTGGTTCTTCGCGGCGTCGAGCTCGGCCACCGACGAGACGATGCGGAAGTCCGCGTAGCCGCGGTTGAAGTAGAAGCGGCGCAGCGCCTCCTCGTCGGCGCGCAGGCGGTCCTCGTCGTAGATGTCGTTGCGCTGCAGGAAGCTGAAGATGCCCGACTCGCGCAGCGAGATCACTTCCTTCAGGCGACCGTCGCCGAAGGCGTTGTTGCCGACGAAGTTGATGCTCTCGACGCGGGTGCGATCGCCTTCCTGAATGTCGAAGACGACGTTGACGCGGTTGCCGTCGGCAGGAACCGTGCGCACCGAAACCACCGCGTCGGAGCGGCCGATGCGGGTGTAGGCGGCGCGGATTGCGTCGACGTCGGCCTGCGCGGTCGAGGCGTTGTACGGCTCGCGCGTCGCGGTCTGGACGGTCGCAGCGAGCTGCTCGTTCTTGATCTTGTTGTTGCCCTGGAAGATCACCTCGCCGACGATCTGATTCTCGTCGACCTCGATGATCAGGGAGCCGCTGGACTGGCGGGCGCGCACGTCGGAGAAGAGACCGGTGCCGAAGAGGCGGGTTACCGCGGCGTCCACATCGGCGTCGGAGACGTTCTGGCCGGCCTTGATCTGCGCCACGTTGCGGACGGTCTCGGCGTCGACGCGCTGGTTTCCGCGCACCTCGATCCGGTTGACCACGGCGGCGAAAGCTTGGGGCATGGTCCCAAGCTCAAGGGTGATGACCGAAGCTGCCAGAACCGTGGACGAAAGAGCCGCCGCCGACAGGGCGTTCAAAAGCTTCGATCCAGCCTGCATAGGGCTACTACCTTTTCTCATTCCGCCGATGGCACGAGTGCGAGACTCGGCATGCCCGTGCGTTTCTATCGGCTTTACGGAGCCGTTCAACCAAACTGGACGGATTCCGTTTAGGAATCACAAAACCGTTGCACGGTCGCCACGCCGGCCACCGTTATGGTTAACGAACCGCAAACCCCCTCGAATGTCCCCAAATCGACCTCAGCCGAGGCTGGATAGGTCGTTCCAGAATGCGAATACCATAAGCATCAGCACCAGCGCGAGGCCTATCCTGAAGCCGAACTCCTGAACGCGCTCGCTGAGCGGGCGCCCCCGCACCGCTTCGGCCGCGTAGAACATGAGATGGCCGCCATCGAGCATCGGGATCGGCAGGAGGTTGAGAAGACCGATCGATACCGAGAGGAGCGCTGCGAGATTGAGGAGCGGTGCGATACCGAGCGTCGCCACCTGGCTCGAGACCTGTGCGATGCGGATCGGCCCGCCGATCTGGTCGCTCGACTGCGATCCCTTGAAGATGCCGCCGATGAACGAGACGGTCTGTTCCGTCACGAACCAGGTTTGCGACACGCCGTAGCGCAGCGCCTCGACAGGCCCGAGTTCGCGGGTGCGGAACCCGCTCTGCTCGGCATTAGCGACGACACCGATGACGGCCGTCTTGAACTCGTTGCCGAAGCCGTCCGTCTGTGCCTGCTCCTGCGGGGTCACGGTGAGCGTGACCGCCTGCCCGCCGCGGTCGATCCCCAGCTGGACCGGCACACCGGCGCGCGTCGAGACGTAGCGCTGGAGATCACCGAAATACTCGATCGCCTCCCCGTCCGCGCGCACGATCCGGTCGCCCGGCTGCAGGCCGGCCGCCTGCGCCGGGGAGCCCGGACGCACCTCGGACACGACGGGATCACCGACGACGATGCCTGTGGAAAACGCCGTTAGGGCGAAGATCGCGACCGCCAGGATGAAGTTCGCGACAGGGCCCGCGGCGACGGTCGCGGCCCGGCGGCCGACGCTCGCCGTATGAAACGCGCCGCCCCGCTCCTCGACGCTCATGCGGCCCAGCGCTGCATGGTCGGGCACGCTCGCCGCGTTCTCGTCGCCGAAGAACTTGACGTATCCCCCGAGCGGAATCGCACAGAGCTTCCAGCGCGTGCCGTGCCGGTCGTTGAATCCGATCAGCTCAGGGCCGAACCCGACGGAGAAGGCGAGGATGCGAATGCCGGACCAGCGGCCGACGAGATAGTGACCGAGTTCATGAAAGAAGACGATCACGGTCAGGACGAACAGGAACGGTACGACGCGGATCAGCGCGGTATCCCAGATCGTCGACCACCAGCCTTCGAGGCCCATTCCACTCACCTACGTCGTTCCGGGGCGCGTTCGCGCACCTCGCCGGGAAATGCGCATCCTGTACGAGCGGAATTGACGCCGGCTCACCGGAATGGACGCAACTGTCCGTATCACTGGACTCGGCGGCGATGTCACGCCGTCGAAGAGCCGTGACCGGGTCTAGAGACGGAATATGGCTCTTGCGGGATGTTCTGCGCCTGCGACCAACATGCCGAAGACCCACGCGGCACCCGCCGCGAAGATCAGGGCGTCGATGCGGTCCATCAACCCGCCATGGCCGGGAATGAGGCGCCCGGAGTCCTTCACGCCAAAGCGCCGCTTGACCCAGGACTCATACAGATCGCCCGCCTGCCCGACGATCGACAGGATGATGCTGAGGACGACGACCAGCGCTCCGACCGAACCGACCAGCCAATAAGCGTAGAGGGCGCCAAACCCGACGCCGGCCACCAGCCCGCCAAGGGCGCCGGAGATGGTCTTCTTCGGCGAGACCATGGGCAGGAGTTTCGGCCCGCCGATCATGCGACCGGTGAAATAGGCGAGCACGTCGGTCGCCCAGACGACGCAGATGATGAGGCCGAGGACCGCCAAGCCTTCGGCGCCGTCGTCACGCAGGAGCCCGGGCGCCAGCCCGGCAAGCGCCGAATAGCCGAGGCCGGTCATCACCCAATCGGCCTTGCGCTCTCCGCGGTCGACAAGCGCGATGAAGCCGATCGACAGGAGAATGATCGCCACCGCGACCGCATGGAAGCCGAGGAAGAAGGCCATAAGGCTGACGAACAGCGCGCGGCGTGCGAAGAGGTAGATGTCGCCGGCGCGCTTGCCGCGCGTCATCCGCATCCATTCGTCGAAGACGATGATGCAGGTGGCGACGCACAAGATTCGGAAGGCCGCGCCACCTGCGAAGGTCAGGAGGAGGATCGCGGTACCGAGGATCAGCGCGGAGATCAGCCGAGATTTGAGGTCGGTCCAGGTCGCGTTGGCGACGAGTCGTCCGAGGCCCAATCCCATCGCGTCAGGACGCGATCTCTTGCGAGAGTCCGCCGAAGCGGCGATCCCTCAAGGAATACTCGCGCACGGTCTCCGAGAAGATCGCCTCATCGAAATCGGGCCAGTAGCAGGGCAGGAACGCGAACTCGGAATAGGCCGCCTGCCACAGCAGGAAGTTCGAAAGCCGCAGCTCGCCGCTGGTGCGGATGATGAGATCGGGGTCCGGGATGCCGGCCGTGTCGAGATGCGCGTCGAGAAACTCGGGCGTCACCGCTTCGACCGTCGTTTCCCCGGCGACGAGCTTCTCGGCGATGCGGCGCATGGCGCGGGCGATCTCGTCCCGCGCGCCGTAATTGAACGCGACGAGCAGGGTGTTGCGGTCGTTGCCGACCGTCAGTTCCTCGGCCTCCTCAAGCAAGCCCCGCACGTCCGGCGGCAGGTTGTCCCGCTCGCCGATGACGCGCACACGCACGCCCTCGCGGTGAAGCTCGGCAAGGTCGCGGCGAATGAAGAACTTGAGGAGGCGCAGGATTTCACCCACCTCCTCCTGCGGTCGCTTCCAGTTCTCCGAGGAGAAGGCAAAGAGGGTCAGGTACTCGATGCCGAGTTCGCGGGCCGTGCGGACGGCTTGGCGGACGGCTTCCACGCCGCGCCGGTGTCCCATGGTTCGCGGCAGGCCGCGAGCCTTCGCCCAGCGACCGTTACCGTCCATGATGATGGCGACATGCCTGGGATGCCGCACCTGATCAGCCATCGTCTCCGCCCGTCCTGAATCCGCCGCCGCCGACTCCGGACAGCCTATACCTGCATGATTTCCGCTTCCTTCACCGAAAGCGCCTTGTCGATTTCGGTGATGGTCTCGTCCGTCATCTTCTGGATCTTTTCCGCGATGACGCGGCTGTCGTCCTGGCTGGTGTCGCCGTCCTTCTCGGACTTCTTCAGCGTGTCCATGCCATCGCGGCGCACGTGACGGGCGGCGACGCGAGCGTTCTCGCCATAGGTATGCGCGACCTTGACCAGCTCCTTGCGGCGCTGCTCATTCAGTTCGGGCAGCGGAATGCGCAGCGTGGTGCCGTCGGTGATGGGGTTGAGGCCGAGGCTCGATTCGCGGATCGCGCGCTCGACGGCGCCGACCATCGACTTGTCCCAGACGGACACGGAGACCATGCGCGGCTCCGGCACCGACACGTTGGCGACCTGCGTCAGCGGCATGGACGAGCCGTAGGCCTGCACGACGATCGGATCCAGAAGGTTCGCCGACGCGCGGCCGGTGCGAAGGCCCGCGAGATCGCCCTTGAACGAGGTGATCGCGCCATCCATGCGACGCTTCAGTTCGTTGAGGTCGGGAGCGGCCATTGCGGTTCCTTTCTGATGGTCTTCGTCTTGTCTGGGCGGATTAGTCGGTGACGATGGTCGAGCGCCCGCCACCGGTGAGGATGCGCGCGAACTCGCCCTTTTCGTGAAGCGAGAAGACGACGATCGGAATATGGTTCTCGCGCGCCAATGCGACAGCCGTCACGTCCATGACGGCAAGGCCCTTCGACAGGACCTCGTCGTGGGTCAGCTGCTCGAAGCGGGTGGCGTCGGGCACGAGCTTCGGGTCGGCGCTGTAGATCCCGTCGACCTGCGTGCCCTTGAAGAGGGCGGTCGCGCCCATCTCGGCAGCACGCAGGGCTGCGGCGGAATCGGTGGTGAAGAAAGGGTTGCCGGTGCCGCCCGCGAAGATCACGACCCGGCCGGCGCTGGCATGCGCCAGAGCCGCGCGCTGCGAGAAGCTCTCGCACAGTTCCGGCATCGCGATCGCCGACAGCACGATCGCGTCGACGCCGAGCTTCATCAGCGAGGTGCGCAGGGCCATCGCGTTGATGACGGTCGCCAGCATGCCCATGTGGTCGCCGGTCACCCGGTCGCCGCCCTTCGACGCGACGGCGACGCCGCGGAAGATGTTGCCGCCGCCGATGACGACCGAAATCTCGACGCCGAGGTCGCGGGCTTCCTTGATGTCGGCGGCGATGCGATCGGCCACCGCGACATCGATGCCGAACCCCTGCCCGCCCATCAGCGCTTCGCCGGAAACCTTCAGAAGAACGCGCGTGAAACGGATCGCCATGGAATGTCCTTCGGATGATGCCGGCTTGCGATACAGGAAGGGCGCCCGCTTCTCAAGCGGACGCCCTTTCCCAGTTCCATGAAGGAAGAAAGCTTAGGAAACGCTTACTTCTTGCCGGCAGCCGCCGCGACTTCCGCCGCGAAGTCGCTCTGATCGCGCTCGATGCCTTCGCCGAGGGCGAAGCGCACGAAGCCGACGATCTTCGCCGGAGCGCCGAAGTCCTTGGCGCCGGCCTCGAGGGCCTTCTCGACCGTGAAGTCGGGGTTGATGACGAAGTTCTGCTTCAGGAGGACGACCTCCTCGTAGAACTTGCGCATGCGGCCCTCGACCATCTTCTCGATGATCGCTTCCGGCTTGCCGGACTCGCGCGCCTGCTCCGAGAAGATCGCCTTCTCGCGCTCGGCGGTGGCCGGGTCGACTTCGCCGTCCGTCAGCGCCAGCGGGTTGGTCGCGGCGACGTGCATGGCGACCTGACGGCCGAAGGCAGTCAGGGCGGCCTTGTCGCCGGTCGACTCGATAGCGACCAGCACGCCCAGCTTGCCGAGGCCGTCGGCGATCTGGTTGTGGATGTAGGTCGCGACCACGCCGTTGGAGACCGTGAGCTTGGCCGAGCGGCGCAGGGTCATGTTCTCGCCGATCGTGGCGACCGCGTCCTTGATCGTGTCGACGACGCTCTTGCCGGTATCGGAAAGGGTCGAGGCGCCGGTCGCATCGACCGAACCGTCGGTGCCGAGAGCAGCCTGCGCGACGTTGCGCACGAGCGCCTGGAATGCGTCGTTGCGGGCGACGAAGTCGGTCTCGGAGTTCACCTCGACCACGACGGCGCTGTTGTCGCCGCTGGCGACACCCACGAGGCCCTCGGCCGCCGTGCGGCTCGACTTCTTGTCGGCCTTGGCGATACCCTTGGCACGCAGCCAGTCGATCGCGGCTTCCATGTCTCCGTTGGTCTCGGCCAGTGCGGCCTTGCAGTCCATCATGCCTGCGCCGGTCTTCTCGCGCAGTTCCTTCACCATCGAAGCGGAGATCGTCATGAATTGGCCTCTATCAGAAAAAGAAACGGCGCACGGCTTCTGCGGGAAGGAGTGCGCCAGTCCTGTGACGGCGCGGTGACGCCGTCACAACGATGGTGGGTCGGATCAGGCGGCCGAAGCAGCCTGCTCCTCGGAAGCCGTCTCGGGCTCGTCGAGCGTCTCTTCCATCGGCGCCTCTTCCATGGCGCCGAGATCGACGCCCATGGAGCCCTGCTGACGGGCGATGCCGTCGACCGCCGAACGGGCGATCAGGTCGCAGTAGAGCGAGATGGCGCGGGCCGCGTCGTCGTTGCCGGGGATCGGGTAGTCGATGCGGGAAGGATCGCAGTTCGAATCGACGATGGCGACGACCGGGATGCCGAGACGCTTGGCCTCGTCGATCGCGATCGCTTCCTTGTTGGTGTCGATGATGAAGATCATATCCGGCACGCCGCCCATGTCCTTGATGCCGCCGAGCGCGCGGTCGAGCTTGTCGCGCTCGCGCTGCAGGGTGAGGCGCTCCTTCTTGGTGAAGCCGTGGGCTTCGCCGGCCAGGAGCTCGTCCAGCTTGCGCAGGCGCTGGATCGAGTTGGAGATGGTCTTCCAGTTCGTCAGCATGCCGCCGAGCCAGCGGGCGTTGACGTAGTACTGGGCCGAGCGGTTGGCGGCGTCGGCGATGATTTCCGAAGCCTGGCGCTTGGTGCCGACGAAGAGCACGCGGCCGCCCTTGGCGACGGTGTCCGACACCGCCTGCAGGGCGCGGTGCAGCATCGGCACCGTCTGCGCGAGGTCGATGATGTGGATATTGTTGCGCGCGCCGAAGATGAACGGCGCCATCTTCGGGTTCCAGCGGTGGGTCTGGTGACCGAAGTGAACGCCCGCCTCGAGCAGCTGACGCATGGAGTAGTCTGGCAGAGCCATGATCGTTTTCCTTGACCGGTTTATGCCTCCACGGAAAGAAGCGGCCGACGGCCGCCACCGGAGGGAAGAAAGAACTCACGCTCTTCCGATGCCCAACTTCCGTGTGTGGAATGTCGGCGCGCATACACCATATGCGCCGCCCCGGCAAGTCGAACCCTCGCGCGGCCTCAGTTCGCCGGGCACCCCGTCGGGCGGTCGTAGTAGGTCAGCCGCGCCAGTCCGCCTTCCAGCGTGTAGTCGCCGAAGTCGAGCTTCAGCCGGTCGGTGACGCCGTTCTCGTAGAGGCGATAGCTCGTCTCGAAGATCGGCATGCCGTCCCCGTCGCTGTCGCTGTTATAATAGGATTCCGTGACGTTCCAGGATCGCAGGCCGTCGAGCGTCCTGGCGACCTCGGGCTTCGCCGGCGTCTCGTCCTTCTTTGCAGGAAGGATCAGCGACGTGGTCGTCAGATGCTTGTCGGCGTCGTCGTCCCCGTCGAAGAGATTGGCCTCGACCAGCCGCTCGCCGGCCAGCGCGCGATCGATGAGTTTGGCGGTATGGCCGAGGGGGAAGACCGACAGGGGCAGCTCGGTCTCGCGCTTGACCGGCGAGGTATAGGAGACCGCCGTCGCATCGGCCGCGTTGGTCGCCACACCCTCGACGAGGCCCTGCTCCGCACCGTCCACGACCGTACGGGTGCGGAACTCGTAGCGCTTGCCGTCGCGCGTTTCTTTCGCCAGCGTCTGCTGGTCCGTCACCGTCAGTTCGTCATCCTCGTGGAACCGGGCGACGAACCGGTAATCGAGCGAAAGCGCATTACAGGCATCCGGCTTCAGCTGCAGCGCGATCCGCCCGTCGACGCTGTTGAAGTTCGAGGTCTGGGACGCCAGCGTCAGGTCGTAGACGGCCTCGTGCGGCTGCAGGTCCGCCGCCCGTGAGGCGCAGGGCGAAGCGACTGCCAAGACGATCGCCGAAAGGGCCATGCCATATTGCATCAAAGCGCGTGCGTCCCATCATGAAGGCTTCTGGGTTCGACGATCGAACCGGCCGATAAAACCTGATAGCCGTGTGCGGCGCAAATTCCCATCCGGAGTGGACCATGACCGAATCGATCGCAGACCGCCTTGCCGCCGCCGGCGTGACCGTGCCGGACGCCGCGGCGCCGGCTGCCAACTACGTCTCGTTCGTGCGCTTTGGCTCGATCCTTCAGACGTCGGGCCAGCTCCCCATGGACGGCGGCAAGGTCGCGGTGACGGGCAAGCTCGGCGGGGGCGTGTCGCTCGAGGACGGCCAGCGCGCCGCGCGGCTTTGCGCGATCAACATTCTCGCGCAGGCGAAGGCCGCGCTCGGCGACCTGGAGACGATCGGGCGCCTCCTCAAGCTGACGGTCTTCGTGGCGAGCGCGCCGGAGTTCACCGAGCAGCACAAGGTGGCCAACGGCGCCTCCGACTTCCTGGCCGAGATCCTCGGAGAGCGCGGTCGCCATGCCCGCTCGGCGGTCGGCGTGCCGGCGCTGCCGATGGATGCGGCGGTGGAAATCGAGGCGATGTTCGAGATCGCGTGATCCCATGAGCGTCGCGGCATCCGACCTCGGCTGGCTGACGGCCCGCCCGATCGCCCATCGCGGCCTGCATGCCCGGCCGCGCGGCGTCCCGGAGAACTCGATGGCGGCGTTCCGCGCCGCCGTCGAGGGCGGGTATGCGATCGAGTGCGACATTCACCGCACCCGCGACGGCGTCCCCGTCGTCTTCCATGACCACGATCTCGAACGGCTGACCGGCCGGACGGGCACCATCGACTCGCTGTCGGCTGCGGAGGTCGCCGACTTTCGCCTCTTCGACACCGCGGAAGCCCCCCCGACACTCGCCGCGCTTCTCAAATTCGTAGACGGCCGCGTCCCGCTCGTCGTCGAGGCCAAGGGGATCGACGCCGCGACCGACGCCGGGTTCATGGCGGACGTCGCGCCCGTCATCGAAGGCTACCGCGGGCCGTTGGCGCTGATGTCCTTCGACGAATGGTTGCTCGACCAGACCGATGGGATCGGCGTGCCGGTCGGCCTCACGGCGGAAGGGACCCGCCCCGGCGATCTGGAGCGACATCGTGTCGTCTTCGAGAGACGCTGCGCCTTTGTGTCCTATAACGTCCACCATCTTCCCAACGCATTCGTGACGTGGGTTCGGGAGGAGCGTGGCGCCCCGGTCATCACCTGGACCGTCCGCACCCCGGCCGAGATCGCGCAGACCGAGGCCCATGCCGACCAGATGACGTTCGAGGGCTTCACGCCCTAGGGCGCGACGCCACAGAGCAGGACACACCCGCATGATCGATGAACCATCCGGCGACGACGGGGCGGACTTCATCGTGCGGGTGGCCGAGGGCCTGAAGGACATCGAGCCCGCCGTCTGGGACGCGCTCGCCGATCCCGGCGGCACGAACGACGCCTTGCCGCACCCTTTCACGCGGCACGCGTTCCTGTCGTCGCTCGAGGATTCCGGCAGCGTCGGCGGGCGCACGGGGTGGCTGCCGCAGCATCTCCTGTTGGAAGACGCCGATGGCCAGCTCCTCGCCGCCGTGCCTGCCTATCTGAAAGGGCACAGCCAGGGCGAATACGTCTTCGATCACGGCTGGGCCGATGCGTTCGAGCGCGCGGGCGGGCGCTACTATCCGAAGCTGCAGGTGAGCGTCCCCTTCACCCCGGCGACCGGGCCGCGCCTTCTCGTCGGCCGGGGCGCCGACGCGACCGTTCTGCGCGGCGCTATGGTCTCGGCGCTGTCCGGCTATGTCCGGCAGACGGGGGTGTCGTCGGCCCACGCGACCTTCCTTCAGGAGGCGGACCTCGAACCTATGCTGGAGGCCGGCTTCCTGCACCGCACGGACCAGCAGTTCCACTTCGTCAATCGCGGTTACGCCACCTACGACGACTTCCTCAACACGCTCGCCTCGCGGAAGCGCAAGGGCCTGCGCAAGGAGCGTCGTGAAGCGCTGGCCTCCGGCATCACGATCCAGCGCCTGTCGGGCTCGAACATCAGCGAGGAGGCACTTGATGCCTTCTTCGCCTTCTACATGGACACGGGAAACCGCAAGTGGGGCCGGCCGTATCTGAACCGGGCCTTCTTCCGGCTTGTCACAGAGCGCATGGCCGAGGCGATCGTCCTCGTCATGGCACGGCGCGAAGGGCGCTATATCGCCGGAGCGCTCAACTTCGTCGGCGGCGACCGGATCTTCGGGCGCTACTGGGGCTGCACGGAGGACCATCCGTTCCTCCACTTCGAGGTCTGCTACCACCAGGCCATCGACTACGCGATCGAGCACAAGCTCTCCATCGTCGAAGCGGGTGCGCAGGGAGAGCACAAGCTCGCGCGCGGCTATGAGCCGGTGATCACTCATTCGGCGCATGACATCGCGCATCCCGGCCTTCGCTCGGCGATCGAGGAATACCTCGAGCGCGAGCGTCGCCACGTTCTCCTCGCGCAGCCGGAACTCGCGGCCGCCACCCCCTTCCGTCGCGGCGAGGTCGAGTAGACGCGTCGGGACGTTCGACGCTAGATCGGGTCCGTCAGATTCGGCATTAATTTGGGACGGGCAGCATGAGCGGCTACGACGACGGCAACATCTTCGCGAAGATCCTGCGCGGCGAAATCCCGGCCGCGAAAATCTTCGAGACTGACGACTTTCTGGCGATCATGGACGTGATGCCGCAGTCGAAGGGCCATTGCCTGCTGCTGCCGAAGACGCCGTCACGCAACCTTCTCGACGCCGACGATGCGACGCTCGCCAGGGCGCTGCCCGAACTCGCGCGGCTGGCGCGCGCGGCCAAGGCCGCCTTCGACGCCGATGGCGTTGTGATCAACCAGTTCAACGAGGAAGCCGGCGGCCAGACGGTGTTCCACCTGCATTTCCACGTCGTGCCGCACTACGAGGGCATCGCTCTCAAGCGTCACGCCGGCGGCATGGCGGACCCTGCCGAACTGCGAGAGCATGCCGAGGCGATCCGAGCCGCACTCGCCTGAGCGCTAGAGGATGCCGAGCACCCACGGCACGCCGAGGAGCACGACCTCGGCGAACAGGATGGCGACAAGTGTCTGTCGCCCTAGCCAGAAATAGGCGGCGAACCCGGTCGCGAGCGCTGCGATCCGGATCGTCAGGGGGATCGCCTCCAGCGAGCCGCCGGGCACGAGAACCAGACGTCCGATCACGGCGGCGACCAGCGAGGTCGCGATCGTCCTAGCCAGCGCGACGGCCGGCGAGCGCTCATCGAGCCGGCCGGCCGACAGGACGCCCAACCAGCGCCAGACATCGGTCGGAAGCCATCCCGCCAGCAGGATGAAGACATAGGGCCACCACCAGGCGGCCATCGCGTCGTAGGTCCAGCCGTTCACCCGACATCTCCCGCCGCCGCGCGCCAGCGCCCGATCGCAAAGGCGATCACCCCGCCGACGACGCCCGCTACGAGAATGTCGAAACCGGGCGTCAGCCAGTGCGCGACGGGGATTGCGAGAAGCCCCGTCAAGAGCGCCAGACGCCCGGACAACTCGCGCGCCGACCCGTAGAGCGAGGTCAGGAAGTAGACCGGCGTGAAGAAGGCGAGTGCGCCGGTCGCCAGCGCCGGCAGCTGCCCCATCATGTTGAAGGCGAAGGCGACCGCCGTCGTGTTGACCACCGTGAGCGTGATCGCGAAACCGGCAAAGAAATGGGTGCGATGGGCGCGCGGCACGGTCGGCAGCTTGTCCAGCGCCACCACCCAGGCTGTCACCGCGACGAAGTGCGACAGGAACAGGAGCGTCGAGCGCCGCGTACCCGGCCCGCGGAGGTCGGGCAGAAGCGCGATGACCATCGGCATCATGCGCAGCGAGGAAAGCCCCACCGCAAGCGCGGTGGCCGCAAGCGACAGTCCGGCCGTGACCGCCCCGAGAAGGATGAGGTTGGCCGGCAGGGCCCAGATCGTCGCGACCATGAAGGTCGCTTCCGTCCAGGTCACGCCAGCCTCGCGGGCCAGTCCCGCAAAGCCGAGGTGCGCGACGACGAGAATCAGCGCCGGGGCGCTGACGACCTGTCGGATCCCGAGCAGGATCCACTTGGAGGCCGGATCGGGCGCGACCTCGGATGGTTCGTTCATGAGCCTGCGTGCCCGCCTGTGCATCGTCATCAAGAAAAAGGGCCGCTCCAAAGAGCGGCCCCTTCTAGATCATTCGGCGGGCTTTCTGGGAACCTTCGGCACGGCCCCTGCCCGCTTTTCCGCCTTCTCGCGGGCGGCGGCCGGCTCCTTGACCGGTTGAGCCTCGGGAGCGTCGTCCTCCGGCTCGTCGTCGTCATACGACGTCGGCTCGTCCTCGATCTCCTCGCCGTCCGGCCCGACACGAACCTTCCCGCGCGCCTCGTCGGCCTTGCGCGGCTTGGCGTATGTTTCCTCGGGGATCGATTCGAGGTGCAGCTTGCGGCCGTCCTCGCCGTCGACCACCGTCACCTTGACCGTGCCGCCGCGCTTCAGCTTGCCGAACAGAACCTCGTCGGCCAGCGGCTTCTTGACGTATTCCTGAATCACACGGCCGAGCGGACGTGCGCCCATGTGCTCGTCGTAGCCCTTGTCCGCGAGCCAGGCGATCGCCTCCTGATCGAGATCGAAGGTCACGCCGCGCTCGGAAAGCTGGGCCTCGAGCTGCATGACGAACTTCTGCACCACCTCGTGGATCACCGGCGTCGGCAGTGCGCCGAACGGGATGATCGCGTCGAGACGGTTGCGGAACTCCGGCGTGAACAGGCGGTTGATCGCCTCCACGTCGTCGCCCGTCCGCTTGCTCGAGCCGAAGCCGATCGCGGCCCGCTGCGACTCCGACGCGCCAGCGTTCGTCGTCATGATCAGGATCACGTTGCGGAAGTCGATCCGCTTGCCGTTGTGATCGGTCAGCTTCCCGTGGTCCATCACCTGCAGGAGGATGTTGAACAGGTCGGGATGCGCCTTCTCGATCTCGTCGAGCAGCAGCACGCAGTGCGGATGCTGGTCGACGCCATCGGTCAGGAGACCGCCCTGGTCGAAACCGACATAGCCCGGAGGCGCGCCGATCAGCCGCGAGACGGTGTGCCGCTCCATGTACTCCGACATGTCGAAGCGCAGAAGTTCGATGCCGAGGGCGGAGGCGAGCTGCTTAGCGACCTCGGTCTTGCCGACGCCGGTCGGACCCGAGAACAGGTAAGAGCCGATCGGCTTCTCCGGCTCGCGAAGGCCTGCGCGCGCCAGCTTGATCGCGGTCGTCAGGTTCTCGATCGCGGCGTCCTGGCCGTAGACCACGCGCTTCAGCTGCTCGGAGAGGTTCGACAGAACCTCCTCGTCGTCCTTCGACACGGACTTCGGCGGGATGCGGGCCATCGTGGCGACGGTCGCCTCGATCTCCTTGACGCCGATGCTCTTCTTCCGCTTCGCCTCCGGCAATAGCATCTGCGACGCACCCGTCTCGTCGATCACGTCGATCGCCTTGTCCGGGAGCTTGCGGTCATTGATGTAGCGCGCCGACAGCTCGACCGCCGACTTGATCGCGTCGTTCGAGAACTTCACGTGGTGGAAGTCCTCGAAATAGGGCTTGAGGCCCTTCAGGATCGCGATCGCGTCCTCGATCGTCGGCTCGGCGACGTCGATCTTCTGGAAGCGGCGGACCAGCGCCCGGTCCTTCTCGAAGAACTGGCGATACTCCTTGTAGGTTGTCGACCCGATGCAGCGTATCGCCCCGGACGACAGAGCCGGCTTCAGAAGGTTGGAGGCGTCCATCGCCCCACCCGACGTCGCGCCGGCGCCGATCACGGTATGGATCTCGTCGATGAACAGGACCGCGCCCGGATACTCCTCGAGCTCCTTGACGACCTGCTTCAGACGCTCCTCGAAATCGCCGCGATAACGGGTGCCAGCGAGCAGCGTGCCCATGTCGAGCGAGAAGATCGTGGCGTCCGCCAGCACCTCCGGCACGTCGCCCTCGACGATGCGCTTGGCCAGACCCTCGGCGATCGCCGTCTTGCCGACGCCGGGATCGCCGACGTAGAGCGGGTTGTTCTTCGAGCGCCGGCAAAGGACCTGGATTGTCCGGTTGATCTCGCTCGCGCGGCCGATCAGCGGGTCGATCCGGCCGGTCTTGGCCTTCTCGTTGAGATTGACGCAGTACGCGGTCAGCGCGTCCTGGGTCGTCTTGCGGCGTCCTTCCTCCTCATTACCCATGACAGACTGCTCGTCCTCCGCTCCGCGCACGGTGCGGCTTTCCGAGCCGCCCGGACGCTTCGAGATCCCATGGGAAAGGAAGTTCACGGCGTCGTAGCGGGTCATCTCCTGCTCCTGCAGGAAGAACGCCGCGTGGCTCTCGCGCTCGGCGAAGATGGCGACGAGCACGTTGGCGCCCGTCACTTCCTCGCGGCCCGACGACTGGACATGGATCACCGCGCGCTGGATCACCCGATGGAACCCGGCGGTCGGCTTGGAGTCCTCGTCGTGACCCGTCACGAGGTTGGCGAGTTCGGTGTCGATATACTCCGTCAGCGACGAACGCAGGACGTCGATGTCGACGCTGCACCCCCGCATGACCGCGGAGGCATCCTTGTCTTCAAGCAGCGCGAGGAGCAGGTGCTCCAGCGTCGCGAATTCCTGATGCCGTTCGTTGGCGAAGGTGAGCGCCTGATGGAGGGACTTCTCCAGGCTTTGCGAAAATGTCGGCAAGCTTCACCTCAATTCTTTTCCATCACGCACTGAAGCGGATGCTGGTGCTGGCGTGCGAAATCCATCACTTGGGTCACCTTCGTCTCGGCCACTTCGTAGGTGTAGACCCCGCACTCACCCACCCCGTGCTGGTGCACATGGAGCATGATGCGCGTGGCCGCCTCCCGGTCCTTCTGGAAGAAGCGTTCGAGGACGTGGATGACGAACTCCATCGGCGTGTAATCGTCGTTCAGAAGCAGGACCCTGTAAAGGCTCGGCTTCTTGGTCTTGGGCTTGGTCCGGGTGATCACGGAGGTGCCGCGATCGGGCCCGTTCGGACGGTCGTCGTCCGGCCCCTGCGACCGGGTCGCCATCATTCGGGCCCCATGCGGAGCCGCCCGTTCGTTCAAGGAGTTCACGTTCGCCATCGCTCGATATGTATGTGCGCCGATCGACAATTTAAGACGCCTTCAGGATGCGGCAAAATTTCGTCCCGCCGAAAGGGGCTGACATCGAGGTGCCGCCCCCGGAATCGCCGGAATGACTGGAACAGTGCGGCTCCGACCGGACGCCGCGCAACGAAAAAAGGCCCGGCGGGAAGCCGGGCCTTTTCATGAATGCGTCCCCGAGGGGAACGATCCCGATCGCGAGATCGGATCAGTTCGTGTGGTTGGCGGCCTGGTTCGCCATGTTCTGGGCGAACTGCTGGTTCTGCTGGGCCGAGGACTCGAGCGGGCGATAGGCCTCGCGCGCGATGTCCTGATAGATCTCGCCCATCTTGGTCGCCTGCGACACCCAGGCCTCGTAGGCCGAACGGGCGTACTCGGACTGAACCTCGATCGCCTTGTCGAGCGTGCGCACCTGAGCGAGACGCTCCATCATCTGCGCGGACTGCTCGTAGGACTTCTTGGTGTACTCGGTCGCCTCGGCGGCGATCTGCTGGAAGCCCTTGGTCATGGCCGACATGGAGCGCAGCGCGTTGTCCATGTTGTCCTTACCAACCTTGTTGGCATCGGTGTATGCGTTCATCGAACTCTCCCTTGCATGGTTGGGTGACGGCGGGCAGCGTTCAGCGCCGTCTTCCTCCAGAATATATTGCACTGCACAAAAGCCCGCAAGGGGATGGTGCGGCGCGTCATGACGATTTTCGCCGTCGGTCGATCACGACAATTCGAGGCGAATGCCACAAACCGATCACAAGGTTCCGGCAACCATAAACGGATTGGTAAGACCGCCCTGCGTATCTTTCCCACAAGAAGAGATCGCGAAGACACAGTCTTTAGGACCTGGACAGGCGCTTGGCGTCGCGACCGGGGGCAGCATCTCGACACACGAACACGAGAGTGCCGCCCATGCCGCTGACCATGTCGACGATCACCGCCGCAGCGAAGCGCATGTCCCAGTGCCTGATGGCCGCCACCCTGATCGGCGGCGCGGTTCTCGCCATCGTCCCGGCGCAAGCCCAGGAATCACCGGACCGCTACTCTGCGATCGTGATCGACGCTAACAACGGCAAGGTCCTCTTTGCGCGTAGCGCTGACGACCGTCGCTATCCCGCTTCGCTTACCAAGATGATGACCCTCTACATGCTCTTCGACGCGCTGGAGAGCGGCCGGGCGACGCTGTCGACGCCGATGAAGGTTTCGGCCTACGCCGCCGCCCGTCCGCCCTCCAAGCTCGGCCTGAAGACCGGCTCGACGCTCTCGGTCGAGGAAGGCATCATGGGCCTCGTCACCCGCTCGGCCAACGATGCGGCCGTCGTGATCGGCGAGTTCCTCGGCGGCAGCGAAACCCGTTTCGCGGAGATGATGACCGCCAAGGCGCGCAAGCTCGGCATGTCGCGCACCACGTTCCAGAACGCCAACGGCCTGCCGAACGACGCGCAGATGACCACGGCCCGCGACATGGCGACGCTCGGTATCGCACTGCGCGAGCATTTCCCGCAGTATTATAAGTACTTCAGCACACGCAGCTTCAACTTCCGCGGCCAGACCATCGGCAACCACAACCGGCTGCTCGGGCGCGTCGAGGGCGTCGACGGCATCAAGACCGGCTTCATCAACAAGTCCGGCTTCAATCTGGTCACCTCGGTCGTGCGCGGCGACCGAAAGCTGGTCGCCGTCGTGATGGGCGGGCGCACGGCCCGCGCTCGCGACGACCATATGGCCGATCTCGTCAAGCAGTACCTTCCACAGACGAGCACCCGCGCCTCGACGGCTTTGATTGCTGCCTACAACCCGAGCGCCCGCGGCCCGGCCGTCACCGCCCACGCGGAAACCGTCGCGGAAGCCGTGCTTCCGAGCGCCGTGCCGGTGCCGACCCGCCGCACTTCGAATATCAACCAGCGCGTCGCCGAAGCCTACGGGGCCAACGCGACCGGCGCGATGAACGCGATCACGGCACCCGAGCGCCGCTCCGTTGTCGGCCGCGACGCGATCCGCGAAGCGCTGGAAGCCAACGACCGCGCCGCGCCGAACGTGGCGACCGCGCTGGCCGCGGCCCCCGTTCCCCGCGCCTCGATCCCCAACGTCATCACGCAGGCGGCGGCGACGCCGATGCCGACCGCCAGCCGCGAGATCGCGTCGGGTTGGGTTGTGCAGATCGCGGCCACCCCGGCCGAGGCCACCGCCTACGATATCCTGTCGGAAGCCAAGCAGCGCGCCGGCTCCGCGCTCGCCGGCGCCCAGGCCTTCACCCAGGCCGTCGCCAACGGCTCGCAGACCCTCTACCGGGCCCGGTTCTCCGGCTTTGCCGACAAGGCTGCCGCAAACGCCGCCTGCGATGCGCTGAAGAGCAAGGCCTACGCCTGCTACGCCATCGCGGCGAACTAACCAGCCTTCCCAGCCAACCCGAAACGTCGTGCGTCGCGCGGAGCCCTTCGGCTCCGGACGGTCCCCCTTTGCCCGCAGTTCTCCGAGCGTAACCGAGGTTCCCATGTCGTTCGAAACCGAAAGCGCCCTCCTGCCGACCTCCGAGCAGAAGTCGACCGTGATCGGGCTGCACCCGCTGCAGCAGGCGGCCGCACGGCTCACCGACTACCGCGACGGTCGCTCGCGCATGCGTGCCAAGGATCTCGTGGGTATGCTTCTGTGCCACGGCGCGCGCGCCTGGCGTGCCTCACAGCCCCGGTCGAACACGCGTCTCGTGGTGCGCTCGGCGTCCGGCAATCCGGCCGTCCGCATCGCGTTCGGCCGCTAAGGTTCAGAGAAGGCCGAGTTCCGCCAGTTCCAGGCGAAGGGTGGGCGGAAGCTCGGTCAAATCCGCTCCATCCCCGAGATCGGCCGGCGCATCCTCGGGTGTCAGGTAGCGCCAGCCCTGGAACGGCCGCTTCGGCAGCGGCCAGGTCCGGATGAAGTCCGGTTTCAGGACGATCCGGCACCGCTCGATCCCATCCTCGGTGCGAATCGCGTCGAAGCGCAAGATCGGCTGGCGCACCTGAACCTGCCCCTTGATGACCCAGAACAGCGAGCCGGCGCCGATCATCTCGTCGGCGCGCTTCGGCATGACGCGGGTTACATGGGTCTGCTCGGCGCCCGGTCCGGAGGACAGGCGGGTGCGAACATGGGCCTCCAGCTCTTCGACGCTGTCGACACCCACGCAAAGCTTGATCATATGGAGCGGCATGCGCGGTGTTTGCTCGCGCCTTCGGGCGCCGTCAAGGCAAGGTCGCATGTGACGGATCGGCGCCGCAGCGCCGTCCGTCAAACTTCGTCCCGTCGCTGTCACGAGCCATCATGCGCATCGCCGACATTTTCGACTTCCCGAACCTCCTCGCCTTCGGCGCCTTCCTCGGCGGCTGGATCGCCTACTCCTTCGTGGTCGAGTTTCCGGTCTTCGCTCGCCATGGCCTCAGCCGGCAGATGAACCGGCAGCGGGAGGTCTGGATGCAGACGCTCCTGAAGCGCGACCTCCGGATGATCGACACCGCGATCATGACCGGGCTTCAGCAGGGCACCGGCTTCTTCGCCTCCGCCTGCATCTTCGCCATCGGCGGCTGCTTCGCGCTGATCGGTTCGGCGGAGCAGATCGCGCTGATCGTCACCGACCTGCCGCTGGAGGGACACTTCGATCGCGGGCTGGTGGAGGCGAAGCTCCTCGGCCTCGTGACGATCTTCGCCTTCGCCTTCTTCAAGTTTGGCTGGTCGTACCGGCTCTTCAACTACTGCTCGATCCTCATCGGCGCGATCCCGATGCGGCAGGAGGCTGACGCCAACCCGGAAGCGGCGGAGGCAGCCGTGCGCCGCGCGCTGACCATGAACCGGATCGCGGCGCGGCACTTCAACGCCGGCCTGCGCGGCATCTTCTTCGGGCTGGCCTATCTCGGATGGTTCGTCGGCCCGCTGGTGCTGGTCGGCGCCACCGTTCTGGTGATCCTGATCCTCGGCCACCGGCAGTTCTTTTCCGACGCCAACGTCTCCCTGCGAGAGCCATGATGCCCGAGCACTTCGACCAAACCGCGCTGCGCGATGAGATTCTGCGCGCGGTGCATGAGCGCGGCGCGGGCAAGACGGTCTGTCCGTCCGAGATCGCGCGGAACCTCGCAGGTTCCGACGAGAAGGTCTGGCGGCTGCTGATGCAGCCGATCCGGCGGGCGGCGATCGACCTCTGGGACGAAGGGCGCGTCGTCATCAAGCGCAAGGGCCGGCACGTGGCGCCGGCCGACCTCAAGGGGATCTACCGCCTGTCCCTCCCCGACGGGGCCTGATCGTCAGGCGCGCGGCGCGGGAAACAGGGCGTCGATCTTTCCGGTCATCCGGTACACCGCGAGACCGAGATACTCCCGGATCGCGAAGTGCACCTTCTCGAGGTTGCGCACGGTCGTCGCGGACGGTCGATAGACGGCGGAGCCGGAGGGCGTCTGGTAGTCCGTCGGATAGGGAAACACGTCGAAGCCCGCGACCCGGAAACAACCGACGGCGCGCGGCATGTGGGCGGCGGATGTCACGAGCAGCCAGGTCTCGCCCGGCTTCGGCTCTGCGATCTCCCGCGTGTAGACGGCGTTCTCGACCGTGTTGCGCGAGCGATCCTCGAGCTCCAGCCGCTCCGGGGCAAGCCCAAGCGCCGCGAACAGCTTCTCGGCCATCGATGACTCGGTGATATCGGCCTCCAGCATCGCCGCGGCGCCGCCGCTGAAGACAACGCGCGCCTGCGGGAACTGGCGGGCGAGCGCCATGGTTGTCGTGATCCGATCGGCGGCGTCGTTCAGTTCCAGCTCGCCACGCGTACGTCCGATGCGCGTGTCGAACGAGCCCCCGAGCACGACGATACCCGCGACGTTGGCGGGAAGCTGAGGCTTGGGAAACCGGTTCTCCAGAACGCTCAGCATCAGGAGCCCGAGCGGCGTCAGGCTGACGATCGCAAGGATGAAGAACGACGTGCCGACGAGGCCGAGCCCGAGACGCGGCATCTTGAGCAGAAAGGCCAGGATGCCGGCCGACCCGATCAGGAGGATGATCACGAGCGGCTGGACGACGAACCAGAGAATCTTGGACGCGGCGAAGAACATGGATCCGATCGTTTCTGGCTAACGCAGCCGCATCGTGTGCGCCGGTGTCAGCGATCGTCCCAGCGGGGCGCGAAGGCCGGATTCACCAAGCGTTGGCGGCTCCGCGACATCTCGTGCAGGCGGCGACGGTCCTCGTCCTGAAGCTCGAAGTCGAAGACGTCAAGGTTCTCGACCAGTCGCTCGGGCTTCGACGTGCGCGGGATAGCGCCCATCATCGGCTGCTCGATCTCCCACCGGAGCACGACCTGCGCCGGCGTCTTGCCGTAGCGCTGCGCCATCTCGACGACCGCGGGATCGGTCAGGAGGTCCTTGCCCTGGCCGATCGGCGAATAGGCGATCATCGCCATGCCGAGACGCTGGCAGGCCTTGTGCACCTTCTCCTGCGATAGGCGCGGATGGTACTCAACCTGATTGCAGATCAGGGGATGGCGGCTGAGTCCGGCGGCTCGCTCCAGCAGCGCCGAATCGAAGTTCGCCACGCCGATGTGCCGGGTCAAACCGTCCTCCCGGGCCCGGTTGAGGGCGTCGATCGTCCCCTCCAGCGGGATCGAGGCGTTCGGCCAGTGGATCAGCAGGAGGTCGACCGCGCCGATGTCGAGCGCGCGGACCGCCGCCTCGGCCGAGCGGCGGAAGTCGCTTGGCGCGAGGTCGTCGGTCCAGACCTTGGTGGTGACGAAGAGTTCGTCGCGGTCGATCCCGCTCGCGCGGATGCCCTGCCCGACCTCCGCTTCGTTTCCGTACATGCGGGCCGTGTCGAGGTGCCGGTAGCCGGCGCCGATCGCCTTGCCGACCATCTCGACGCAGGTCTCGCCCTCCAGACGGTAGGTTCCGAGACCGATCGCGGGGATTCTGGCACCATTAGCTTCGATGATCTTCATGGCATCCATCCCCGTCTCGCTTCCGTGCGGCGGCCCGACCGGTCGCCTTCGATAGCGATTTCAGATAGGCGGGATGCCGTCAGGACCAGAGGAGTTCACCATGAGCGCAACCCAGCCCGCCCGGTTCGGCTCGCGCGTCGAGCTTCTCGATGTCCTGCGCGGCGTCGCTCTGCTCGCCATGCTCGTCTACCATTTCACCTGGGATCTCGAGTTCTTCGGCTACCTGCCTCCGGGATATGCGCAGGTCGGCGGCTGGCGCCTGTTCGCACGATCGATCGCGATCAGCTTCCTCGTCCTCGTCGGTTTGAGCCTGTTCCTCGCCAACCGGCACGAAATCCGCTGGCCGTCCTTCGGAAAGCGGCTCGCGCAGATCGTCGCCGGCGCTGCCGTGATCTCCGTCGCGACCTACGCCTTCACGCCGGACTCGTTCGTCTTCTTCGGCATCCTGCACCTGATCGCCGTGGCCAGCGTCATCGGTCTTCTGGCGATCCGCCTGCCGTTCGCTCTCAATCTCGTGCTGGCCGCCGTTCTAATTGCGCTGCCGCTCGCCGTCTCGACGCCGCTCACGGACTCGCGCTGGCTCGCCTGGATCGGGCTGTCGGACCGCCCGCCAATCTCCAACGATTTCGTGCCGCTGATTCCATGGCTCGCCCCCGTCCTCGCCGGCGTCGCACTGGCGCAGATGGCCGAGCGGTTCGCGGTCTGGCCGCGCCTGCGACGGCTGAACGGCCGGTTCGGTCCAGCGCGCCATCTTGGCCGCCTCGGCCAGCATTCGCTCCTGTTCTACCTCCTCCACCAGCCGATCTCGATCGGCCTTGTCGCCGCCTTCGCCTGGATTTCGCCGCCCGACCAGACCGCCGCCTTCGATCAAAGCTGCCGCCAGACATGCCTTCAGTCGCGCGATGAAGGCTTCTGCCAGCGATATTGCGGATGCGTGCTGCAGGACCTGACCCGCCAAGATCTTCTCGCCGACCTTCTGGCCGGGCGTCTCGACGAGGCGAAACAGCAGATGGTGCGCCGGAGCGTCGACCAGTGCTCGTTCTCAGCCGAACCTTGATCCGTCAGCTGGTGGGCGAAATGCCGAGTTCGGCCATGCGCGTGAGACACGCTTCCTCGGCCTGATCGAGTTCCGACAGGAGATCCTCGATATCGCGGCGCTTCTGCTCGAGTTCGGCGCGGCGCTCGCTGACGCGGCGGATGATCGTGCGCAACTGGCCCGCCTCGCCCGGCGGCGTGCGGTACATGCCCATGATCTCGCGAATCTCAGCGATCGAAAATCCTAGGCGCTTGCCGCGCAGAATCATCTTGAGGAGCTGGCGGTCGGAATGCCGGAACAGCCGGGTACGGCCGCGGCGAATGGGGGCGATCAGCCCCTCGTCCTCGTAGAAGCGAATCGTGCGCGTGGAAATGTCGAATTCCCGCGTCAGTTCGGTGATCGTATAATAGTCGCGCATCCGGCAGCCCCTCTACGGGCGAGACAAACCAGATTGACGTAAAAGTCAATCGCGACGCAATCCGACAGCCTCGCGAGGCAGCGAGGCTTATCTCAGAACAGCAATGTCATGAAAATCAAGAAAGGCTGGTGCGGTCGAGAAGACTCGAACTTCCACGGGTTGCCCCACAGCGACCTCAACGCTGCGCGTCTACCAATTCCGCCACGACCGCACGCCGTGTTCCGGTCCGAAGGCCGGCCCGGTCTG
>NZ_CAJYIU010000326.1 GCF_913775355.1 uncultured Aureimonas sp.
TGGGCGCGGGCGTCACTTCGGTGAAGCCCGGCGACCACGTCATCCCGCTCTACACGCCCGAATGCCGCAACTGTAAGAGCTGCCTGTCGCAGCGCACGAATCTCTGCACCGCGATCCGCTCGACGCAAGGCCAAGGCGTCATGCCCGACGGCTCCTCGCGCTTCCGCTGCGACGAGACGACCGTCTTCCACTACATGGGCTGCTCGACCTTCTCGAACTTCACCGTGCTGCCCGAGATCGCGGTAGCGAAGGTGCGCGAGGACGCTCCCTTCGACAAGATCTGCTACATCGGCTGCGGCGTGACGACGGGCATCGGCGCCGTGATCTACACCGCCAAGGTCTGGCCCGGCGCCAACGTCGTGGTGTTCGGCTTAGGGGGCATCGGGCTCAACGTGATCCAGGGCGCGCGCATGGTCGGCGCCGACAAGATCATCGGCGTCGACATCAATCCCGGCAAGGTCGAGATGGCGAGGCGGTTCGGCATGACCGACTTCGTCAATCCGCGCGAGGTCGGCAACGACAAGGTGGTGCAGGCGATCCTCGACCTCACGGGGGGCGGCGCCGACTTCTCGTTCGATGCGACCGGCAACACCGACGTCATGCGCCAGGCGCTGGAATGCTGTCATCGCGGCTGGGGCGAATCGATCATCATCGGTGTGGCGGAAGCCGGCAAGGAAATCTCGACCCGGCCGTTCCAGCTCGTCACCGGCCGCGTCTGGCGCGGCACGGCGTTCGGCGGCGCACGCGGCCGGACCGACGTGCCGAAGATCGTCGACTGGTACATGGACGGCAAGATCAACATCGACGACCTCATCACCCACACGATGCCGCTGGACGAGATCAACACCGCCTTCGACCTCATGCACGAGGGCAAGTCGATCCGCTCGGTCGTCGTCTACTGAGCGTGACCGCCGAGACGCGCTGGCACTGGTCGGAACTCCGCGATTTGACGGGGGGGCAAGTCCACGACCTCCTGAAGCTCCGGCAGGACGTCTTCGTGGTGGAGCAGGCCTGCGCCTTTGCCGAAATCGACGGCCGGGACGGCGAGGCGCTGCACCTGCGGGCGCTGTCGGGCGACGACCTCGCCGGGGTCCTGCGCGTCTTCGCGCCGGACGAGGCGGGCCGGGCCCGCATCGGCCGGATCGCGACCGCAGCCGGCTTTCGCGGCGGCGGCCTCGGTCACAGGATGATGGCCGAGGCGCTGCGTCTGTGCGCGGAGCGCTGGCCGGAGGCCGCGATCGACCTGTCGGCGCAGGCGCATCTGGAAACCTTCTATGCGCGTCATGGGTTCGTCACCATCTCGGATGCCTATCTGGAAGACGGCATCCCCCATCTCGACATGCGTCGCGCGCCGGCGGCGTAAGACCAACCGAAAGGACCGCCCATGCCCCTCGACGTGATCTCGGAAGCGAAGGCCCATGGTGGCACGCAAGGGGTGTATCGCCACCAGTCCCGCACCACCGACACGCCGATGACCTTCGCCGTGTTCACCCCGCCGCAGGCGCGGGACGGCAAGGTGCCGGTCCTGTGGTACCTGTCGGGTCTGACCTGCACGCACCAGAACGCGATGGACAAGGGCGAATTCCGCCGCGCGGCAGCCGAGCACGGCGTGATGATCGTCCTCTCCGACACCAGCCCGCGGGGCCCTGGCGTGCCCGACGAGGCGGACAACTGGCAGTTCGGCTCGGGCGCCGGCTTCTATGTCGACGCGACGCAGGCCCCCTATGCCGCCAACTACCGGATGTATTCCTACGTCACCGACGAGCTGCCGGGCTACGTCGCGACGCATTTTCCGGCCGACATGAATCGTCAGGGGATCTTCGGCCACTCCATGGGCGGACACGGGGCGCTCGTCGCCGCGCTGCGCAACCCGGAGGCCTACAAGAGCGCGTCGGCCTTCGCGCCGATCGTCCAGCCGTCGACAGCGGACTGGTCGCGCCCCGCCTTCGAGAAGTATCTTGGCCGCGACCGGGCGACGTGGCGTCCCTACGACGCGACGCTCCTGATCGAGGACGGGCATCGCTTCCCGGAGTTTCTGGTCGATCAGGGAACGGCGGACCCCTATCTCGACGACGGCCTGCGCCCGCAGCTCTTGAAGGAGGCCTGCGACAAGGCGGGCATCCGCCTCGCGCTCAACATGCGCGAGGGCTACGACCACTCCTACAACTTCATCTCGACCTTCATGGACGAACACATCGCCTGGCACGCCGAGCGCCTGAAGCGCTGAGCGCCCGGGCGGGCGTTTCAACCGTTTCGATGGAACGCCCGCCCGTCATCCGTTAAACCCGTGGCCCGAACAGGCACGTGGAGGGCGAATCGGATGAGCGGCAACCAGGCGGATCTCGGCGTCTTGGGCATGGGCACGATGGGCGCGAGCTTGGCGCTCAACTTCGCCGACAGCGGCGGGTTCACCGTCGCTCTCGGCAACCGCACGACCGAGAAGGCCTACGGCGTGCGCGACGAGAACCCGGCTCTCGCCGATCGTCTGGTGCCGACCGATTCGATCGAGCACTTCGTCGGGGTGCTCAAAAGCCCGCGCGTCGTGGTGCTGATGGTCAATGCCGGCAAGCCGGTCGACGACCAGATGGCGCTCGTCCTGCCGCATCTCGCCCCCGGCGACATCCTGATCGACGCCGGCAACGCCGACTTCAACGACACGGTGCGCCGCGAGAAGGCGGTGAAGCCCACCGGCATCCACTTCGTCGGCATGGGCGTGTCGGGCGGCGAGGTCGGTGCGCGCAACGGCCCCTCGATCATGGTCGGCGGCGACGAGGCCGTGTGGGAGCGCCTGAAGCCGCTGCTGGAGCCGATCGCCGCCAAGTTCGACGGCTCGCCCTGCGTCGACTGGCTCGGCCCCGACGGCGCCGGCCATTTCGTCAAGACGATCCACAACGGCATCGAAT
>NZ_CAJYIU010000327.1 GCF_913775355.1 uncultured Aureimonas sp.
TGCCGACGGACCCGTTGAACTGTTCGCGGATCGGCTCGAACTCCGGGGCCACCGCCTCGTCCATGCGGGCCGTCAGGTCGCCCGCCGACAGACGCGCGAAGCCGCCCTCGATGCCGGCGACGAAGGCGGCAAGGTCCTGCGCCTTGACCCGCTCGGCCGCCGCCTCGCGCTCTAGCCGGGCGAGCTCGGCGGCGCGGGCCGCCTCGGCCTCGGCTTCCAGGCGCTTGTTCTGCACCGCCGCGTCCTTGAACACCTGCACCGTGCGCGCCATGCCGCCGATCTCGTCGCGTCTATCGGCCCCTGTCACCTCGACCGACAGGTTCCCTTCCGCCAGTTCCCGCATCACGCCGGTGACCGAAACGATCGGTTTCGTGACGAGGCGCGACATCCAGAACGCCATCGCTGCTGCAGCCACCACGGAGGCCAGTCCGCCGAGGATGATCATCAACCTGGCGGTCTCGCTCGATGTGTCCGCGAGTTCGGCCCGTTTCGAAAGGAGGCTGCTCTCCTCGCCGTCCATCTCCGAGAGGATGTTTCGAATCCTGTCCATCGACGCCTTGCCCACACCGGAAGCTTCCATTCGCCTGGCGGCGTCCATGTTTCCGGCACGCGCCGCCTCGATTTCCCGGCCCGCGATCTCGGTCTGCCAGCGAGCGATCTCGCCTCGCAGGTCCTGGACGCGTGCTTGCTGTCGGGCATTGTCGGATGTCAGCTGCGCAACGGCGTCGATGGCCTGACCGACCGCGATGCGGCCTGCATCATATGGCTCGAGGAAGTTTTCGTCGCCGGAGATGAGAAAGCCACGAAGGCCCGTCTCCTGGTTGACCATGGCGATCCTGCCGGCGCTGATCTTCTCCATGACGCGGAACGTGTGGTCGTTCCACCCGGCGGCATCGCGGGCGATCTCGTTGTTGTAGTAGGACACGGCACTTGCCGTTCCGGAAATGGCGATGATGGTGACGAAGCTGAAGGCCAGCTTTCTCGACAGCGGAAGATGCTGAAGCATCGACATGAGCGCTCTCGCGCCTCCCTTCGGACGGACAACACGGTGCCGTCACCCGAGGGAATGTTTGGCTGACTGAAGTTAACGACTTGTAGTGTTGATGTGTAGAATGGGCGGATGATCGCAAGGATGCTTCGGAAATCCGGTAAGTGAAAATACGTATCGGATTTTGACGGGTAGTCTGTCGCGCAATTCCAAGTAACCGATCGGCGTGGAGAGGTCGTGCGCGGAGGTAGCGATCGTTCGAGGGGAATGGCTGGTCCTGACCCGTGGGACCGGTCCGGACGGCGCGAGAGTTCTCGGGCAGGATGTCTCGACGAGCGGAGAGAGCCGAAGTCCAAGAACCGGTTCACCAGCGAGTAGATCGCCCTTGCCCTCTGGCCGAGCGGAGAACGGCACGCTGGTCGGCGAGATCTGCCAGAGTTCGAGCGGGGACCGATCGATCCGGTGGAACGATCCGCGCGAGAGCGGGCGTTGCCGAGGCGACGTTCCATCGCTGGAGGAAGGCCCATGCCGCAATGGGCGTATCGGAGAGCCGGTGCCTGAAGCCGTTCGCGGCGGAGAACGCCAAGCCGAAGCGGCTGGTCGCCCGCCGTGGCAAGCCGGCGAGCATTCGGGTGGACAACGGTCCCGAGTTCGCCAGTCGGATGCTCGACCAGTGGACCTACATGCACAAGGTCGAGCCGGACTTCTCGAGGCTGGGAAAGCCGACGGACAATGCCTTCAACGCCCGCCTGTGCAGCCAATGCTTGAACGCCTGCCGGTTCCTGTCCGTGGCCGATGCCCGGTCACGGATCGACGCCTAGCGGGACGACGACGACCACCGTCGTCCGCACACGAGCCTCTCGCAACTTGACCCCGGCCGAGTTTCGTGGATCGACTCGGAAGAGCCCGAGAACTCTCCGGACGCCGCGGCCGAAGTCCGAGTCAGGACCGCGACCGGAGAATGCCTCAGTTCAGGCCGAGCTTTCCGCGCAGGGTCGAGAGGTCCTCGGCCAGCGTGTTGACGTTGGCAGCCAGCAGGCGGCGGTCGCTGTCCGTCAGCTTCTCGTAGTGGGTGTAGCCCTCGCCCTCGCGATACTTGGCGAGCGTCGTTTCGACGATGCCGAAGCTCTTGTTGACCTTGGCGACGAAGGGAGCGTCCTGCGTCTCGATCAGCGGCTGGACGAGGTCGAAGATCTTGCGCGAGCCGTCGAAATTGCCCTTGAAGTCCCAGAGGTCGGTGCCGCTGTAGCGGTCCTCCTCGCCCGAGATCTTGGTCGCGGCGACCTCTTCCATCAATGCGGCGGCGCCGCCAACGACCTTTTCCGGCGGCAGGGCGAGTTCGGCGATGCGCTGTTCCAGATCGGTGACGTCGGCCATCAGCCTGTCGGCGAAGGGCGCGAGGCCCTCGGTCGAGTTCTTGGCGAAGAGGCCGTATTCCAGGCGATGGAAGCCGGTGAACCCCTCGTCCTCCTCACGCTTCTCGTGATCGTCGGCGCGCGAATCGATCGAGGCGTCGAGGTCGGAGAAGAGTTCGGCGATCGGCTCCACCGCCTCGTAGCTCATGCGGGTCGGCGCGAAGAGCGCCCTGGCGCGCGTCACGTCGCCCGCCTTGATAGCGTCGGTAAAGGCCTTCGTATCGGTCGTCAGCGTCTCCAGCTTGTCGGAGACGTAGAGCTTGTACTCGGCGACCGGCTGCACGAGGTCGAGCGGCGAGACCTCGGCGAGCGTCGGCGTCGCGCCGCACAGGAGGGCGGCGGAGAGCATCATGGCAGGCGTCTTCAGCGTCATGGAAGGAACTCCGTCGTCAGGCTTTCAGGTCGGATGCCGCCCGGAGCAGCGAGCGGCCGAGGAAATCCGCCTCGTCCCGCACGCCGGGCAGCGTGAAGAAATAGCCGCCGCCGACGGGCTTGATGTATTCCTCCAGCGGCTCGCCATCGAGGCGGCGCTGGACGGCGATGAAGCCCGCGTCGAGGTCGGCCTGATAGGCGATGAAGAGGAGGCCCTGGTCGAGCTGGCCGTTCCGGGTGATGCCGTTCGAATAGTTGAATGGGCGGCGCAGGATGCGGCTCTTCTCGGTGTCCGCCCGGCGCGGGTTGGCGAGGCGGATATGGGCGTCCATCGGCGTGACGGTGCCGTCCGGGTCGGACGCGAAATCCGGAATGTCGGCTTCCGTACCGGCATGACCGAGGGGCGCGCCGCTCGGCTTCTGCCGGCCGATGATCGCCTCCTGCTCGCCGAGCGGCGTGCGGTCCCAGCGCTCCACCAAATTGCGGATGATGCGCACGGCCTGATAGGAGCCCGCCTTCGCCCAAGCTGGCTCGTCGGCTTCAGTGCCGACCCAGACGAGCGCGTCCATCAGGCCGGCGTCGCGTGAATCCGGGTTGGCCGATCCGTCGCGAAAGCCGAGGAAATTGCGGGCGCTCTCCTCGCGCCCGTCCGGGCTCGGCGGCAGGATGGGCACGGACCCTTCCTGCTTCCAGCGGATGACGAGAAGGTCGGGCAACGTCTTGATGATGTCGCGCAGCGCATGGATCGTCGCATCCGGCGTGTTGGCGCAGATCTGGATCGATAGGTCGCCGTGGCACAGCGCCGGATCGAGCGCGTCGTTGGGAAAC
>NZ_CAJYIU010000328.1 GCF_913775355.1 uncultured Aureimonas sp.
TGCCGACGGACCCGTTGAACTGTTCGCGGATCGGCTCGAACTCCGGGGCCACCGCCTCGTCCATGCGGGCCGTCAGGTCGCCCGCCGACAGACGCGCGAAGCCGCCCTCGATGCCGGCGACGAAGGCAGCAAGGTCCTGCGCCTTGACCCGCTCGGCCGCCGCCTCGCGCTCCAGCCGGGCGAGCTCGGCGGCGCGAGCCGCCTCGGCCTCGGCTTCCAGGCGCCTGTTCTGCACCGCCGCGTCCTTGAACACCTGCACCGTGCGCGCCATGCCGCCGATCTCGTCGCCGCGGTCCTGCCCCGTCACCTCCACATCGAGCCGCCCGCCCGCAAGGTCCACCATCCTGCCCTGAAGCTGCGCCAGCGGCGCCGTGATGGCCCGGCGCGACATCCAGAGGGCCAGCATGAGCCCGAGAACCGCACTTGCGATCGAGCCCCCCCGCAGCATCCAGGCCGCAGACGACGCCTGGTCGGTCAACGATGCGCTGGCGGCAGCGACACGCTTGATCAGCCGGTCGTTCAGTGTGGACGTCTGCTTGCTGAGATCGACGACGGCCGGATCGACGGCCGTCATGATCGCGCGGGCCGCCTCGTCGTCGTTCCGCAGGCCGGTCGCGATCGCGGCGTTGGTGCGCTCCGCGATGAAGTCCATCTTCGCGCCGAGCGCCTTCAGCGCGTCCGCCTCGTCGGTCAGCCGCGCCGTCACCTCGCCGAAGTAGGATTTCATCGCGTCGAACTGGTCCTTGGCCATCGCCGCGGCGGACTGCGCCTCGGCTGATGCGCCGTCGTAGGCGATGACGCGGTAGGCGGCGTAGCCGACCGCATTGGCGGTCCGGTTCAGGCGAGCGAGGAAGATCGCCGACTTGTCGAGGCGCTCGATCATCTCCGAATAGTCGCTGTCGGAGGAGCGGATGACGGAGGATGCGTAGAACGACGCGGCAATGCCGAGAAGGCTGATGAAGACCGCGATCATCGCGATTTTGGTGGAGATCCGCAGGTTATTCAGCATGGCGCAGGCCTAACGAAAGGGTGATAGCCACGCTAAAATTCTACAGGATCCTTGAAACGCCCCTAACGGCCGACCACAACCCAGAGGTTTTCAAGGCATAACCCGAAAATAATCTCCGTCATGTGGTTCCTGCAGCGGATCGACAGGGGGAGCCGGCGCCTCGTATGCCACCACATACGCAAAGGTCTGGCGCCCACAAGAGCCGCCGTCGGGCATCGTCTCCCGCCCGCAGGCACGGACGTTTCGGCCCGCGAGGTAGCGATTGTATGGTGTTCAGTTGCCCCCTCGGAGTCCAAGAGACCGAAACCGCAGAACACCCGAGACGAGGACAGCCCCACGCTTCAACCGGGAGATCGCCGCCAGCCTCCGGCAGAGCGCAGTCAGAGCTTGTCACCGAAAAGCGAGGGTATCGGGTGCAAACCGGAAGCCGCCCGCATAGGTAGCTCCCCGGTTCATTCCGAGAACGCCCGGAGGCGACATCAGCGTTCGGCATGAAGGGAAATGGTGGGTGATGTAGGGATCGAACCTACGACCCGCTGATTAAGAGTCAGCTGCTCTACCAACTGAGCTAATCACCCGGAACGCGGTGGGCTGTGCCGTCCGCGTCTGAGGGGGCTTCTAAGGGAAGCGCCCCGTGATGTCCAGCGGAAACTTCGCGCTTTCGTTCGAAAGGTTCAGGGCTGAAGCCAGGGCAGGTTCGCCACCAGCGCCGAGGGCAAGGGGCGCGGGTGAATGCGCAGGTCTTCGCTCGGCGAGGGGCCGGTCGCGGCGGCCTCCTCGGCCTCGGCGTCCGCGGTGTCCATGAAGTGGATACCGGCCAGCGAGTCCCGGCGGTAGACGAGCTTGGCGGGGCGGACCGCCTCCTCGTCGCCGATGCGGATCTCGAAGACCTTGGGCAGCGGAACGGCGGGGTCGATCGTCAGGAGCGCGCCGGTCGCCGAGATGTTGCGCACCGTGCAGTCGAAGGTGGAATAGCGGTTGTTGAAGAGGATCTTGCCGCTTTTCAGGATGCGGGTGCGCGGCGCGACGCGGCGCTCGGCGTCATTCAGGGCGGCTTGGGACATGGCGACCATGAGATCCTCTCGGCGTTCGCATCGGCGAACCATCGCTCCGAAAGGTTAGCATCGGCTGAATCATGCGCCGCGACGCCACGACCGGCCGTTCGGGACCGGGGCACGAGGCCCCGGTCCCGGAAGCGGGAAGGCTCAGTTGCGGGCCTTGTCGACCAGCTGGTTCTTGGCGATCCACGGCATCATGCCGCGAAGCTTGGTGCCGACTTCCTCGATCTGGTGGCTGTCGTTGACGCGGCGGATGCCCTTGAAGCGCGAAGCGCCCGAGCGGTACTCCTGCATCCAGTCGGACGTGAACTTGCCGGTCTGGATGTCCTTCAGGACGCGCTTCATCTCGGCCTTGGTCTCGTCGGTGATGATGCGCGGTCCGGTGACGTACTCGCCCCACTCGGCCGTGTTCGAGATCGAGTAGTTCATGTTGGCGATGCCGCCCTCGTAGATAAGGTCGACGATCAGCTTCACCTCGTGGAGGCACTCGAAATAGGCCATCTCGGGGGCGTAGCCGCCCTCGACGAGGGTCTCGAAGCCGGCGCGGATGAGTTCGACGAGACCGCCGCAGAGCACGACCTGCTCGCCGAAGAGATCGGTCTCGCACTCTTCCTTGAAGTTCGTCTCGATGATGCCCGAGCGCCCGCCGCCGACGCCGCAGGCGTAGGAGAGCGCGAGGTCGAGCGCGTTGCCGGAGGCGTCCTGGTGGACCGCCACGAGGCAGGGCACGCCGCCGCCCTTCTGATATTCGCCGCGCACGGTGTGGCCGGGGCCCTTGGGCGCGATCATGACGACGTCGACCGACTTCTTCGGCTCGATCAGGCCGAAGTGAACGTTGAGGCCGTGGGCGAAGGCGATCGCCGCGCCGTCACGGATGTTGCCTTCGATGTCGGCCTTGTAGATATCGGCCTGCAGCTCGTCCGGCGTCGCCATCATCAGGAGGTCGGCCCACTTGGCGGCCTCGGCGACGGTCATCACCTTGAAGCCGTCGGCCTCGGCCTTCTTGATCGTGGGCGAGCCGGCCTTCAGCGCGATCACGACGTTGCCGGCGCCCGAATCCTTGAGGTTCAGCGCGTGGGCGCGGCCCTGGCTGCCGTAGCCGACGATCGCGACGTTCTTGGACTTGACGAGGTTCAGATCGGCATCGCGATCGTAGTAGACGCGCATCGGGGCGTTTCCTTCCTGGTTTTCCCGGCGTCAGGCGCCGGATGGGGTTTGACGGGACGAGACGCCCGCCTGTTCGCTCGTCCCGAAGAGGACGAAGAATTGCTGCGTGGCCGTGCGCGCGGCCCGCTCGATCCCGGCGGCATCGAGCGTCGGCCGATCGCCGAGGAGAAGCCGGATCTGCGTGTCGCGCACCGTCAGCCCGAAGAAGGTCGAGAAGGCCTCGCCGGTATCGGCGAAGGCGAGAAGTCCGGCGCGCCGCCCCGCCTCCAGCACCCCTCCGAGGCGCTGGCGCATCGCGGCCGGGCCGTTCTCGAGGACGATCGCTCCGAGATCCCGCCGGTCGGAGCCCGCATGGCCGACCGCCAGCCGGTTGAGCGCGATCGAGGTCTCGCCCGACAGGACGGTGAGCCAGTCGGTGGCAAAGCCGAGGAGGCTGGATTCCAGCCGCGCGCGGTCGAGCGTCTGCGGATCGAGGGGCACGGCGCGCACCTTGGCCGCCTGCCACTGGACGGTCGCGGTGAGCAGCCCGTCGCGCCCACCGAACCACTTGTAGAGCGTTTCCTTGGAGCAGCTGGCGCGTCGCGCGACGGCGGTCATCGTCAGGCTCTCGTCGTCCGACACGAGCAGCGCCAGCGCCGCGTCGAGCACTTCGCCCTGACGCCTCGTCATCGCCCGCCCGTCGATCTCGACCGTCCCGCCCAATGGAAGCCGCCCTGCCCAACCGCGGGACCCGCCCGCATGCGTACCGTACGTTACGGTACGCCGTTTAGCCGCGATCCCGTCGCTTCGCAAGGGCGGAGGCGATGCTGGAGAAAAGTTTCACCAGCTGGGAGGCCACGGCGCGAGACCGGCGCCGCAGCTGGTATGTCAGCCGGCGCAGGCGTCGATGAAGCGACGCACCGAGCCGGCCATGCCGAACTCCAGCGCGTCGGCGGTCAGCCCGTGGCCGATCGACACCTCCGCAAGCTGCGGCAGGCGCCGCACGAGAGGCGGAAGATTGGCGACGGTGAGATCGTGGCCGGCATTGAGGCCGAGGCCGAGCGCGGTCGCCGCATCGCCCGCCGTCCCCATCCGGTCGAGCCAGGCCTCGGCCGCGACCGGATCGGAATACGTGCCGCCATAGGGGCCGGTGTAGAGCTCGACCCGGTCGCACCCGGTGTCGGCTGCCGCCGTCATGATCGCGGGGTCGGCGTCGGCAAAGAGCGAGACCCGCATCCCCTCGCCCTTCAGCCGCTCGACGACGCCCTTGAGAAGCGTCGAATGGGCGGCGAAGTCCCAGCCGTGGTCGGAGGTCGGCTGGGACGGATCGTCGGGCACCAGCGTCACCTGCTCGGGC
>NZ_CAJYIU010000329.1 GCF_913775355.1 uncultured Aureimonas sp.
GGCCCAGAACATCCTCATGCTCTTCCGCTAAGCCCCGGCGACGCATCGCGTCTCCCCGTCGCGCCACTTGCCGACGGCTTAGCAAGCGACCCTCCGGCGCTCCCCGTGCCGGAGGGTTTTCGATTCCCGGCGCAACTCCCGGTCCTCCATCCTTCATCATTCGGTAAGGTCATCACGTCCGCGCAAGCTTGTGCCCCCAGAGTGACGCCATCACTTCCCGCATTCCGCAGGCGAACGCATGGCGATGGTCGCTCGGGCCGAGGCCCAAAAACTCCTGTCCAACCTTCAGGCGCTGGGCGGCCGCAAGCTGGGTGCGCTGGCGTTGATCGGCGTCGTCGCCATCGCGCTCGTCAGCCTCGCCGCCTTCTACCTGTCCAAGCCAACGATGGAGTCGCTCTATTCCGGCCTCGACCGGCAGGACGTGACGCGCATCGGCGCGGCGCTGACGGAAGCGGGCATTCCGTTCGACGTGAACGCTGCCGGCGACACGGTGATGACCAACTTCTCGCAGACCGCGAACGCCCGCATGCTCTTGGCCGAGAAGGGCCTGCCGCGGTCAGAGAACGCCGGCTACGAGCTCTTCGATTCGATGGGCTCGATGGGCCTCACAACCTTCATGCAGGAGGTGACGCGCGTCCGGGCGCTCGAGGGCGAACTCGCCCGCACCATCCAGACGCTGAAGGACGTGCGTGCCGCGCGCGTCCACATTGTCCTGCCCGAGCCCGGCTCGTTCCGCCGCGAGAGCCAGAAGCCCTCGGCGAGCGTCGTGATCCGCACCGACAACACCGAGGACTTCGCCAACGCGCAGGCGATTCGCCACCTCGTCTCCTCGGCCATTCCCGGCATGCAGGTCGATCAGGTCACGGTGCTGAACACCGACGGCACGCTCCTTGCCTCCGGCGACGACGCCTCCAACGCCACCTCGACCAAGCAGCTCGGCATGGAGGGCATCGTCTCCTCCTCGATCCAGGATTCGATCCGTCGCACGCTGGCTCCCTATCTCGGCGTCGGCAACTTCCAGTCCAGCGTCATCGCGCGCCTCGATACCGACCGCCGCCAGATTTCCTCGCGCAAGTTCGACCCGGACGGCCGCGTCGAGCGGTCGACGCGTACGGTCCGCGAGACCGGCCAGTCGACCGACCAGGCCGCCAACAACAACGCGGCGACCGCCGCGCAGAACGTGCCCCAGGCCGCGCCCCAGCCCGCCGCCAACGGCAACTCGTCGTCGGAGGCCAAGGAGCGGCGCGAGGAACTGACCAACTACGAGATCAACGAGACCACGACGCAGACCGTCTCCGACGGCTACGACGTGCGCCGCCTGTCGATCGCCGTCGTCGTCAACCGCGCCCGGCTCGTCGCCACGCTCGGCGAGAACCCGACGCCGGAGCAGGTCGACGCCGCGCTCGCCGAGGTGAAGTCGCTCGTGGCTTCGGCCGCCGGCATCACCGACAGCCGCGGCGACCAGCTCGAAGTGACCGCCGTCGACTTCGTCTCCAACGGCCAGGACCTCCAGCCGGTGCCCTCGCTCGGCTACGGCGAGATGCTGCTCAAGCAGTCCGGCACCATGGTCAACGCGCTCACCATCCTCGTGGTCGCCGTCCTCGTGATCTGGTTCGGCCTGAAGCCCGCCATCCGCGCCATCTCGGCGCCCGCCGCCAACGACAACGCCGACGATGCCATGCTGGCCGGCGACGGACCGATCGAGCTGCAGAACCCGATGCTCGACGGCGACCTCGGTCCGCTCAACACGCCGCCGGGCTTCGGGGCCGACCTCGTCGCCTCGCTCGGCTACGGCGAGCCGCCGGCCAACGACGACCTGTTCGACGAACTCACCCGCAACCGTGCCAACTCGCCGAAGGTCCGCCTCGAAAAGCTCGTCGATTTCGACGAAGCCCAAGCGGCGGCCATCCTCAAGCAGTGGATTCACCAGAAAGAGGCGGCCTAAGCCATGATCCCTCTCGCGCAATTCCTGTCGGACGAAAACGAAGACGAGTTCGTGCCGCTGCGGGCCCAGGCGCCGCGCCGGCCCCCGGTCGCCGCTCCCCGTGCCTTCGAGGCGGGCCTGCCGCGGGTCTCCTCGCAGGCCGTGCAGGCGCCCCGCATGGCGCCGAAGCCCGCCACTGCCGCCGCGCCTGCCATGCGCCCGACTGCTATGCCGGCCAAGGCCCTGCAGGCGGCGGGCGTCGCGCCCGTCCAGCCGCGTCCCACGGCCGAGCCGCGCGTGCCGCTGCGTGAGGTCGAGGCGGAGCGCCGGGCCTGGGCGAAGGAGCGCGAGACGCTGCTGCGCGCCCACGAGATCGCCCTCGCGCAGGCCCATCAGGACGGTGCGGCCGAGGCCGAGGAGGCGGTTCGCCAGGACCTCGAGCGCGTTTCCGCCGAGCGCATCGAGGCGCTGCGCCAGACGCTCGCCGCCGATCACGAGGGGGCGCTCGCGGATGCGCGTCGCCAGTGGGTCGAGACCGAGGGCGACCGGCTCGCCGATCTCGTGATCCTGCAGATGGCCGTGTTCGAGGACGCGCTGAAGACGACGTTGAGCGCGCTCCTGCGCCCGCTCGTGCTCGACGCGCGCAAGCGGATGACGGTGGACGAACTCGCCGGCGCGGTGAAGACGATCGCCTTCGACGGGACCACCGTGAAGATCGCGGCGTCCGGCCCGAGCGACCTTCTCCACTCGCTCGAAGGCAAGCTCGGCGACCACGCCCGACACGTTTCCTTCGATCCCGACGAGACGCATACCGACGTTCGCATCGACGCCAACCAGACCGTGATCGAGACCCGTCTCGCCGCATGGCTGAAGGCCGTCGAGGAGGCGCTTTCGTGAGTGCACTCGACACCGAGCGGCACGAGATCATCATCGTCCGGCGTAGCGGGGAGGTCGAGGACGGCCATCATGGCGGCGCTTGGAAGATCGCCTTCGCCGACTTCATGACGGCGATGATGGCGTTCTTCCTCGTGATGTGGCTGACCAGCGTGTCGGATGAAGCGACGAAGAGCCAGATCGCCCAGTATTTCAATCCGATCGAACTGAACGACCCGCTGCCGCCGACCGACGGCGTGGCGCGCGACCCGTCCGCGCCCGCGCAGACGCCCGGCCCGGCCGCGGAAGACAGCAAGACGCCCGGCACCCCCGGCGGCAAGCCCGTGGGGGGCGACGCCAAGGGCGGCGAGGATCAGGCGATCTTCCGCGACCCGTATGCGGTACTGGCCGAGATCGTCGCCGAGAACGAGGCGATGGGCGACACCGGCAAGGCGGTCGGCAAGCCTGACGGTACCGGACTTCCGGGGCTCAACGGGGGCGACGCCTACCGCGATCCGTTCGACCCGACGTCCTGGCAGCTGACGCCGAACGCCGTCGCCGGCAAGCAGGTCGAGGTCACGGCGGACGACTTCGCGACGGTCGCCGTCGAGCCGTCGAAGCCCGCGCCACTGCCGGTCGAGGTCGCTGCGGCGCCCGCCGCGCCGGCCACGCCCGAGCAAAGTGATGCGGCCGAGCTGCAGAAGGAGATCAAGGCCAGCGTGCCGGGAACGGAAGCCGCCGACGTGCAGGTAAGGAGCGGCGACGCGGGCTCCGGCACCGTCACGATCTCGCTCGCCGACACCCTCGACACCGGCATGTTCCAGATCGGGTCGGCCCGGCCCACCGCCGACGCGATCCGCCTGATGGAGAAGATCGCGGCGATCCTCAAGGACCGTCCGGGCGACATCGTCATCCGAGGCCACACCGACGCGCGGCCCTATTCGGGCAACGGGCAGGTCGACAACTGGCGCCTGTCCACCGATCGAGCCCACATGGCCTACTACATGCTTCGCCGCGGCGGCCTCGACGACAAGCGCGTGGAGGCGATCGAAGGTGTCGCCGACCGCCAGCCGAGCAACGCATCCGATCCCGAGGCCGCCAGCAACCGGCGCATCGAGATCCTGTTGAAAGAACCCAAGGCGTGAAGAACTCTCTGCGGCTCCTGCTCGGCTCGTTGCTGATCGGTGCGTCCATGCTGCCGGCGCGCGGCATGGAGGCACCCGCCGCGCCCGAAGCCGCGGGACACGCGGAGACGGCCGACCCGGCAGCGGCAAACCTACCGGCCGCCGAGTCCGCGCCGGCTGCCGAGACCGCGCCGGCCTCGGCGGCCGCAAGCGGGGGAGAGGCTGCGGGCGCGGCACACGAAGGCGCGCCGGAACTGGCCGCCGGCCGCGACACGCACTGGTCCGAAACCCGCACGCCGATGCCCTTCGACGTCATGCGATCGGTGCAGTTCCTTCAGGATCAGGTGGCGCGGGGCAATGTACGGGCGATCCGGGTTCAGGCGCTTCTCCTGCGCCGCTTCGCCCGCACCTTCATCGAAGCCGCGCCGGAGGTCTGGAGCGATCCACGCAACACCCGTGCCATCGTGCTCTTCACCTTCAGCGGCGGCACGCCGGACGTCATCTCGACGCTGCTCGACCAGGGACGCCTGCCGGAAGCCGAGCGTCCCCTGTTCGACGGGGCGCTGGCCTATGTGCGGAACGATCTGAGGACGGCGGCGACGAAGCTCGAGTCCGTTTCGATCGACGACCTGGAGCCCGTGCTGGCCGCACAGGTCAGTCTCGCGCTCGGTCAGATCCATCAGATCGACCATCCCGACAAGGCGATCGAGGATCTCGCCAACGCCCGGCTGCTGGCGCCCGGCACACTGATCGAGGAGGCGGCGTTGCGTCTCGGCGCGCCGCTCGCGGACGATGCCGGCGCGCACGACGACGCCGACCGGATGGCGCGGCGCTATTTCGACACCTATCACGACTCCAGCTATGCGGCGAACTTCGAGACCCGCTACGTCGCTCTCGTGGTCGGCCGGGCGATGGCCGATCCGCAGGCGGCGCTGGTCGCCATGGATGGCGTCGTGGCAGGACTGCCGACTGCGCGGCAGCAACGGCTCTATCTCGCGGCCGCCCGCCGTTCGCTGGTGTCCGGCAACCTTCATTTCGCGTCGCAGTCCGCCGATCGGGCGATCGCCCTCGACGGATTGGAGCCCGGCGACGCCGCGCGCGCCGACCTCTACCGGACGGCCTCCGCGCTCGGCACCGAAGACCAGACCGCGTCGCGAAAGGCGCTGGACGGCGTCGATCGGAGCCTCCTGCATGTCGAGGACCAGAAGATCCTCGATGCCGCCTATTCCGTCTTGGACTCCATGGCCAAGCCGGCGCTGATGACAGAGGCCAGCAACCCCGCGCCGCCGCAACCCGACACCTCCTCGGTGCTGACACGGGCGCGTGCCGCGCTGGACGCTGCGTCCAAGGAAATGAAGAAGCCGTAATCCATGAAGATCGATCTCTCCCTCGCGCCGCTCGACAAGGACGGCCCGGCCCGCGCATCCGCCAATTCGGAGCCAGATCGCGGAGCGCTCGGCGACGCGTTCGGCAAGGCGGTGCGCGATGCCGAGGGCAAGCGTTCCGCCAACGGCAACGAACGGGCCGCGAAGGCAGACGCCGAGAAGCCGGAGCCGGCGGCGAGCCAGGTGGCGTCGGTCGATGGCGAGGATGCCGACGACGCGTCCGACGACAAGCAGGACGCGAAGGCAGACCAGCTTCAGGCTCTCCTCGGCTCGCTCGCGGCCGTCACCAACGCCAAGGCAGCGGCGAAGCTCGCGAAGCAGGTGGCCAAGGAACACGCCAAGGCCGATGGCGAGACCAAGCTCTCGCTCGACCGCGCAGCGCAGAAGGCAGTGGTCGCCGAAGAGGCGCAAGGCAAGACCAAGGGCGGGATAAAGCTCGACGTCCTGCGCATGGAAACGCATTTCGAGCCGCATCAGGACGGCATGGTCCTGGTCGAGGGCAAGGCGGAGGCCAAGGCCGAGCCGACCCTGGTCGTGGACGCGAAGGCCAAGGGTTTGGCGCCCGGTGCGCTGGCCGAGGCCCTGTCCGACATCGCCAAGGGGCGCGTCGGCGACGGCAAGGCGGCTGTCGGTGACGCCGCGACAGCGACGGCCGACGACGCCGCCAGCCCGCCGATGCGCTTCGACGAGGCGCTTGCGCGCCTCGGACGCGGCGCATCCGATGGTTCGGGCCGCGAGGCGGGACGCGACCGCTCGGCCGCCGCCAAGTCCGCCTTGAGCGAGTTGGCGGACCGTCGAAGCGCGGCCAGAAGCGCGGACGCGGCATCGGGCACCGTCTCGATCGCGTCGCCGCTCCCGTCCTCGTCGCCTTACAATCTGGCCGGTCAGGTGGCCGGACCGATCATGGAAGCGCTCGGCGATCCCGCCAAGGCGCCGGCCCAGTCCGCGCCCGCCAGTTCGGACGCCCACCTTCGCATGCGGGCCGGCGGCGGCGCCCTCAAGACGCTGACGATCCAGCTCCATCCCGAGCACCTCGGCACCGTAGACGTGTCGATGCGGCTGAACGAGGGGCGCCTGACGCTGGAGCTCGCGGCCAGCCGCAGCGACACGGCCTCCATGCTGCTCGACGACCAGGCCTCGCTGCGCAAGCTGCTGGAGCACGCAGGCTTCTCGCTGGACGACGCCGCGATCTCCGTCATCACGCGCGACAACGGGCAGGTGCGGACGGCCGACACGGGGGCGACGAGCTCGCAGCAGAACGAGCAGGGCGGTCGTCCGGCGGGCGAGGGGCGTCCCGACGGTCGCGCGTCATCCGGCGGATCGGACGACCCGTCCGGCCGTCGCCGATCGGCGCACTCGAACCGCGACGATGCCGCTCCGGCCAAATCGCAGGCCGGCTCGACCTACCTTTGATCTACACGGAAGGGATGGCCGAGCCCTCGGGGTCTCGGCCATCCCTTTTTGCCTCTTCGACCGCACGCGCAGCTGCCCGGTGCCCCGCTTTCGGACGGTTGCAAGGCTCGCGATAGGTTGCACGGATAGGTTGAAAATCACCGCTCCGTGATAAACCTGAAATTTGAATGCTTCCAGACAACCGGCTGTAAACGAATGGTAAACCGCCGGTGAGCGATACGAAGCATTAACCCTATAGTGATTTTTGGGGATGGCCCGATTCGCCTTGGGTTGGTTATTTGTTTCCTAACGAAACGCAAGTCACGCGGCGGGGACAAATGATCGTAGTTGTGGACAATCGCGAACTGGTCACGAACGGCTACAAGTCCCTCTTCGGGACCGAAGGTGTCTCCTCCGCCGGCTTCGGCGTCGACGAATTCCGCGACTGGGTCGAGTCCGCGTCCGACAACGACCTCTCGGCCGTCGAGGCCTTCCTGCTCGGCGACTTCCCCGAGCGCGGCGCCTTCACCCGCCTCGTCCGCAGCCGCTCCACCGCACCGATGATCGCCCTGGCCGAAGCCAAGGCCCTGACCTCAACGCTTGATCTCTTCGCCGCCGGCATCGACGACGTCGTCGCAAAGCCCGTGCACGTCAAGGAGATCCTGGCCCGTGTCGGCGCCATCCGTCGCCGCGAAGTGGCGGTCGATCGCGCCAAGACGACGGTCGACGAAATCTGCGTGTTTGCCGACGGTCGCGACGCCGAGGTCGCCGGCCAGCCGATGGTGCTGCCGCGCCGCGAGCGCCGGATTCTCGAGTATCTGGTCGCCAACAAGGGCCGCCGCGTCTCCAAGCAGCAGCTGTTCAGCGCCATCTACGGGATCTTCGACGAGAACGTCGAGGAGAACGTCATCGAAAGCCACATCTCCAAGCTGCGCAAGAAGCTCAAGATGCGCCTGGGTTATGACCCGGTCTCTTCGAAGCGTTACCTCGGCTACGGCATCGGCGTCTGAAACAGACCGGCAAAGACAACTGATGAATGACTTGGAGGGCCCGGCACGAAAGTGTCGGGCCCTTCGATTTATGAAGATATGGTTAATGATCTGTTATTTAAATTATATGTGACAGCAGCTTCGCGCAAGCCATTCCCACTACTGTGAATGCAATCTGAGGTAACGGATAAGGGTGGCAGTATGAGCATCGGCGGCCTAATGCGCACGAGCGTCTCCGGTATGAATGCGCAGGCGACCCGCCTCAGCGCCGTGTCGGAGAACATCGCGAACGCCAACACCAACGGCTACAAGCAGACCACGACCGAATTCACCTCGCAGATGCTGGCCAACGGCAAGGGTCAGTACAATTCGGGTGCGGTCGAGGCGAATGTACGCACGCTCATCAGCGAGCAGGGCGGCCTCAGCTACACCGCCAACTCGGTCAACTCGAAGAAGCTCGACCTTGCGATCTCCGGCCAGGGCTTCCTGGTCGTCGACGACGGCAACGGCGGCAACGTCCTGACCCGCGCCGGCTCCTTCATGCAGCAGCCGGACGGCACGCTCGTCAACGCCGCCGGCTACGCGCTGAAGGGCTATCCCGTCGGCACCAACGGCACCGATTTCGTCCTGAACGGCTTCGCCGGCCTCAAGCCGGTGAACCTCAACGCCGGCCTTCTCAGCGCCAGCCCGAGCACCAAGGGCATCCTGACGATCCCGCTGAACAAGGACTTCACGCAGCAGGCCGCCGCGGATCTTCCGTCGAAGAACACCGACAAGACGCCCGACCCGAAGAAGACCGTCTCGAACTCGCTGGTGGTCTACACCAACTCCGGCGAGGCGGTGAAGCTCGACATCTACTACACGAAGACCGACGACGCGACGAACACCTGGGAAGTCGCCGTCTACGACAGCCGCAAGGCCAGCACGACCGGGACGAACCGTCCCTTCCCCTACGGCGGAACCGCCGGTGCCGTCACGGCCGCCGCGGGTCTTCTCAAGACGTCGACGATCGTCTTCGACGACACCAAGAACTATTCGCTGAAGACGATCGACGGAACGGCCACCGGCATCATGCCGATCGACCTCTCCAGCATCGGCGGTGTCTCGGCGTTCAACCTCGACATCGGCAACACGACGCAGTTCACCGGCGACAACCAGCCGCTGGAGGCGAAGGTCGACGGCAACCCGGCCGAGGTGATCGACAAGGTCAGCGTCGGCAAGGACGACATGGTGCTCGCCACCTTCACGTCGGGTGCGACGCGCGAACTCTACAAGATCCCGCTCGCCAAGGTGGCGGCGCCCGACAACATGACCGTCCTCTCCGGCAACGCCTTCGCGCCGAGCCTGGAGTCGGGCAGCGTCCTCATGGGCTTCGGCGGGTCGGACGGGTTCGGAAGCCTGATCTCGGGCGCCCTCGAGAATTCCACCGTCGACATGGCCTCCGAGCTCACCACCATGATCGAGAGCCAGCGGTCCTACACCGCCAACTCCAAGGTCTTCCAGACCGGCTCGGAAATCATGGACGTCCTGGTGAACCTGAAGCGCTGACGGCGCCGGGTCGCATCCAGCCCTGACAGCAACGCGCGTCGCAGACCTGCGGCGCGCCGCCGGACCGATCGTCCTTCGTACCCTCCCGGATTGCTCCCATGTCGCTCTCTGCCGCGTTGAACACTGCCAAGTCGTCGCTGGCCGCGTCGCAGCTTCAGACCCAGATCGTCTCGAGCAACATCGCCAACGTCAACACGGCGGGAGCCACCCGCAAGATCGCCAA
>NZ_CAJYIU010000330.1 GCF_913775355.1 uncultured Aureimonas sp.
TTCTCCGACACCGGCATCTTCGGCGTCCATGCCGCGACCGGCGAAGAGGAAATGGCCGAGCTGGCGCCGGTGATCGTGTCGGAGCTGGTGCGTGCCACCGAGGGAATCACCGAGAAGGAAGTGAATCGCGCACGCGCGCAGATGCGCTCCAGCCTCCTGATGAGCCAGGAAAGCCCCGCCTCCCGCGCCGGGCAGATCGCGCGTCAACTGATGTTCAAGGGCGCGGTTCTCGAAAATGCCGAACTCCTCGAGCGACTGGCCGCGATCGATGCGCCGCGCCTGACGGACCTTGCGGCCCGCACGTTCCTCGGCACGACGCCGACGCTCGCCGCGATCGGTCCGATCTCCCGCCTTCCCGATATCGGCGAGATCGCCAAGGGCGTCGCCGTCAATTCCGCGTCGCTGCCGGCCCGCAATCTCGTCTCGATCTAGGCGAACGCTCGGCCATGGCCTTCTTCGACTGGGTTCAGCCGGCGGCTCAGCCTGTGCTGGCGGGGCCGGACGTCCTCCTGCGCCTGCCGCGCGGCACGGACTACGAGGCATGGCGGGACCTGCGCGAGCACAGCCGTGGCTTCCTGACGCCATGGGAGCCGAGCTGGACCGCGGACGAGCTCGACCGCAGTTCCTACCGGTTGCGCCTGCGCCGCTATCGACTGGATGCGCGTCAGCGAACCAGCTACACCTACTTCGTGTTCGACCGCGAGGGAGCCGTGCTGATGGGGGGCCTCACGCTCGGGCGCATTCAACGCGGCGTCGCCCAGACCGGAACGCTGGGTTACTGGATGGGCCAACCGTTCGCCGGCCGTGGTGTCATGTCCCAGGCGGTCGAGGCGGTGATGGAGTTCGCCTTCGACGTCCTGCGCCTCCATCGGCTGGAAGCCGCCTGCCTTCCCCGGAATGCCGCCTCCATCCGGCTTCTCGAAAAATCCGGCTTCCACCGCGAGGGGCACCTGCGCCAGTATCTCAAAATCGCCGGTGTCTGGGAGGATCACCTGCTCTACTCGATTCTGTCCGACGATCGGGCGCTGGGCCGCGCCATGCCGTCGGCATCCTGACGACCCCTCGCTTTTGCGAACAAAGGCCCACACGCCCTCGATGCCGCGAACCTTCCGCCTCGCCCGCCACGTCCTGTGCTTTCTGACGCTGCTGATCGCGTGTCTGGCGGCGGGGCCGGGTCATGCCCTGTCTCCCGTGTCGATCGGCCGCGAGGACATTGCGATCGATCTAGAGCCGGCGGTCGAGATCTTCCGCGATCGCGGCCGCAACTTCCAGGTCTCGACCGTGCCTGGCGCGGACGGCATCGTGCGTCGCATCGAGGTGGAATCGACCGCCGCCAATCCCTCGGGCGACTGGGCCGTGTTCGCTCTGTCCAACAACACGGACGAGCAGATCGACCGGATCGTCGTCGCACCCCATTTCCGCCTCGCCAGCTCCGGCTTCCTCTGGCCCGACCTCGGCTCGCAGCGCATCGCCGCGATCACGCCGTCCGAGGGGTTCGCGCTCGACCGTCAGGAAAGCCCCGAGGCCGACGTCTTCCTGGTGACGCTCGATCCGGGCGCCATCATCACCTTCGTGGCCGAACTGTCGTCCGACCGGCTGCCCGAGATTCGGCTGTGGGAGCCGAACGCCTACAAGGACACGGTGAACGCCTTCACCCTGTATCGCGGCATCGTGCTCGGCATCGCGGGCCTCCTCGCCGTGTTCCTGACCATCCTTTTCGTGGTCAAGGGATCGCCGATGTTCCCTGCGACCGCGGCGCTCGCCTGGGCGGTGCTGGCCTATATCTGCATCGACTTCGATTTCTGGCAGAAGCTGGTGCCCATCGTACCGGGTCAGGAGCGGATATGGCGCGCCGGCACCGAGGTCGCCCTCGCCTTCACGCTCGTCGTCTTCCTCTACGCCTACCTCAACCTCAACCGCTGGCACGGCATCCTGTCGGCCTTCACCGCGCTCTGGCTGGTCGGGCTCGGGGCGCTCGGCGTGCTCGCGGCCTTCGATCCGCCGATGGCGGCCGGCATCGCGCGCATGTCGATGACGGCGACGGCCGGCTTCGGGCTATTGCTGATCCTCTACCTCTCGGCAATGCGCTACGACCGCGCGATCATGCTGATCCCGACATGGCTCCTGATCGTCGTCTGGATCGCGGCGGGATGGCTGACGGTCACGGGCCGAATCGACAACGACATCATCCAGCCGGCGCTCGGCGGCGGTCTCGTGCTCATCGTCCTCCTGATCGGCTTCACCGTGATGCAGCACGCCTTCGCGGGCGGCTCGTTCGCCGGCGGCCTCCTGTCCGACATGGAGCGGCGATCGCTGGCGCTGGCGGGTACCGGCGACGCGATCTGGGACTGGGACGTCGCGCGCGATCGCATCTTCGCCGGCTGCGACACCGAAGGGCTCGACGGCATGCCCGTCGCGGCGATGAACGGCCCGGCGCGCGACTGGCTGCCGATCCTTCACCCCGACGACCGCGACCGCTTCAAGATCACGCTGGACACGATCCTCGAGCACCGGCGCGGCCGGATCGCGCAGGACTTCCGGGTGCGCGACGACAACGGGCACTACCACTGGATGAGCCTGCAGGCCCGTCCCGTGCTCGGCAGCAACGGCGAGGTTGTGCGCTGTGTCGGCACGCTGAAGGACGTGACGGAGCGCAAGAAGGCCGAGGAGCGCCTCCTCCACGACGCGCTGCACGACCAGCTCACGGGCCTGCCCAACCGCGAACTCTTCATTGACCGGCTCGACTCGATCTCCTGTCTCGCAGCGACGCGCCCCGACGTCCGACCGACCCTCTTCATGGTCGACATCGACCGGTTCAAGCAGGTCAACGACGAGTTCGGCATCGCCACCGGCGACACGATCCTCCTCACCGTCGGCCGCCGCCTGAAACGCGTCCTCAAGCCGCAGGACTCGCTGGCGCGGCTGTCGAGCGACCAGTTCGGCGTCATCCTGATGTCGGAAAGCGACGTCGCGGCGGTCGGCGCATTCGCCGAAACGCTGCGGGATGCCGTGCGCGCGCCGATCACCTTCGCCAATCAGGACATCATCCTGACCGCCTCGATCGGCCTGACCGGCTGGACCGAGGGCGCCGGTGCCGACGAGGTTCTACGCGAGGCGGAACTTGCGATGTATCAGGCGAAGCGCCTCGGGGGCGACCGCATCGAACCCTTCCGCTCGGCCTACAAGACTCACAGTTCCGGCCGGGTCGAACTGGAATCCGACCTGCGTCGCGCCTTCGGCCGCAACGAGCTCTCGCTGGCCTTCCAACCCATCATCAAGCTGTCGACCGGCGAGATCGCCGGCTTCGAGGCGCTGATGCGCTGGAACCATGCCAAACGCGGCTTCGTCTCGCCGACGGAGTTCATTCCGCTGGCCGAGAGCACGGGCCTCATCGTGCAGCTCGGCCAGTTCGCGCTCGACGAGGCGGCGCGCCGGCTGGCCGACTGGCAGCGGCTGCCGGGTCAGTCCAAGCTCTTCTGCTCGGTCAACATCTCGAGCCGCCAGCTCATCCGCCAGGACCTCCTCAACGACGTCCGTCAGATTTTGAAGCGATATCACCTCGCGCCCGAGACGCTGAAGCTGGAGCTGACCGAGTCGCTGGTCATGGACAATCCCGAGCGCTCCGCCAAACTCCTGGAGCGGTTGAAGGAGATGGGCGTCGGCCTGTCGCTGGACGACTTCGGGACCGGCTATTCGTCGCTGTCGTACCTCATGCGGTTCCCGTTCGACACGCTGAAGATCGACCAGTCGTTCCTGCGCGGCGAGCAGGTGCCGCAGCGCTCGATCCTCGTGCACTCCATCGTCACCATGGCGCACGAACTGGGGCTGGCCGTCGTCGCCGAGGGCGTCGACAACGACACCGACGCCGCGCAACTGCGCAAGCTGAACTGCGAGTACGCGCAGAGCTTCATGTACGGTCAACCGCTATCGGCCGAAGAGGCGCGGCGCCGGCTGCAGGAGCGCGGGAGCCGGCGCGGGTCGGCCTGACCCCGCGCGCTGCGGAACGTCAGGCGTGGCCGGCTTCGGCCGCGAGGAACGCGGGGTCCACGCCGAGGATCGCCAGCGCCCGCGAATACTTGGCTTCGAGTTCGTTGGCGAAGACGATGTCGAGGTCGGCGGCGCAGGTCAGCCAGCCGTTCGCCGCGATCTCCGACTCGAGCTGCCCGGCGCTCCAGCCGGCATAGCCGAGCACCATGATCGCGCTCGACGGACCCTCGCCCCGCGAGATCGCCTTCAGGATGTCGAGCGTCGGCGTCAGGGAAATGCCGTCGTCGACCTCCACGGTCGATTCCGAATCGTAGTCGTCCGAATGAAGAACGAAGCCCCGCCCCTGCTCGACCGGCCCGCCGTTGCAGACCGACACCTCCCGCCCCTTCCGGGGCAACCGTATGTCGTCGGCGCTTTCGACGATCTCGAGCTGGGTCAGAAGCGTGGGAAAGCTCAGGGGCTGCGCCTTATTGATGATGAACCCCATCGCCCCGTTCGGCGAATGCGCGCAGACGTAGACCACGCTCCGGGCGAAGCGTTCGTCGTGCATGCCCGGCATCGCAATCAGGAAATGGCCCTCCAGGGAAGGCGTCTCGTCGGTCGATCGGCTACGCATGTTTTCCAGGTCCATGGGAGGAAGATAGACATGTCCCGGCGGTTTTGCACCAGCGTCCCATTCGAAGGTCCCGGCCGTCTTGCGATCGTGGTGACCGGCGCGCTTCTCGGTGCATCACTCATGTTTGGACCGGCCAATGCCGCTGATCGCGACCGGTATCGTCAGGAGGGCGTCACCCTCCGTCTCGTCGCGCTTCCGCCCGAGGCGGACGGGACGATCCGCGGGGCCCTATCCATCGAGCTCGAGCCCGGCTGGAAGACCTACTGGATCGCGCCGGGTCCGGTCGGCCTCGCCCCGCAACTCGACACGTCGGGGAGCACCGACGTCCGGAAGGTGCGGTTCGCCTATCCGGTACCCAGCCGGTTCCGCGAAGGAGAGGCCGAGAGCATCGGCTACCTTCAGACCGTCGAACTGCCCATCACGGCCGAGGCCTCCGGTCCACGGCCGCTCCTGCGACTGCGGGCATTCCTCGGCGTCTGCCGCGAACTCTGCGTTCCCGTTCAGGCCGAGTTGATGGCAGATCCGAACCCCGGCCTGTCCGACAGAGCCATGGTGATGCGGGCCGGAGCGGTGGTGCCGGATGAAGCGGGTCCGCTGCGGGCGTCCGGCGCGCGCTGGAATGCGGACGGCAGCGCCCTCCTCGTCGATCTCGCCTCGCCGATCGAGGGGCCGCCGCCGGAGGGCTTCGTCTCCGCCGGTGACGGCTGGTCGTTCGGCGCGCCCTCCCCGGCGGAAGGCGGCCCGGCCGAAACGCTCGTCTTCCCCGCTCTTTCGCGCCCGACCGGCGGCGCGCATCCGGTTTCGGCCGACATCCTGTTGACGCAGAACGAGCGTGCCCAACTATCTCGCGCTGTGCCGATCGCGCCGCGGTGAGTCGCCGCGCGCCTTATCGGTCGACCACGGAGAGTAAATCCGAATGACCATTTCCATCGGCGATCGCCTCCCGGACGCTTCGTTCCGTGTTCCCGGCGAGGACGGTCCGACCACGACGACGACGGCGGACATCTTCGCCGGCAAGCGCGTCGTGTTGTTCGCAGTTCCCGGCGCCTTCACGCCGACCTGCACGATGAATCACCTTCCGGGCTTCCTGGAGCATAACGACGCGCTGCGCGCCAAGGGCGTGGATACGATCGCCGTCACGGCGGTCAACGACGTGCACGTGATGAAGGCTTGGAAGAAGGCCACGGAGGCCGGCGACCGTATCCTCTTCCTGTCGGACGGGAACGGCGAATTCGCGAGGGCTGTCGGTCTTGATGCGGATCTTTCGGCCGGCGGCCTCGGCTTGCGCTCCAAGCGCTACGCCATGCTCGTCGAAGACGGCGTCGTGCGGCAGCTGAACATCGAACCGGGGCCGGGTCAGGCCGACACATCGTCGGCCGAGACCCTTCTGGCGCAAATCTGACCGTCAGCCCGCGGCCGACCGCCGAGCCTTCTTGAAGGGCTCCATGCCGGCGCGCGCTAGCGCGTCGGCCCGCTCGTTCTCGGCGTGGCCCGCGTGACCCCGAACCCAGTGGAACGTCACCTCGTGAAGCTCGCGCTCGGCATCGAGGCGCTGCCAGAGCTCGGCGTTCTTCACCGGCTTTTTGTCGGCCGTGCGCCAGCCGTTGCGCTTCCAGCCATGAATCCACTTGGTGATACCGTCGCGCAGATACTGCGAGTCGGAATGAAGGTGCACCGAGCAAGGGCGCTTCAGCGCACCGAGCCCCTCGATCGCGGCGAGAAGCTCCATCCTATTGTTGGTGGTGAGTTGCTCACCGCCGGACAACTCCTTCTCGGTGTCGCCGAAACGGAGAATGGCGCCCCAGCCGCCCGGCCCGGGATTGCCCGAGCAGGCGCCGTCCGTGAAGATGTCGACGCGCGACGTTTCGCTCATGCGACCGCTCCCGCACGGCGGAATCCGTAGTCCGCCACCGACGATACGCCGCGATGGAACCGGTTCTTGCGCAGATACTCGCGCGGATCCTTCTTGGTCACGAAGGACGTGTCGGGGATGTGGATCCAGTCGTAGAGGCGCGTCAGCAGGAAGCGGAGGGCCGCCCCGCGAGCCAGCAGCGGAAGGGCATCGAGCTCTTCGTCCGAGAGAGGACGCACGGCGTTGTAGCCCTCGATCATCGCCCGCCCCTTCGTCACGTTGAAGGCGCCGTCGACCTCAAAGCACCACGCGCAGAGGCAGATGGCGAGATCGTAGGCGAGGATGTCGTTGCAGGCGAAATAGAAGTCGATCAGCCCGGACAGCTCCCCGGACAGGAAGAAGACGTTGTCCGGAAAGAGATCGGCATGGATCACGCCGCGCGGCAGGTCCGACGGCCACCGCGCTTCGAGATCGGCAAGCTCCGTCGCGATCTCCTCGCGCAATCCATCGACGACCCGGTCGGCGGCTTCGCCGCACCCTTCGAACAACGGACGCCAGCCGGCGACCGACAGCGCGTTCGGCCGGCGAAGTTCGAAATCCGCGGACTTCGCATGCAGATCAGCCAGCGCGCGCCCGACGTCGCAGCAATGGTCAGTGGTCGGCCGCCGCGTCCACATGCCCTCCAGAAACGTGAAGAGGGCCGCCGGTCGACCTGCGAGTTCGCCGAGCGTCCCCCCGTCGCGCGGCTCGACCGGCAGCGGGCAGGACAGGCCGCGCGCAGCGAGGTGCTGGAGAAGCCTGATGAAGAACGGCAAATCGTTGCGATCGACGCGCTTCTCGTAGAGCGTCAGGATGTAGGTTCCGCCCTCGGTCCGCACGAGGAAATTGGAATTCTCCACCCCTTCCGCGATGCCCTTGTAGCTGAGGAGGCGGCCCACGTCGTAGCGCGACAGGAAGGCGGCCAGATCGCCCTCGGCGACTTCGGTATAGACGGCCATGTCAGACCTGCCGCACGTTGGGGAGCGGGCGGTCGCCGTTGACGAAGGCCATGTCGGCCGCCGTCAGGGGAACGTCGCGCAGCGAGCGCATGACGGGAAAGTTCTCGTCCTCGACGGCGGTCTGCACCAGCTCGATCCGAACCGCGAAGCGCTCGCGAAGGGCGGCGATGATCTCGTCCGTCAGCACCTCGGGCGCCGAAGCACCGGCCGACATGCCGATGACGGAGCCAGGGGCGATCGCTTCCAGAGGCACGTCCTGCTTGCCCTGGACCAGCAGCGCGCGTTTCGCCTTGGCGCGTTCGGCCACCTCGACCAGGCGGCGCGAGTTCGAGGAGTTCGGCGCGCCGACGATCAGGAACAGGTCGGTCCCCTCGGCGGACGCCTTGACCGCGTCTTGGCGATTCGTCGTGGCGTAGCAGATCGATTCCGATGAGGGCGCCTGCATCTCGGGGAATTTGCGCTGCAGCGCCTCGATGATGCCGGCGGTATCCTCTACCGACAAAGTCGTTTGCGTGACGAAACCGAGCGCGGCCGGGTCGGCGGGAGCGAAGGCAGCGACATCCTCTTCGGTCTCGATCAGCGTCACCGCGCCTTCGGGAAGCTGGCCCATCGTGCCGACGACCTCGGGATGACCGCGGTGACCGATCAACAGAACCTGCCGCCCGAGCCGCATGTGGCGCATGGCCTGCTTGTGAACCTTCGAGACGAGCGGACAGGTGGCATCGAGATAGAGAAGCTCTCGGCGCTCGGCCTCGGCCGGCACGGATTTCGGCACGCCGTGAGCGGAGAAGACGACCGGCTGACCGTCGTCGGGGATCGCGTCGAGTTCCTTGACGAAGACGGCACCCATCTGCCGCAGCCCATCGACGACATACTTGTTGTGCACAATCTCATGCCGAACGTAGACCGGCGCGCCGTAGCGCTTCAGCGCAAGGACGACGATCTGGATCGCGCGATCGACACCGGCGCAGAAGCCCCGCGGCTCGCACAGGCGGATCGTGAGAGGCGGCTTGTCCTCGATCGCAGTCAACATCGTCTCCGGGTCTGTTCGGCGCGAATGAAGGGATCGGGCCCCATCCTGTCAACCCTTGGGCGCCACCCGGCTACGACGCCGCAGGTGCATCAGGAACATGCCGAGGATGACCGCCAGCGCCGCCGCGAGGCTGAACCAAGTGATCGCGTATTCCAGATGGCTGTTCGGGATCTCGATCACCGTCGTCCCGCCGATCGGGGCATCCGGCGAGACCTGGCCGGGTCCGGCATCGACCAGGAACGGCAGCAGCCGGCTTCCGGGGGGAAGCGAGAGCCCCTCCGCCATGTCCGGCACGCTGCGCCAAAAGAAAGCGTTCTTGACCGGGTCGTTATCCGGCACGAACATGTTAGGCTTCTCGGTCGGCGCCGTCCGGGCTAGCCCCGTGATCGCGGTCTCGCCGAGAGCGTTGCCCGATGCGCGTGTCGCGGGCTCCTTCCGTTCGTAGGGCACGAAACCGCGGTTGACGAAGACCACGGTCTTGTCGGCTAGCAGCATCGGGGTCAGCACATGCCAGCCCGCCGCCCCTTCGCGGGTCGCGAGAAAATAGCGCTCCCCGTCGTGCAGGAAACGTCCCTTCGCCTCGACCGGCACGAAGTCGATGTCCTCGCCGCCGGCCGCTCGCCTGGCGACGTCGGCGACATCGACCGGCGCCGCATGGATGCGGGCGTCGATGGTCGCGATCAGGCCTTCCTTCCAATGGAGGCGCTCGACCTGCCAGGCACCGAGCGCCACGAGGACGCCAAGCGCGGCAAGGCCGACGACGAGGATCGCGATGATGCGCGCGCGTGTCAGCGGCCGACTTTCGTGCGTGTCGCTTCCTGCGGCTTCCGTCATGCCCATGGCCGGACCGTCCATTTCGAAAGGCTGTCGTCTCAACGAAAAAAGCGGCCGGGTGACGGCCGCTTCTGATGATTGCTAGGTGTCGGCCGATCAGCCGTGGATCTCGGCGCCCCAACCGCCCCAGACGTAGACGGCGAAAAAGAGGAATAGCCAGACCACGTCGACGAAGTGCCAGTACCAGGCAGCTGCCTCGAAACCGAAATGCTTGGCAGGGGTGAAATGACCGCGAATGGCGCGGAGCAGGCAGACGGCGAGGAAGATCACGCCCACGAAGACGTGGAAGCCGTGGAAGCCCGTCGCCATGAAGAACGTCGCACCGTAGATCGAGCCCGAAAAGGCGAACGGGGCGTGGGCGTACTCGTAAAACTGCACGTAGGAGAAGATCGCGCCGAGACCGACCGTCAGCGCAAGGCCCGTGATCAACGACTTGCGGTCGTTCTCCAGCATCGCATGGTGCGCCCAGGTCGCGGTCGTGCCCGACAGAAGCAGCGTGATCGTGTTGAACAGCGGCAGGTGCAGCGGATCGATCACCTCGATCCCGACCGGCGGCCACTGACCGCCCAGCGCCTGGACCCGGGCCGCCTGCACGGCCTCATGCGGAAAGAGGCTGGCGTCGAAGAAGGCCCAGAACCAGGCGACGAAGAACATCACCTCGGAGGCGATGAACATGATCATGCCGTAGCGCAGGTGCATCGACACGACCGGGGTGTGGAAGCCCTCGTGGCTCTCCTTGATGGCGTCGGACCACCAGGCGAACATCGTGTAAAGGACGATCGCAAGGCCGAACGCGAAGATCCAGGGCGTCGCGAGGTTCATCCCGAACACGTTGAACGGAGTGGCTGCGACCCAGCGGAACAGTCCCACGGCGCCGAACAGCATGAAGAAGGCGCCGACGGAGGCGACGAACGGCCAGGGGCTGGGCTCGATGACGTGGTAGTCGTGGTGCTTGATATGCGTGTCAGCCATGGTCCGTCCCGCTTGTCCCGCATGGTCCCGCCCATGGGCGGCCGATGCGACTGGATGTCGAAGTCCTGTTGTCGCCGGCCCCGTCGTCCCCCGACGACGACGCCGCGAAGTCTAAAGACCCTGAGCCGCTCCCTCGCTCTTCGCCGAGGCGACCGGTGTCTTGGGGTCGGCCACCGGGAAGAACGTGTAGGACAGGGTGATGGTCGGAACGTCCCGAAGGTCCGGATCGTCCTGGATCGCCGGATCGACGAAGAAGACGACCGGCATGTCTACCTCCTCGCCCGGCTTCAGCGTCTGCTCGGTAAAGCAGAAGCACTGGATCTTGTTGAAGTAGATGCCGGCCGTCAGCGGCGTCACGTTGAAGGTCGCCTTCGCGGTGACCGCCTTGTCCGAATTGTTGCGCACGCGGTAAGCGGTCTGCCGCGTCTCACCAAGGTTGAGCGTGATCTGACGCTCCACCGGCTGGAACGACCACGGCACATGGCCGGACGCATTCGCGTCGAAGCGCACGGTGACGGGACGCTCGATCACTGTGTCGGACGCCGTTTCCGCACGCTGCGTGGTGCCGCCGTAGCCGGTGACCTGGCAGAACAGCTTATACAGCGGGACGGACGCGTAGGCCGCTCCCACCATGCCGAAGACGAAGAGACCGCAGCCGAGCGCGATCGTGCGGGCGTGGCGCGCGGCCTCGGCAGGCGTGCGTCGGGGTCTGCTGTTCATCCGAGCCCTCCTCCGATGCGAAACAGGCTGACGACGTAGAAGAGCACGACCAGTACCGCGAGCACCACACCGATCGCAACGGATCGCCGACGACGCGCCCGCTGCTCGGCCGGGGTCAGTTGCACGAGTTCGTCCCTCGGCTCAGGCGACATGCAGCGCCCACCCGTGAACGAGGATGCCCTCAACAAGAAGCCACGCGAAGAGGGCGAAGAGATAGACGATCGAGAAGGCGAACAGCTTCTTCGCCGGCACCATCGCGACGTCGCCGTCTTCCATGCGCAGGACCTTGTAGGCGAGGCGCAGGAAGTTCAGCCCGAGCACCGCCGCAACGACCCCATAGGCCAAGCTGGCGAAGCCCATGACGGCGGGGACCACGCCGATCGGCGCGAGGATCAGCGAGTATGCGAAGATATGGCGGCGGGTCGAGCGCTCGCCTGCGACGTTCGGCAGCATGGGAATGCCGGCCGCGCCGTAATCCTTCATCTTGAAGAGGGCGAGCGCCCAGAAGTGCGGCGGCGTCCAGAGGAAGATGATGAGGAAGAGGACGAACCCTTCCCACGAGACCCCACCGCTCACGGCCGCCCAGGCGACCATCGGCGGGAACGAGCCGGCCGCGCCGCCGATCACGATGTTCTGGGCCGTCGAGCGCTTCAGCCACATCGTGTAGACCACGGCATAGAACGCGATGGTGAAGGCAAGAAAGCCGGCCGCGAACCAGTTCGCCGCAAGGCCGAGCAGCATCACCGAGAAGATCGACAGCGCGAGGCCGAAGGACAGGGCGTTCTCGGGCGCGAGACGACCCGATGGGATCGGGCGCTTGGCCGTGCGCGTCATGATGCGGTCGATGTCTCGATCGTACCACATGTTGAGGGCACCGGATGCCCCAGCGCCGAGCGCGATGGCGAGAAGCGAGACGAAGGCAAGAACGGGATTCATCGCGCCCGGCGCAGCTAGAAGGCCGGTCGCGGCCGTCAGCACCACGAGGGACATGACGCGCGGCTTCAGAAGGGCGAAGTAGTCGCCCGGCTCCGCCAGGCTGATACCGGGGCGGGCTTCGCTGACGGCGGGATAATCGATGGCGCTCAACGTCATGCCTCTTGCAGTCCGCCCGGTCCGCGCGGCGTCCCGAAGAGGGGCGCGGCGCCGGGCCGGGCGTTCAGACGGGTGATCCCGGCCGGAGCCGGGATCGATCTTCGAAGCCGCCGCTCAGCGGATGCGCGGGAGCTCTTCCCACTGGTGGAACGGCGGGGGCGACGAGAGGTGCCATTCCAGAGTGGTGGCACCGACGCCCCAGGGGTTGGCCCCGGCTAGACGCTTACGGGCGAAGGCCTCGTAGACGATGTAGAGGAACAGGATCACCGACAGGCCCGAGATGTAGGAACCCATGGAGGAGACGAAGTTCCAGCCGGCAAACGCGTCCGGGTAGTCGGCGTAGCGGCGCGGCATGCCGGCGGCACCCAGGAAGTGCTGCGGGAAGAACACGAGGTTCACGCCCACGAACATGACCCAGAAATGCACCTTGCCGAGCGTCTCGTTGTACATGTAGCCGCTCATCTTCGGGAACCAGTAGTACCAGCCCGCGAAGATCGCGAAGACGGCGCCGAGCGACAGCACGTAGTGGAAGTGCGCGACGACGTAGTAGGTGTCGTGAAGAACGCGGTCCATGCCGGCGTTGGCAAGCTTGACACCCGTCACGCCGCCGACCGTGAACAGGAAGATGAAGCCGATCGACCAGAGCATCGGCGTCGTGAAGCGGAGCGAGCCGCCCCACATCGTGGCGATCCACGAGAAGATCTTGATGCCGGTCGGCACCGCGATGACCATCGTTGCGAACACGAAGTAGCGCTGCGTGTTAAGCGAGATGCCCGACGTGTACATGTGGTGCGCCCACACCACGAAGCCGACGACGCCGATGGCGACCATGGCGTAGGCCATGCCGAGGTAGCCGAAGACCGGCTTCTTCGAGAAGGTCGAGATGATGTGCGACACGATGCCGAAGGCCGGCAGGATCATGATGTAGACTTCGGGGTGACCGAAGAACCAGAAGAGGTGCTGGTAGAGGATCGGGTCACCGCCGCCCTCCGGCGCGAAGAACGTCGTGCCGAAGTTGCGGTCGGTCAGCACCATGGTGATGGCGCCGGCGAGCACGGGCAACGACAGGAGCAGCAGGAAGGCGGTGACGAGCTGCGACCAGGCGAAGAGCGGCATCTTGTGCAGCGTCATGCCGGGCGCGCGCATGTTCAGGATCGTCGTGATCATGTTGATCGCGCCGAGGATCGACGAGGCACCCGAGAGGTGCAGCGCGAAGATCGCGAGATCGACGGCCGGGCCCGGATGGCCGGCGGTCGACAGCGGCGGGTAGAGCGTCCAGCCCGTGCCGGCACCGTTCGCGCCCGGCGCACCCTCGACGAACATCGAGAGGATGAGGAGAAGCAGCGAAGGCGGCAGAAGCCAGAAGGCGATGTTGTTGACGCGCGGGAACGCCGTGTCCGGCGCGCCGATCATGATCGGCACGAAGTAGTTGCCGAAGCCGCCGATGAGGGCAGGCATGACCATGAAGAACACCATCACCAGACCATGGGCCGTGGTGAAGACGTTGAAGATCTGCGGGTTGCCGAAGATCTGGAGACCCGGCTCCTGCAGTTCGGCGCGGATCGCGACCGAAAGGCTGCCGCCGATCAGACCCGCGACGATCGCGAAGATCAGGTAGAGGATGCCGATGTCTTTGTGGTTGGTTGAATTGACCCAGCGCACCCACCCGGTCGGGTGGTGGGGATGGGCGTCGTGCGAAGCTGCATGAGCCATGGAGACGTTCCCTGGAGGAGGGTTCAGCGCTGCGCCACGACCGAGTTCGCGGAGGCGATCTCGGCGGTCAGCTGAGCGTTGGCGTTTTCGAGGTTCTCGCGGGCGGCCGCGAGCCAGGTGGCGAACTGCTCCTGGCTGACCACGCGCACGCCGATCGGCATGTTGTAGTGGTCACGGCCGCAGAGCTCCGAGCACTGCCCGTAGAAGATGCCCTCGCGGTTCGCTTCGAACCAGTATTCGTTGATGCGGCCCGGAACGGCATCCACCTTCACGCCGAGCGACGGCATGGCGAAGGAGTGGATGACGTCGCCACCCGTCGTCAGGAGACGGACGACCGTGTTGACAGGCACGACCATCTCGTTGTCGACGGCGAGAAGACGCGGGTAGGTGCCGCGGTCTTCCTTGCCGGCCGCGGCGCGCGCGTCGTCCGGGATCGGATAGGACAGGTAGGAGACCGGCTCGGCCGCCGGCTGGGCGGGATTGGCGGGCGTTCCGGCAGCTGCGGAGCTCGCCGCGGCGACGGTCTGCGCCGGCTGGTATTCGTAGCCCCAGTACCACTGGTAGCCCGTCGCCTTCACCGTCAGCTCCGGCTCGCGCGGCGGATTATACTGCGCCGTCAGAAGCTGGAAGGAGGGGATGGCGAGGCACAGGAGGATCAACACGGGCGCGAGCGTCCAGATGACCTCGATCACCGTGTTGTGGCTGGTGCGCGAGGGAATCGGATTGCGCTTCTCGCTATAGCGGATCGCGACCCAGGCGAGGAGCGCCGCCACGAGAATGACGACCGGCACCAGGAACCACAGCGTATAGGCGCTGAACCAGTGGATCTGCGCCTCGATCGGCGACAGCGCTTCCTGGAGATTCATCTGCCAGGGATGCGGCTGACCCGGGTGCGGCGCGCTGTCCTGCGCGAACGCCGCCATGGTCGAGCCGGCCAGCGCGGCGGCGGCTAGGGCTGGTCTCTTCACGAATGCTCTCCCTCGTGGCAGGCTTTACGTCCCACGGTCTGCGCTCTCATCGCGGATCGGATCGGGGCTCTGAGGCCGCAAAACTCGAATGCCGCTAATGTGCAGGTGCCTCCTGCGCTTCAACCATGAAACCGCCCATTTCGCAACAAGCGGCCGACACGAGTCCTTGCGACAAAGTGCGAATGTTGCAGCCCGTCCGCGCCGGCCGCGAGCGTTGCGCGAACCTGTCGGGGCAGGCTCGACGGCACGCAGGCGCGCGGCTAATTTCGCGCGCGAAAACCGAGCCTTGTCGCCGCCCGGTGCCAGGAAGGACACAATGAAGCTAGCACTCGCCACGGCCCTGGCCGCCCTCCCCTTCCTCTTGGCCGCCCCGGCACAGGCGCAAACCGGTACGGTCAAGTCGCAGCATGGGGCCTGGGCGGTGGTCTGCGACCAGCCGGCCGGCGCGGCGGGCGAGCAATGCGCCCTGCTTCAGAACGTCGTGGCCGAGGACCGGCCCGAGGTCGGCCTGTCGGTGCTCGCGTTAAAGACGGCGGACGGCAAGGCGCGGATCCTGCGCGTGCTGGCGCCGCTTGGTATTCTCCTGCCGAACGGGTTGGGACTTTATGTCGACGGTAAGGACATCGGCCGCGCGCAGTTCGTGCGCTGCTTCGAGGACGGCTGCTATGCCGAGGTGATCCTTGAGGATACGCTGCGCGACACGCTGTCGACCGGCAAGTCCGCGACGTTCATCGTCTTCCAGACGCCCGAAGAGGGAATCGGCATCCCCGTCGACCTCGCCGGCTTCCGCGAAGGCTTCGACGCGCTCCCGTAAGCGCCGGGTGACAAGGCGCCGCCGCCTGCCTATCTGTGCCGGGCACAACGTAGGCCAGCGGAGCGTAAGATGGCTTCTTCCCTGATCGACCTCTTCGACCTGTCGCGCGCGGAGGTCGAGGGCGTCGTAGCACAGACGCTTCACGGTGCCGACGACGGCGAACTCTTCATGGAGTATCGCGAGCAGGAATCGCTTCTGTTCGACAACGGACGCTTGAAGGCGGGAGATTTCTCCACCGAGCAGGGCTTCGGGCTCCGCTGCGTCGCCGGCGAAGCGATCGGCTACGCCCATTCCGGCGACCTGTCGGCGGTTGCCCTGCGCCGCGCCGCGGCGTCCGTCGGCGCCGTCCGGTCCGGCCATTCCGGCGTCGCCGCCGAAGGGCCGGCGGGCACGAACCGACGGCTTTATGGCGGCGAGAACCCGATTCCCGAACCGACATTCGCCGAAAAGGTGAAGCTTCTCGGCGAGATCGACGCCTATCTTCGAAATGCGGATGAAGCCGTGCAGCAGGTGAGCGTTTCGCTCGCCTCGCAGTGGCAGGTGGTCGAGATCCTGCGCGCGGACGGTCGTCTCGTGCGCGACGTGAGGCCGCTGGTTCGCCTCAACGTCTCGGTCGTCGCCGGCCGCGGCGAGCGCCAGGAGACCGGATCGGGCGGCGCCGGCGGCCGTCACGACTTCCTTCGTCTGATGGAAGGCGGCAGCTGGCGCTCGCTCGCCGACGAGGCCCTGCGCCAGGCGCGACTCAATCTCGAAGCCCTCCCCGCCCCGGCCGGAACCTTCGATACGGTGCTGGCCTCCGGCTGGCCGGGTGTGATGCTGCACGAGGCCGTCGGGCACGGACTCGAAGGCGACTACAACCGAAAGAAGACCTCCGCCTTCTCAGGCCTCCTCGGCCAGCAGGTCGCCGCACGCGGCGTCACGGTGGTCGACGACGGCACGATCTCGGAGCGACGCGGCTCGCTCTCGGTCGACGACGAGGGAACACCGACGAACCGCACCGTGCTCATCGAGGACGGCAAGCTCGTCAATTACATGCAGGACCGCCAAAACGCGCGCCTGATGGGCATGCAGCCCACCGGCAACGGGCGGCGACAGTCCTTCGCCCATGCTCCGATGCCGCGCATGACCAACACGATGATGCTGGACGGGCCGCATACGCCGGAGGAAATCCTCGCCTCGGTGAAGGACGGCGTCTACGCGGTGTCCTTCAACGGCGGGCAGGTCGACATCACGTCAGGCAAGTTCGTCTTCAACTGCACCGAAGCCTACCGGATCCGGGACGGGAAGGTCTGCGAACCGTTGAAGGGCGTGATGCTGATCGGCAACGGGCCGGACGCGATGCACCGGGTTTCGATGGTCGGCAACGACGCCGCCCTCGACCTCGGCATCGGCAACTGCGGCAAGGCGGGACAGTGGGTGCCGGTCGGCGTCGGCCAGCCCCACCTGCGGATGGATCAGATGACGGTGGGCGGCACGGAAGCGTAACGCCCCGCCCGCGTCGTTAGGGATAAAGCCGCTCGATCGCCCATTCACGATCGCCTGCCGCCTTCACGAAGCGGAAGCGATCGTGGAGGCGGAATTCGCCGTCCTGCCAGAACTCGATCTCGACCGGCATGATGCGGAAGCCCGACCAGTGCGGCGGACGGGGAACGGCGTTTCCGTATTTCGCCTCGACCTCGGCGACCTGTCCCTGCAGCACTTCGCGACTGGCGAGCGGGCGGCTTTGCTGCGACGCCCACGCGCCGACCTGGCTACCATGGGGGCGGCCCCCGAAATAGGCGTCGGCTTCCGCCTTGGTCACCACCTCGACCGGCCCGCGGGCGCGGAACTGCCGCCGCCGGCTCTTCCAGTGCATGCAGAGCGCGGCCTTGCGCGCGCCGAGGATCTGCTCCCCTTTCCGGCTCTCGAAATTGGTGTAGAACACGAGTCCGCGCTCGTCGAACGCCTTGAGGAGAACCATCCGAACATCCGGCAGTCCGTCCGCGTCGACGCTGGCCAGAGCCATCGCCGTCGGATCGTTGATCTCCGTCTCCTCCGCATCGCGAAGCCAGACCTTCAGAGCCTCGTAAGGGTCCAGAGGCAGTCCGCCTTCACCGAACATTAAGGTCGAATTGCTCATTCTTGAATCCAATTGTTCGAATGATGATCCACCGGTTCCTACGTCAGACGTAGCCGGTGGCAAAGGCCAAGTTTCGATGATGGAAGGAACGCGACTCGTTCTCCTCTGCCTCATTGCCGCAGGCCTGTCCGGCTGCACCGTGATCAGCGGCAAGGGTTTGGAGGAAGCGGCGGTCGACAAGTCGCTGACGACCGCCTCGATCCCGCCGATCGACCCCGCCGTCGCGGCGGAAACGCTGTCCGACAGCCGGACGGTGCGCAATGCCGTATCGGCCGCCAACATCGCGACCGTGGATGCGGCTCCGCTCGCCTGGCAGAACGCGGACACCGGCGCAAGCGGCACGATCACCGCCATCAAGGAGACGCGCGCGGGCGACGCGGTCTGCCGGCAGTTCACGACGTCGCGCCAGCGCTTCGACGGTGTCGCGCTCTATGCCGGCGAGGCCTGCACCACGGGTCAGGGGGAATGGACCCTCACGCGGTTCTCGGAGGACCGGTAGCAGTTCCCCCGGTATACGAAGCCCTTCAATTTCGGGCGACGGCTCGCCATATACTGCGCCATCGCCCAAACGCTGGGCGATTCCCGATGATGCCCACGGGAGACTCATCCAAGCCGATCAGGAACCCCACCCCGCATGCGCGACCCCTATACCGTTCTCGGCGTGGCCCGCTCCGCCAGCGAGGCGGAGATCAAGTCCGCCTTCCGCAAGCTTGCCAAGAAGTATCACCCGGACGCCAATGGCGACGACGCGGGCGCCAGCGCTCGCTTCAACGAGGCCAATCAGGCGTACGAAATCCTCGGCGACAAGGAAAAGCGCGGACAGTTCGATCGCGGTGAGATCGACGGGGACGGGAAGCCAAAATTTCAGGGCTTCTCCGGCTTCGGCGGCGGAGGCAGCGGCGGCGGTGCCAGTCCGTTCGGTTCCGGAACGACGAGCGGCGGTTCGTTCGATTTTCGCAACGGGGCGGACTTTGCGGGCGCCGACAGCATCTTCGGCGACTTCTTCGAGCAGACCTTCGGCGGCAAGCGCAATGCGCGCTCGGGCTTCAATGCCGCACGCAACACGCCCGCGAAAGGCGAGGACATCAACGCGACGCTGAAGGTGCGTCTCGAGGACGTCGTTTCCGACGCGAAGGTCGAGGCGATCTTTCCGAACGGCAAGCGCCTCGCGATACGCCTGCCGGAGGGCGTCGAGGATGGCCAGGTCATCCGCTTGCGCGGACAAGGCCAGCCCGCCGTCTTCAACGGCGGTCCAGCCGGCGACGCGCTGGTGACGATCTCCTTCGCCGACCATCCCCGCTTTTCCGTTTCGGGCCGCGACCTTCTCCTGGAACAGGATGTCGATCTCGAGACCGCGGTGCTCGGCGGGCGCGTGACCATCGAGACGCTGGACGGACGGGTGGCGACGAAGATCCAGCCCTGGACGACGTCGGGTCGCACCTTGCGCCTGCGCGGCAAGGGTCTGACGCGCAAGGACGGTGGGCGCGGCGACATCCTTGTGACCCTGTCGATCGCCCTCCCCGCCGAACCGATGCCGGAACTTGTCGCGCTGTTCGAGAAGCGGCGGGACGGACAGGGCGACGCCTAAGCGCAGCCGACCAACTGTTCCCACCGCTTGCTGGCCGCGGGTGGCTATGCCATACCGCCGCCCCAACGGGAAAATGCAAAACGAAACGAAGGAGTTCAGGCCATGGTAGATTCGTTGGGCCTGATGAAGGGAAAGCGCGGCGTCATTCTGGGCGTCGCCAACAACCGCTCCATCGCCTTCGGAATCGCCAAGGCCCTGGCCGCCCAGGGCGCCGAGATCGCCTTCACGTATCAGGGTGACGCGCTGCGCAAGCGCGTCGAGCCGCTGGCCGCCGAACTCGGCGCGTTCGTCTGCGGCCACTGCGACGTGGGTGATCCGGCCACGATCGACGCCTGCTTCAAGGCGCTCGAAGAGAAGTGGGGCAAGCTCGACTTCCTCGTCCACGCGATCGGCTTCTCCGACAAGGACGAGCTGACCGGCCGCTACGTCGACACGACGGAAGCGAACTTCACCAAGACCATGAACATCTCGGTCTATTCCTTCACGGCGGTCGCGCAGCGGGCCGAGAAGCTGATGACCGACGGCGGGTCGATGCTGACCCTCACCTACTACGGCGCCGAAAAGGTGATGCCGAACTACAACGTCATGGGTGTCGCCAAGGCCGCGCTCGAGGCGAGCGTAAAATATCTGGCGGTCGACCTCGGCCCGAAGAACATTCGCGTCAATGCGATCTCGGCCGGCCCGATCAAGACGCTTGCCGCGTCCGGCATCGGCGACTTCCGCTACATCCTCAAGTGGAACGAGTACAACGCGCCGCTCCGCCGCACGGTGACGATCGAGGAGGTCGGCGACGTCGGCCTCTACCTCCTGTCCGACCTGTCGCGCTCGGTCACCGGCGAAGTGCATCATGCCGACTCCGGCTACCACGTCGTCGGCATGAAGGCGGTCGACGCGCCCGACATTTCCGTCATCAAGGACTGACGGGCTCCATCCAGTGATCAGTCTTCCCTTGATCTACCTCTGCCGTCACGGGCAGACGGACTGGAACGCGGCTGCGCGCCTGCAGGGCCAAAGCGACATTCCGCTCAACCGGACCGGCGAGGCGCAGGCGCGGCGGAACGGACGATATCTCACCAACGTCCTCGGCGCAGAGGGTCATTCGTTCGCCTTCGTCTCCAGCCCGATGCTGCGGGCCGCGGCGACGATGCGCTCGATTCGCCGCGAGATGGGTCTCGATCCCGAGGGTTTCCGCACCGACGAGCGCCTGAAGGAGATCCACTTCGGCGACTGGCAGGGATATACCGTCGCCGAGCTGGCGAGCCGGTTTCCCGCCGAGTCCGCCCGGCGCGACGCCGACAAGTGGCATTTTCAGCCGCCGGGCGCAGGTGCCGAGACCTATCAGAGCCTCGCCGAGCGGGCGGCGCCGGTGTTTCAAGAACTCGACCGGCCGACCATCGTCGTGGCCCACGGCGGAATCACCCGCGCCTTCCTGAATGTCTTCGCCGGGATGTCCGCGCAGGAGGCTTCGCACGCCGACATTCCGCAGGACCGAATCCTTCGGGCGGAAGGTGGCCGGATCGCCTGGGTCTAGGCCGCGGCCTCGTAGACCACGACGACCTGCATGCCCGGCCGGACAGCCGAGTAGTCGAACGTTTCGGGAAGCTGGTAGGTCGCGCCGTCCGAGAGCTTGAGCGACGCGTCGTCGCGGTCGATCCGCTCGATCGTTCCGTCCACTTCGCGCGCCGCCGCCGGATAGCTGGCGGAAACGCTCAGGAAGGAACAGGCGAAGAAGGCGACGACCCGTCTCGTCATCCGGTGGCTCCGGCTGGGAGCGGGGGCAGCATTCCACACCCGCTCGATTCTGACCGGAGCGAGGTTCGACGACGATTATGGTTTTTTCGGGCGCCCTGCGACTTGCCGCGCCGACGAATTCGCTGCATCAACCCCGCCCAGACGGCCGCCGCGCTGAGCCGCGCGTGCGCCAACGGGATCGGCAGACCACTCATGTCGCATAACAGCTTCGGCCACCTCTTCCGCGTGACGACCTGGGGCGAAAGCCATGGCGCCGCGATCGGCTGCGTCGTGGACGGAACGCCGCCGGGCCTGCGCTTCTCCGAAGCACAGATCCAGCGCTATCTCGACGAGCGCCGCCCCGGCCAGTCGCGCTACACGACGCAGCGACAGGAGCCCGATCAGGTGCGCGTGCTTTCCGGGGTCATGCCCGGCGAAGCGGACGGCGAACTCGTGTCGACCGGCACGCCGATCGCCCTTCACATCGACAACGTCGACCAGCGCTCGAAGGACTATTCCGAGATCGCGCGGCGGTATCGCCCGGGTCACGCCGACATCACCTACGACATGAAGTACGGCGTTCGCGACTATCGCGGCGGCGGACGTTCGTCGGCCCGCGAGACGGCGACGCGTGTCGCGGCCGGCGCGATCGCCCGCCTCGTCGTGCCCGGCCTCGTCGTGCGCGGCGCGCTCGTCCAGATCGGCGATGTCGCCATCGATCGTTCGCGCTTCGACTGGGACGAGACGCGGCGCAACCCGTTCTTCTGCCCCGACGCGCAGACGGCCGAGCGCTGGGCCGAGCTTCTCGACGGCGTGCGCAAGCGCGGCTCCTCGATCGGCGCCGTGGTGGAGGTCGTCGCCGAAGGCGTGCCGCCCGGCCTCGGTGCCCCCCTTTACGGCAAGCTCGACGCCGACATCGCCGCGGGCCTCATGTCGATCAACGCCGTCAAGGGCGTCGAGATCGGCGACGGCTTCGCCTCGGCCGCGCTCTCCGGCGAGGACAATGCCGACGAAATCCGCATGGGCAACGACGGACGGCCGCAGTTCCTGTCGAACCACGCCGGCGGCATTCTCGGGGGCATCGCGACGGGCCAGCCTATCGTCGCGCGGTTCGCGGTGAAGCCGACGTCCTCGATCCTGACACCGCGCCGTTCGGTGGATGCCGAGGGGCAGGAGGTCGATGTGATGACGAAGGGCCGGCACGACCCATGCGTCGGCATTCGCGCGGTGCCGATCGGCGAAGCCATGGTGGCCTGCGCTATCGCGGATCACTATCTGAGGCACCGGGCGCAGACCGGCCGATGAGACCGGCCCGGAGCGCTCGGATAGCTATTCTTCAAACCGGAGACGTTTGCCCGTGATGACGCGTCTCTACCACCACCCGATCTTCGCCGAGCACCTGACCGGCCCCGGCCATCCCGAACGGCCCGAGCGCATGGCGGCGGTCGCCGCCGCGCTGGAGGCTGAGGCCTTCCAGAACCTTGACCGCGTGCTCGCTCCCGAGGGATCGGTCGAAGCGGTCTATCGCTGCCATTCCGTCGATCACGTCCGCAAGATCGCGCGCGCGACGCCGGCCGAAGGAATGACGCGCATCGACGGCGACACCGTCGTCAGCCCGAAGAGCTTTTCCGCCGCGCTGCATGCGGTCGGGGCCGCCTGCGCCGCGGTGGATGACGTGGTTTCGGGCGAGGCGCGCAACGTGTTCGTCGCAGCCCGCCCACCCGGCCACCATGCCGAGCGCGAGACGGCGATGGGTTTCTGCCTGTTCAATCAGGCCGCGATCGCCGCCCGCCATGCGCAAGCCGTCCACGGACTGGAAAAGGTCGCGATCATCGACTGGGACGTGCACCACGGCAACGGGACGCAGGACATCTTCTGGTCCGACCCGTCGGTGATGTATGTCTCGACGCATCAGGCGCCGCTCTATCCCGGCACCGGCGCGGAAGCCGAGACGGGCGCCGGCAACATCGTCAACGTCCCCCTGAGCGAGGGTGACGGCACCGACGAGTTCCGGGCCGCCTTCGCCGAGCGCGTCCTCCCGGCGCTGATCCGGTTCCGGCCCGACCTCGTCATCATTTCCGCCGGTTTCGACGCGCATCATCGCGATCCGCTCGCCGGTCTCAATCTCATCGAGGCCGACTTCGACTGGGCGACCGGCAAGCTTCTCGACATCGCCTCCCGCTTTTCTGGCAACCGTCTCGTGAGCGTGCTGGAGGGCGGCTACGATCTCGTCGGCCTGGAACGATCGGTCGCAGCCCATGTGCAGCGGCTGATGGTCGGCTGACGGCGAGCATCACAAAGGTTCATCATGTCCGACACCATCGCCCCTCTGCCCGCCGACGACAGCGACATCAGGCGCATGAGCTTCGAGGAAGCCTTGTCGGCTCTTGAGCGCATCGTCTCGGATCTCGAGCGCGGCGATGTGGCGCTGGAGCATTCGATCCGCATCTACGAACGAGGCGAGAAGCTGAAGTCGCATTGCGACCGGCTGCTTTCCGCGGCCGAGGACAAGGTCGAGAAGATCAAGCTTTCGCGCGGCGGCAAGGCCGTCGACGTCGAGCCGCTCGATCCGGCCTGACCGCCGGGGCAGCCGGTGGACAACCCGTCCTGAAACGGTTCTAACAGGCTCGACCTACGGGGCGCGCGTCTGCGTCGGCCTTCGCATCAGGAGATGTCCTTGTCCCAGAGTCCGTCCACGCCGCTTCTCGATCGCATCGCCTCGCCGGCCGACCTCCGCGCCCTGCCCGAGACGTCGCTGCGACAGGTGGCCGACGAACTGCGCACGGATCTGATCGACGCGGTGTCGCGCACCGGCGGGCACCTCGGAGCCGGTCTCGGCGTCGTGGAGCTGACGGTCGCGATCCATGCCGTCTTCGATACGCCCGCCGACCGGCTGATCTGGGACGTCGGGCACCAGGCCTATCCGCACAAGATCCTGACCGGCCGCCGCGAGGCGATGCGCACCGTCCGCCAGGAGGGCGGCGTCTCCGGTTTCGCCAAGCGCACGGAAAGCGAATACGACCCGTTCGGCGCCGGCCACTCCTCGACCTCGATCTCCGCCGGTCTCGGCATGGCGGTCGCCGCCGAGATGGACGGTCGCCGCAACAACGTCATCGCGGTGATCGGGGATGGCGCGATGACGGCGGGCATGGCCTACGAGGCGATGAACAACGCCGGTTCGCTCGACGCCCGGCTGATCGTGATCCTCAACGACAACGACATGTCGATCGCGCCGCCGACAGGGGCGCTGAGCGCCTATCTGGCGCGTCTGGTCTCCGGCAAGACGTACCGCACGCTGCGCAACCGCGCGAAGACGGTGACGAGCCATCTGCCGGAGTTCGTGCGCGAGGGTGCGCGCAAGACCGAGGAATACACGCGCGGCTTCCTGACCGGCGGCACGATGTTCGAGGAGCTCGGCTTCTACTACGTCGGACCGATCGACGGGCACGACCTCGACCATCTCCTGCCCGTTCTGAAAAACGTGCGCGACAACGGCGACGGTCCGGTGCTGATTCACGTCGTCACGCGCAAGGGCAAGGGTTATGCGCCGGCCGAGGCCAGCGCCGACAAGTATCACGGCGTGTCGAAGTTCGACGTGGTGACGGGCACACAGGCGAAGCCGAAGTCGAACGCGCCGAGCTACACGAAGGTCTTCTCCGAGACCCTGATTCAGGAAGCGCGCGAGGACGAGAAGATCATCGCGATCAACGCGGCGATGCCGGACGGCACCGGCCTCGACCTTTTCGGACAGGCCTTCCCGAAGCGAACGTTCGACGTCGGTATCGCCGAGCAGCATGCGGTGACCTTCGCGGCGGGTCTCGCGACCGAGGGCTACAAGCCCTTCGTTGCGATCTACTCGACCTTCCTGCAGCGGGCCTACGACCAGATCGTGCATGACGTCGCGATTCAGCACCTTCCCGTGCGGTTCGCGATCGACCGTGCCGGTTTCGTCGGTGCCGACGGGCCGACCCATGCCGGCTCCTTCGATACCGGGTTCCTGTGCCCGCTTCCCGGCATGGTGGTGATGGCGGCGGCCGACGAAGCGGAGTTGCGCCACATGGTCCGCACCGCCGTGGAGCATGAGGACGGCCCGATCTCGTTCCGCTATCCGCGCGGCAACGGCACGGGCGTCGAGATGCCCGAGCGCGGGCGCGCGCTGGAGATCGGCCGCGGCCGGATCGTCCGCGAGGGCTCGAAGGTCGCCATCCTGTCCTTCGGCTCGCGTCTCGCCGAAGCGGTTGCCGCGGCCGAGGAACTGGAAGGCTTCGGCCTGTCGACGACGGTTGCCGATGCGCGGTTCGCCAAGCCGCTGGATACCGACCTGATCCGGCGCCTCGCCGCACACCACGAGGTGCTGATCCTCATCGAGGAAGGCGCTTCCGGCGGCTTCGCCGCGCAGGTTCTGGAGCATATGGCGCGCCACGGCCTGATGGATCGCGGCGTCAAGGTCCGGCCGATGACGATGCCCGACCGCTTCGTCGACCATGCCGCGCCCGAGGCCATGATCAAGGTTTCCGGCCTCGACCGCGCCGCGATCGTCGAGACCGTGTTCCGCGCGCTCGGCGACACAGCGCAGCGCGTCATGCGCGCCTGAGACGGGTCGGAATGAACGCACAGCGCATCCGCCTGGACCAGCTCGTCGCCGAGCGTCGCCTTCTCGATTCGCGCGCGCGGGCGCGCGATGCGATCCTGCGCGGTCGTGTCCGCGTCGAGGGCGTCGTGGTTTCGAAGCCGGGCCAGACAGTCGACGAAAATGCGCAGGTTGAACTCGACGACCCGGCCGCGGCCTACGTGTCGCGGGCGGCGCTGAAGCTCCTCGCTGGCCTCGACGCCTTCGACATTCGCGCGGACGGGCTCGACGCCCTCGATGTTGGCGCCTCGACCGGCGGGTTCACGCAGGTTCTCCTGGAGCGCGGCGCCGCGCATGTGATCGCCGTCGACGTCGGCCACGGGCAGTTGCACACGACGCTGCGCGAGGATGCGCGCGTCACCTGCCTCGAAGGGCTGAACGCACGCGATCTCTCGGGCGAGCATCTCGGCGGACGCCGGGTCGGTCTCGTCGTATCGGACGTGAGCTTCATCTCCTTGCGGCTGGCGCTCCCGCCGACCCTCGCTCTGGCTGAAAGCGGCGCGAAGGCCGTTCTTCTCGTCAAGCCGCAGTTCGAGGCCGGGCGCGAGGCGATCGGCAAGGGCGGCCTGCTGCGGGATCCGGCCACGGCGCCCACCGTCGCAGCCGAACTGGCGGACTGGCTGGACGAGCAGCCCGGCTGGCGGTCGCTCGGGATCGAGCCGTCGCCGATCACGGGCGGCGACGGTAATACGGAATTTCTGTTGGGTGGAGTGAAGGCGTGAGCGAGCAGGTTGCGATCGATGCGCTGGGAACGCGCGGCGACGGCATCGCGCGCCAGCCGACGACGGTCTTCGTCCCGTTCGCCCTGCCGGGCGAGCGCGTGACGATCGAGCGCCAGGGGGGCCGCGGCCAGCTCCTGTCGGTCGATGCGCCCTCGCCCGACCGGCGTGAGGCGCCCTGCCCCCATTTCGGCCGCTGCGGAGGCTGCGACCTGCAGCATCTCAGCGACGATCTCTACGCGACGTTCAAGCGCGACCTCGTGGTCGACGCCCTGTCGCGCGAAGGCTTGTCGCCGGATGTCGCGTCGCTCGTGTCCTGCGACCCCGCCTCGCGCCGTCGCGCCGTCTTCACGGCCGTGCGGGCGGGACCGAGAGTTCTCTTCGGCTTTCACGAAGCGCTGAGCCACCGGATCGCGCCGATCGAAACCTGCCTCGTCGTCGTGCCGGAGATCGTCGCGCGGCTGAAGCGCTTCGAACGGCTGGCGACGCTCCTGATCGACCGCCAGCGCGAGCTGCGGATGACGGTCACGCGCACCACGACCGGGCTCGACGTTGCCATCGAGCAGACCGCCAAGCTCACCGCCGACCTCCGGCAGGCGACGATCGCCTGGGGCGCGGAGGATGGCGCGGTCGCACGCCTCTCCGTCGATGGCGAGACGCTGATCGAGAACCGCGTCCCGGTGATCGACGTGGCCGGCATAGCCGTCCCCTTCCCGCCCGGCGCCTTTCTGCAGGCGGTCGGTCGGGCCGAGGAGCACATGGCCGAGATCGCGCTGGCGCATCTGGCGCCGTCGAAATCGGTCGCCGATCTCTTCTGCGGCTTCGGCGCCTTCTCGCTGCGACTGGCCCGGCGCCACGCGGTGCACGCGGCCGAGTTCGACGCGCCGGCGCTCGCCGCTCTGGAAAAGGCCAAGCGCGGCGCGAGCGGACTGAAGCCGATCGCCATCGAGCGGCGCGATCTCTATCGCCGTCCCCTAACGGTGAAGGAGCTGTCGAAGTTCGACGGTGTCCTGTTCGATCCGCCGCGCGCCGGCGCTGAGGCTCAGTCGCGCGAACTGGCGGCCTCCGCCGTCAAGCGGATCGCCGCGGTGTCCTGCAATCCGGTGACGCTCGCGCGCGATGCCGCGATACTAGTGGGCGGCGGCTACAGGCTCCTGTCGGTCACGCCAATCGACCAGTTCCTCTGGTCCCACCATGTCGAGGCGGTCGCTCTCTTCGAGCGTTGAGGGCGCGATGCTCGATTGGATTACCGGCTTTCTTTTGGGATACGGCTACGGCATCCTGTTCCTGTCGATCTTTCTGGAATCGACCGGACTGCCGTTTCCCGGCGAGAGCATCCTGATCGCGGCCGGCATCATGGCCGGGCACGGCCAGCTGAACGTCTGGGGCGTGTTCGCCTCCGCCTGGCTCGGCGGTACGCTCGGCGACAATCTCGGCTACTGGCTCGGCCACCGTTACGGCAGCCAACTCGTCGCGCGGCACGGCCATCGCATCGGGCTGACGCAGGAGAAGTATCGCTATGTCGAGGAGCGGTTCCGCACGGTCGGCCCGCCGATCGTTCTGATCGCCCGCTTCATCCTGATCCTGCGCCAGGTCTGCGGCTTCGCGGCCGGGACGCTTCACTTCCCGTGGTGGTCGTTCCTCTTCTACAACGCGCTCGGCGCCGCGCTCTGGTCGGGCGCCTACGGCTTCGGAGCGTATATCCTCGGCGACCGCATCGACACCTATCTCCACGGCAGCCCCTGGGCCTATGCGGCGATCGCGGCCGTGTTCCTGATCCTCAGCGGCGGGACCGTGCTCCAGTTCCGCCGCAAGCTGAAGGCCCAGCGCGAGAAGTCGTCCTAGCCGCGCGTGAGGAAGGCGGCGAAGGCCGCCTGCGCTTCCGGCGAGCGGAGGCGCTCCTGGAAATGGTCCGCCTCCAGCACGATGCGTTCACGCACGGCGTCCGGCGTCGCCCGTAGGAGATCGCGGCCGATCCGCACCGCCTCGCGCGGTTTCGTCGCCAAGCGGCGCGCCGCCGCTTCGCCGTCGGCTTCCGCGTCGGCCACCACCGAGAGCACGAGACCGGCCTCGCGCGCTTTTTCCGCGTCCCACGTCTCGCCCATCACGAGGAGAGCGAAGGCGCGCTGGTGCCCCATCGCCAGCGGCCCGAGGAGGCTCGAGGCCGCTTCCGGGACGATGCCGAGATCGGAGAAGGGCGTGCGGAAGAGCGAGCGCGGCGTGGCGTAGACGAGGTCGCAGTGGAGGAGCAGCGTCGTCCCGATCCCGATCGCCAGCCCGTCGACCGCCGCGATCATCGGCTT
>NZ_CAJYIU010000331.1 GCF_913775355.1 uncultured Aureimonas sp.
AAGGCAATCGCTCGACCGGCCCCGTCGGCCATCACGCAAGCTTTGGTGCCATAGCCGCCACGAGATCGGCCAAGCGCTTCACGGCCGTCTCGCTCCCTTGCAGATCCCCCTTTCGGCTTGCACCTGCTGCCTTCTGGTGCGCCCGGATGTTGGTCCCGTCCAGGAAGACCATGCCGAGCCTGACGCCGCGCTCCTGAGCCAGCGCAAGAAGCCTCTCCTAGACGCCGAGCCGCGCCCAGCGGATGAATGCGCCATTAGGTAGCAACCGCCACCAACGCGGCGGCGGCCGCCTTGGTATCCTGAAGCTCAATTTTCAGGATCGACCGGAATGGACGTTGCACAGGATCTCAAGTGGAAGCGAGCGAAAATCGAGGAGCGCATCGGCGAGCTGACGGCGCAGATCGCGGAGGCCCGCGAGACGGTCGCGGCGCTGGACCGCGTCCTATCGCTCTATGACCCGGCATGGGCGGACGGGAGGCCCGGCACGCAGCACCGCGCGTCGCGGAAGGCGAAGTCCGAAGCAACGGCGGAGCTGGACCGGATCATTGGCGGCACGAACAAGCGCCGGATGACGCTCGAGATCCTGCGCACCGCCGGGCGGCCGCTCTCGACGCACGAATGCGCGGCGGCGTTCGCGGCGCGCCACGAGCTGCCTGCGGACCATCCCGGCGTACCGACGATCACCAACCGACTGTCCTCGACGCTCAACATTCTCGAGAAGCAGGGCCTCGTGCGGCACGCCGAGACCGACGATCCCCGCCGCCGGAACTGGGAGATCGCCTGACGATCAGGTATCGAGATTTTTGATATCAAGACATCTACATAGATGTTCAGATCGGCTTGAACGGCTCCGTCACGTCGGCGAAGTCGGGTTCGGGCGGGCTGTTGCCCTGCCAGTAGCCGCAGAGGTTCCGCGATGTCGGGGACTGCATGGCGACCAGCAGGATCGCCGCGGTCAGCCAGCGGTTGCCACGCCGTCTGCTATCCTCGCGCCAAGCGAGGTCGGCCGCGTACCAGTCGAAGTACTTCAGCGAGAAACGGTGGTGCACACCGACGTAGGAGCGCTGGACGCGGCTGAAGAAGCTCTCGACGTGGTTCGTGTTCACGCCGTCCTCCGCGCTGTACGCCTCCGAGTGGCTGACCTGCCGATGCTCGTTCTTCGCAACGATGTCGGCATAGCTCGGATGTTCGTCGGTGACGACCACCGCCTTGCGGTCAACGTGGTGCGTGACCGTGGCGAAGGCGGCCTTCCCGTTCTCCTCCTGCACGACGCGCGTGAAGGTGCGCTCCCGGCCCCGGCCGTTCTTCTCGCGCAGCGCCAGGACGCAGATCCGCTTCATGTTCTGGTAGCGCTTGAGGCGGCGGTCGACGCGGTCCTCCGCCCGGTTCTCCTTCTTGACGTGGCCGCCCGTGTACTTCCCGTCCATCTGGACCTCGCCGCCGAGCACCATGCCCTCTCGGCGGTAGCCGACGGCCTCGCGCAGCTTCATCGAGAGCACCCACGCCGTCTTGAACTGCGTGCCGATCAGGCGGGAAAGGTGCAGCGCGGCGAGGCCCTTGGCCGCGTTCACCGAGAGCCAGATCGCCATGATCATTTTCTTGAAGGGCAGCTTCCGGAAGGCGAACACCGTGCCGGACGTGACCGAGAACTCGCGGCGGCAGCCGGAGCACTTGAACTTGCGGCCGCGGACCTCGTAGCAGTCGACCACGCCGCAATAGCGGCAGGTCGGCTTGCCGTCGGTGTCGGGCCAGCGGAATAGCAGGAACGTCCGGTAGGCCTCGTCCTCGTCGATGCTCGCGACCTGCTGGAACGTCAGGGTCCGGCATTCCGGCGACAGGAGGAAGTGCTGGCCTTCTTCAGCCCGGTATTTTTGAGCTCCGTCCCCCGGCCGTCACGTCCGTGTAGACGAAGTTCGACGTGTCGGGGTCGCGCAGGATGTCGGGTGTCAGAAGAAGGCGCTTGGCCATGGTCGGCTCCGGGATCGTTCGAGGCATGCGGCGCAACGCCGACCCCATGGGGATCGTCGCGGTGGTCAGTGCCGTATGGTCGTCGCCCTGGTCATGCCGGAGCCCTATCCGGGAACGGGTGAGCTTGTCGATCGAAGTCGTAGCGCATGGTCGATGAGAGGTAAACATATCGCAGGAACACAGGTCAGAAGAGCCTGTTTTGCCAGCAGATACAAAGCCTTAAGTCGACTGGAATCTTGCAATTTTGGGCGGCACTATCGGCTTGTCTGGTGCTTGGAAGGTCGGTTCCTAGACCTTTCGCACCTGCCTGCCGTATGCCAAACCAAATCCTGCTGAACGGCATATCGACCGAACGACTCACCTCGTTCGAGATCGGCTTGCCGCCTTGGAGTACAATGACCTACATCCTGCAACCCAACGGAACCCTATTGGATGCCAACGGGCTTCCGTTTGCCGCGGCGGAGGTTTCCGATCTCGACATCGCAGTCCCTCACCTGCTTCCGCACGTCATTCCGTTCGTGATGCCCAAGGGCCAAGTGCTTGGTCTGCGGGCTATCTACTCGTCCCACTGCTGGACCGAAGGCTACGATCCGGCGCAACACGTCCCGACCCCGATGATTTTCCGGGACGGCAGGAAGGCACGGGTCTTCAACCAGCAGCGGTTCGATGACTCGAAAGGTTTGGCCGAACTTCTCTCCGGCTTGGCTGAACGCCGTGTCTATTGGACGCCCAGCGACAGGAATTTCGGCGTCTACAACGCAACGGCGATTGTGGACGGGGTCGCTTATACCGCCTTCTTCACTCTAACCAAGGAGCGAGGGCGCGTCGACGGAGTCCGCTACCATCTGACCATGGGTGTCGAGAGCGCTTATCGCGCCGAGCAACCGTCGGCAGGCATGAAGCTAAAAGCAGCGGCGGCGGTCGATGCGGCTATGAACGGAAGGCGGCTCGTATACAGGCGCTGACCGATCCGCGTCACGACCTGCGAGAGCAGACGGGACCCAGCTCGGCAGGTGCTTGCAGTCCCTAGAAACACCAAAGGAGCGCGCTCTTTCGAGCGGCTCCCTGGATCTCTCGACACTCTCTTCGGGTTTCCCCTATCTACCGTACCGGTTGGACTACTGTTTCCAGCAGCGGAAGGCGCCTCTCGGTCGATCTGGCCACCTTAGTTGACTGATAGGTATGCGATGGCCAGGCGATTGTCAATGGAGGGGAAATCCGCCGGCAATCCGTCGGACATCGAAGGCGCGTTTGGTGGCAAGTGCTACCTAATGGCGGATGAATGTCTGTGCCGCCATCCACCATGGGCCGAACTCCGCTGGAAGAGCACGCCACTTCGCCCCGTTCTGATGGCGCCAGAGGATTGCCTCCACGGTCCGGCGAAGGTGCCGGCTCCATACCTTGGCATGCGGGCGGCACGCTTCGATCAGCGGCTCCAGTTCAGCCCATTGCTCATCACTCAGCATCCCAGCTCTCCTGTGCAGGAAAAGCCAACGACTTAGAGTCGGCGTCAGACGCTAACAGGCCCTAGCGCCGCCCCGATGGACCGCAAGGTTTCGATCCGCCCGGATCCCGTCGGCACACAGGTTTTCGGGGATAGCCCGGGACTGGTGGATTGCGCGGCGTCGGCCTCACGGACGATAGTGCGGCCGACATGGATCCAGAACGCGCCAACCCCAGTCATCATGGCACGCCAGCGCTGTGCCCTTCGAGGGGTGCCTGATGGGTCGCCTTCAGGCAACGGATACAAGCCGGCAGGGCGACCTCTTCGCCGATACCGCGGCCAACGACGATGTCGTGTCACTTTCCCCGGTGGAGCCCTCGTCGCGTCGCCACCGCGCCACCACCTCCCCCGCGTTCCCATCGCACGAGGAGATGGCCAGCAACTTGGAGGAGACCGGCCGCTACCGGGTCCTCCGGCAACTCGTACCAAGACCCGTCGTGCCACTACCTTCCCCGTGGCCGGCCGGCCTCAAGCTCGGCGTCGTCCTCGACACTGAGACGACCGGCCTCGACCACGCGACGCACGAGGTTATCGAACTTGGGATGGTGACCTTCACGTTCGACGATGGCGGGATCCGCGACGTCGTGGGCGTGTTCTCGGCCCTGCGCGAGCCGAGCCAGCCGATCACGCCGGAGATCACCAGGATCACCGGCATCACGGACGAGATGGTCCGTGGCCAGTCGATCGACCTCGATGCCGTCGAACGCTTCGTCGAGTCGGCCGACCTGATGGTGGCCCACAATGCCCGCTTCGACCGTCCGTTCTGCGAGAAGCTGGCACGCGGGTTCGACGTGAAGCCGTGGGCGTGCTCGGTGTCCGAGGTCGACTGGACGTCCCTCGGCTTCGAGGGGACGAAACTCGGCTACCTCGTCGGCCAGATCGGACTGTTCCACAATGGTCACCGCGCCGTAGACGACTGCCATGCCCTGCTCGAGGTCCTTGCGGCCCCGCCGTGCATCGAAGGAGCCGCTGCCCCGTTTACGCAGTTGCTCGCGGCCGCCGGACGCGACTGCCTTCGCGTCCACGCCATCGGTTCGCCCTTCCATACAAAGGACGTCCTGAAGGCGCGCGGCTACCGCTGGTCGGACGGCTCCGACGGCCGGCCGAAGTGCTGGTGGCGCGATGTCGACGAGACGGCGTTCGACGAGGAGGAGACCTTCCTCGCCGACGAGGTCTACGGTGGGCACTCGGAAGCTATCGTCCAGCGCCTCGCCGCGACCGAGCGGTTCAAGGCCTGAGACCTGAGGCAACCCGAGCGCGTCGTCAGGCCGATCGGGCCAACGGCGCGGGTTCGGCGACCGGGCCGAGACCGAAGTGCTCGCGCAGCGTCGAGCCCTCGTAGTCCTGCCGGAACAAGCCGCGACGCCGCAGGATCGGCACCACCTCGCTGGCGAAGAGCTCGAACTGGCTGTGCATGATCGGCGGCATGACGTTGAAGCCGTCGGCGGCCCCGGTCGTGAACCAGTCCTCGATGATGTCGGCGACCGCCTCGGGCGTCCCCGTCGCGGTGAAGTGGCCGCGGGCTCCGGCGAGCTTGCGCAGGAGCTGGCGAAGGGTCAGCCCCTCGGCGAGCGCCACGTCGGCGTAGCCCATGGCCCGGCTCTTCGAGGCCTCGACCTTGGCGGGGTCGGGGAAGTCCGCCGCCCGGAGCGGCCGGTCGAGCGGCACACCGGTGAAGTCGTGGCCGCCGAAGCGGGCCGACAGGCGCGACAGGCCGACCTCGGTGCTCGTGAGGTCGTCGAGTTCCTCCCAGACGCGCTCGGCCTCGCCTTGAGTCGAGCCGATCGCCGCGCTGATGCCGGGCAGGACCACGATGTCCTCGCCCCGGCGCCCGTAGACGGCCGCCCTGCCCTTCACGTCGCCGTAGAAGCTGCGCGCCGACTCCTTGGTGAGGTGGGCGGTGAAGATCGCCTCCGCCCAGCGCGCCGCGAAGGCTCGGCCGGTGTCGGACTGCCCGGCCTGGACATAGACCGGACGCCCCTGCGGGCTGCCCGGCACGTTGAGCGGCCCGCGCGTGCGGATGCGCTCGCCCCGGTAGTCGGCGGGTACGACGCGGGCGGGGTCGAGGTAGCGGCCCGAGGCCTGGTCGTCAAGGACGGCGTCCGCCGGGAAGGAGCGCCACAGCGCGTCCACTGCTTCGACGAACTCCTCGGCGATCGCGTAGCGGTCGGCATGGGGCACGTCGTCATCGAGCCCGTAGTTGGCGCCGACGAGCGGTAGCCACGAGGTGACGATGTTCCAGCCGGCGCGCCCGTTCGACAGGTGGTCGAGCGAGGCGAACTGGCGGGCGAGTGTGTAGGCGTGGCTGTAGGTCGTCGAGGCCGTGCCGATCAGGCCGATGGTGCTGGTGCTCGCCGCCAGCGCCGAGAGGAGCGTCAACAGCTCGAGCGCGCCGCTGGCGACGAGACCGCCGTTGCCTGGCGCGACCAGCGCGTCGGCCAGGAACACCGCGTCGAACTTGGCCCCTTCCGCGATACGCGCCGCCTCGACGTAGAGCTGGAGGTCGGTCAGGGCGCGGCGCGTGGCCGTCGGGTGACGCCAGGCCGCCTCGTGGTGGCCGCGGGGCATGAGGAAGAGGTTGAGGTGGAGCTGGCGCGTCATGGGCGTTCTCCTTCTGCAAGGCTGGCCTCGACGCCGAGGCTGGCGAGCAGCCGCCCGCGCAGGGCGATGAAGTCGGGATGGTGGGCGACGCGGGGGTGGCCGAGGCGGACGGCGTGGTCCTCGGCGATCCGTCCGTCCTTCAGGACGAGGATGCGGTCGGCGAGGAGCAGCGCCTCGTCGACGTCGTGGGTGACGAGGACGACGGTCGGATTGCGACGGCGCACGAGGTCGCGAAGCAAGCCCTGCATGCGGATGCGCGTCAGCGCGTCGAGCGCCCCGAAGGGTTCGTCCGCAAGCAGGAGGTCGGGCTCGCGTAAGAGCGAGCGGGCGAGCGCGGCGCGCTGCTTCTGGCCGCCCGAGAGCGTGTCCGGCCAGACATCGGCCTTATCGCCGAGCCCGACGGCGTCCAGAAGCGCCAGCGCCTTCGACCGCGCGTCCGGGTCGCGGTGTCCCAGCACGACGTTGTCGAGAACACTCATCCACGGCAGCAGACGCGCATCCTGGAACAGAACGGAGACCTCGTCCGGCACGGCGAATGCGCCTTGCGTGTCGGCGTCCTCGTCGAGATCGGCGAGCGCCCGCAGGAGCGTCGTCTTGCCGGAACCGGACTCGCCGAGCAGCGCCACGAACTGGCCGTGCGGGATCTGGAGCGACAGGCGGTCGAGGACGGTCTTGCCCGCGAAACCGCGCGACAGGTCGCGCAGCGAGACGGCCGACGGCGGCGCGGCGTGGAAGGTCATGCGCCCAGCCCCCGGCGGTAGCGCAGTACCCGGCGCTCCACGGCACGCACCACCCCGTCCGAGGCGAGGCCCAGCGCAGCGTAGATCAGGATGCCGACGACGATGATGTCGGTCTGCCCCCAGTCGCGGGCGCGGTTCATCAGGTAGCCGATGCCGGTCTGCGTGTTGACGAGTTCGAGCACGACGAGCGCCGTCCAGCAGAGGGCAACGGCGAGGCGCAGCGAGACGAAGAAGCCCGGCAGCGCACCCGGAAGCGCCACCTTGCGGATGAACTCCCAGCGCGTGAGCCGCAGCGTTCGCGCGAGTTCGATGTGGCGGATGTCGATGCCGCGCAGCGCCGCGTGTGTGTTGATGTAGACGGGCACGAGAACGGCGGTGAAGATCAGGAAGACCTTCATCGCCTCGCCGATGCCGAGCCAGATGATGGCGAGCGGGATGAGCGCCAGCGTCGGCACGGCGCGTTTCACCTGCACGAGCCCGTCGATCAGCGCCTCGCCGCTGCGGGTCAGGCCGGACAGCAGCGCGAGCACGACGCCTGCCGTCACGCCGAGCGCGAGGCCGGAATAGGCGCGGGCGGCCGAGGCCGCGAGATGCGGCAGGAGCGTCCCGTCGGCGATCAACTGGTAGCCCGTGGCCAGCGCCGTCGAGGGCGCCGCCAGCGTGTAGGGCGAGATCAGGCCGAGCCGCGAGGCCGCCTCCCACGCGAGGAGCAGGAGGACAGGGCCGAGAAGCCGCATGCCCTTCGGCAGCGGTGCCGGGGTGAGCCTCCGGGACGGACCGGAGCGTCGCCCCCTCGAAGCAGCCGCAGGCAAGGGCAAAGGCGCGGGCTCCGCCGCACGCCGAGGCGGCGCATGATGTGCCGCGGTTCGGATCGCCAAGTCGGACATGGGATGCCTCCGGGTCG
>NZ_CAJYIU010000332.1 GCF_913775355.1 uncultured Aureimonas sp.
CTTTCTTGGCTGCTGGCATGGGACGGCTCGAATGGGTGCTCAGGCGGCTGCCGCGCGTGCGGCGTCGGTCTCGTTCGTGTCCAGGAGCTCGCCGATGTCGAGGATCTGGATGATGCGCTTGCGGTCCGGCAGGCTGGCGACGCGTCGGATCAGGCGGCACTGGTCGTCGGAGGTCTCGGGCGCCGGCAGGATTTCCGAACGGGCGATGCGCCGCACCTCGATCACGCTGTCGACGATGAAGCCCGAGCGCACGCCCCGGAGCGTGAACACCACGACGCGTTGCCGTTCGTTGCGCTCCATCGGCGGCAGGCGGAAGCGGCGGCGCTGGTCGACGAGGGGCACGATCGTGCCGCGCAGGTTCATGATGCCCTCGATGAAGTCGGGCGCGTTGGGCACGCGGATCAGCCGCTCGGGGAGGCGGACGATCTCCTGGACATTGTCGATGGCGACGCCGAACTCCTCGTCGCCCAGCTTGAAGACGACGACCTGTTCCTCGTCCGCCGAAGCGCGCGACGCCATGCCCGTTTCCATTTCGGTCTCCCTTGCGGCAACCGCCTCCGCGCAGCCTGGCGCAGCGGCCTTCAATTCCGGGAGCCGGAAGACCCGCTCCGGGTCGAGCACGGAGACGAGGCGCCGGCCTCCCTCCAGCCGGCAGACCGCGGCGATCTCAGTAAGCCCGTCGCCCGCCCCGACCATCCGCGGCATCGGGTCGATGACGCCGACACCGATCCGAAGGACCTCGCGCACGGCATCAGTCAGGATGCCGAACGTGGCGCTGTGCCCGCCGGAGGCAGGAGAGACGACGACCACGCGGTCTTCCGGACCGACCGGCCGCATGGGGAGACCGAGAAGGCTGCGGAGGCTGAGGAGCGGCAGGAGCCTCTCGCGCAGCGTCACCATGCCGATCAGGGTCGGCGGCGCGTTGGGTACGGCGGAGATCGACCTCGGGACGTGGACGATCTCCTGCACGTCGGCGATCGGAAGCGCATATTCCTGTCCTTCGACGACGAAGCTCACGAATTGGCGGACGTCGTCGGAAACGCGTCCGCCCTCCGAAGCCTCGGCCGCGGCGATCCGGCTCTCTTGCGCGTTGGCGCGACGGGCGCCCTCCTCCGGCATGGCGGTCGCCCGCGCGACGATGCCCTCGACGTCGAGGACCATCGTGACGGCACTGCCCCTTCCGTCGCCCTCGGGGCGGATGACCTCCACGACGAGATCGCCGTCGACGTGCGGACCGAGGCGCCCCTTCCCGTCGATGCGGGACGGGTCGACCGACTGTACGGCCAGCACGCGGTCGACGACGACCCCGACGGGGCGCCCGATGTCGAGGACCAGGACGCGCGTCGCCTCGTCACGTGCGGCCTCGGCCAGGCCAAAGACGCGCCGGAGGTTGAGGACCGGCAGCACGACCCCGCGCAGGTTCGTGATGCCCTCTATGGACGGCGGCGCGAGCGGGAGTTGCACCAGGGAGGGAACGCGGATGATCTCGCGGACCCGCGACAAGGGAGCCGCGAAGGCTTCGTCCCCGACCAGGAACGTCACGAACTCGGCGGCGGGGCCGGTTCCGCGCGCGGACGTGTCGGTCGGCGTTTCGCCGTTCGGATGGGTTGTCATGGGGCGGTCCGACGTTCGAGGGCGGGACTTGTGTTCCCGGGTTGACCGGGCGGGCGGCCGCTAGCCGGCGGACTGGAGCTCGTCGGCCATCGCGGCGACCTCCTCGACGGCCCGTGCGAGCTCCTCGGCGCCCTGGCTCTGCTGCTGGGCCGCGGAGGCCGCCTCGGCCGTGGCGGAGGCCGCCTGCCGCGCCGCCGCGAGGACCTGCGCGACGCTCTTCACGCTCGCGTCCACCAGCCCGGCCATCTCCTCGCTGCCCGACAGGACCTCGCGGTTGCCCGCGACGACGCCCGCGATCTCGTCGCGCGACTGCGCGACGTTGGTGACGATCACCTTGTTCTTGGCGACCTCCTGCACCGTGTCGGCGGAGATCTCGTTGAGGTCGCGCGTGACCGAGGCGATCTGATCCTGGATGCCGCGCACCAGGTCCTTGATCCGCTCGGCGTTCTCCGAGGAGTCCTGCGCCAGGTTCCGGATGTCGGTGCTGACCACCATGAAGCCCTTGCCGAACTCGCCGGCCCGGGCGGCCTCGACCGATCCGTTGACGGCCAGCATGTTGGTCTGGACGGACACCATCGCGATGGAATCGACGATCTTGTCGATCCGCCGCGACACCTCGGACAGGCCGCCGATCTTCTCGCGCGTGGCGGCGTTGGATCGCAGCGACGAGGAAACGCCCTCGATCAGGCCGTCGATGCCCTGGCTGGCCTCCCCGAGAAGCTGCTCGAGCGCCGTGCCGCGCTCCAGGGCGCGTCCCGCCCGCTCGCGCGTGACGTCGATGCCCTTGCGGATCTGCTCGATCGCCGCACTCGACTGTTCGGCGGCGGCGCTCTGCGCGTCGGCCCCCTGCGAGATCTGGTTGATGGCGACGAGGATCTGGGAGGACGCCCGGTTGATCTCCTCGACCGTGACCGACAGCTCCTCGGCCGTCGAGGCAACGTCCTGCGCGCTCTTGCCGATGTCGGTCGAGGTGCGGAGCTCGTCGGCGACCTCGCCGAGGTTCTCCGCGGCCTTCTCGGCCTCCGCGAGCGCGGCCGCCTGTTCCTTTAGGGCGCTGAGGCTCTCCTCGCAGGCCGCCGACTGCTGTTCCGCGCCCGCCGCGATCTGCTCGGCGCCCTTCTGGCTCTCCCGCGCGGCGACCTCGGACTCAACCGCGTACTTGGCGATCTCCCGGCCGCCCTCGACGATCACGACCATGTCCGCGCGGACGCGGTCGATCTGCGCGCTGACGGCCTTGCCGTTGCCGACCTCGGTGCGCACCGCGTCGTTGGCCGCGCGGATGCCTTCCGCGATGCCCCTCACCTCGGCCTGGATCTTGCCGACGAGTTCGGAAATCTCGCGGGCGCTCTTTTCCGATACCTCGGCGAGGGTGCGCACCTCGTCGGCGACGACGGCGAAACCGCGGCCGTGCTCGCCGGCGCGGGCGGCCTCGATCGCCGCGTTCAGGGCGAGAAGGTTGGTCTGGTCGGCGATGTGCGCGACGGTCTTGACGATCTCGCCGATGGCGCCGGCCTGGCGCTCGAGCTCCTCGACGACGAGCACCGACGCCGTCTGGCGCTCGGACGAGTTCGAGATGGCGGCGATGGAGGCCTCGATCTGCTCGCGGACGGCCCCGAGCTGGGTCTGAAGAGCTTCCGTCTTGGTGACGGACACGTCGGCGACGCCCCGGCAGCGAGCGACGATCTGGCTGAGCGCGCTCATCGCCTTCAGCGAGGTCTGGGAACTGCCGGACGCCTCCTCCGCGGCCCGGGCGATCTGGTCCATCGCCTGCTTGAGCTGCTCGGAGGCGGCCGCCGCCTCGGTGACGCCCGATGAAAGCTCGGTCGTGGCGGAGGCGATGCGCTCGGCCGCCTGCTGCTGCTTGGCGAAGGTGCGCGCCCGCTTCTTCTGCACGTCCGCGGCGAGGCGCGAGCGGTCCGCGCCGTGGCCCGTGGGGAGGCGCTGCGCCACGTCCCGGACCATGTCGCCGACCGGGCCGCCCTGTCCGGCACCGCTTCCCCCGGTCGCCGCCCCGGAGCTGAGCCCAAGGCTATGTGTTTTTACCAATGCCATCCCGGCCCCCTGATCGTTGAGCGACACCCGCACGGGCAAGGCCGCCCGTTCACGAGGGGGTAGATTCAACTTGGCCGCTTAACGAGGGATTGCCGGGATACTCGGTATTGGACCCGCGCCCTAAGGGATTTTACCTAGTATCTACCGCACTACGTGTATTTACGTATTCCCGGCGAAGATCGGGAAGCCAGCGGATACACCCCTTGTGCTTCCGATATGCCCTGCGTCCAGCGGCAGAACATCGAATGATCCGGCAGATAACTTGCGATCGCTACAAGTCGAGCGTCGTCGTCGACACGATTCCAAGACATCGTGCACACGCTTGGTCGCGCGAAGATCGGAGTGCGGAGCGAACCATGGACGACGACATCGACAGCGAACCGGCTGCGGGGGGATCCGCCCGTTCCCCATGGACGAAACC
>NZ_CAJYIU010000333.1 GCF_913775355.1 uncultured Aureimonas sp.
GTGGGCGCTGTCGAGGCCGGTCACGATGCGGTCTCCTCGTTGCCCATCATCCATTCCATCACCGCCATGCGGACGGCGACGCCCATCTCGACCTGCTCCTCGATCACGCTCTGGGGGCCGTCTGCGACTTCCGAAGCGATCTCGACGCCGCGGTTCATCGGCCCGGGATGCATCACCAGCGCATCGGGCTTGGCCCGCGACAGGCGCTGCGCGTCGAGGCCGAAGAGGCGGAAATACTCGCGCACCGATGGCACAAAGGAGCCTTCCATCCGCTCGCGCTGAAGACGCAGCATCATCACGACGTCGGCGTCCTCGAGCCCTCGGTCCATGTCGTGGAAGACGCGGACGCCCATCTGCTCGATGCCGTTGGGCAGCAGCGTCGAGGGTCCGACGACGCGCACGTCGGCGCCGAGCGCGTTGAGGAGGAGGATGTTGGAGCGCGCGACACGGCTGTGAAGCACATCGCCGCAGATCGCGACCGACAAGCGCGCGACGCGGCCCCTGCGGCGGCGGATCGTCAGGGCGTCAAGCAGTGCCTGCGTCGGATGCTCGTGCGCGCCGTCGCCCGCATTCACGACCGAGCAGCCGACCTTCTGCGACAAAAGCGCCACGGCACCTGCCGCATGATGACGCACGACGAGGATGTCGGGACGCATTGCGTTCAGCGTCATCGCCGTATCGATCAGCGTCTCGCCCTTCTTCACCGACGAGTTCGCGACCGACATATTCATGACGTCGGCGCCGAGCCGCTTGCCGGCGAGTTCGAACGACGCCTGCGTTCGCGTCGAGGCCTCGAAGAAGAGGTTGATCTGCGTGCGGCCCTTTAGCGCCGCCTTCTTCTTGTCGCGTCCGAGGCTGACGGCGATCTCGCGCTCGGCGAGGTCCATCAGCGTATGGATGTCGGGAAGCGACAGGCCCGCGATGCCGAGAAGGTGGCGTCGGGGGGCGGCGGAGGGGGGTGTCAGCGCTGTCATGGCGAGCACCGCCTATAGGAGAAACGGGGAGGGGCCACAAGCGCGCCGTCCGCCGGCATCCCCGTCGCAATTAACCATGCCGGAGAGTTCGCGTTGCGGGCCGGGAGCGAAGCGCGGATGTTGGCGTTAAGTTTTCGTTAACTCTCCGGAGGGCTGGCCCGTGAAGCGCATACCCACGACCTTCGCTCTTTCCACCTGGGCCGGCTTCCTTGCGGTCACGGGCGCCAACGAAATCCTGCATCTCAATGGTCACGCCGCTCTCGGTGGCGTCCCGCTCGAAGCGTCGGCAGGAAACGGTCTCGTCGGGTGGGGCGTCGCGCTTCTCTGCATCGGCACGGCGGCGCTTCTCGCCGTCGGCCTCATCCGTCTGCACGGGCGCGGCGATGCCGAGATCCGGCAGGGCGAGCTTCTGTCGTTCGCCGGGATCGGCGTCTGCTCGGCCATGGTGATCGCGGCGACACTCTTCGGTGCTCCGTTCGCGGCCGTCTTCGACCGGCTCGACCTCGCCTTCTGGTCGCTCGGCCTGAGCCTCGTGGCGCTGGCGTTCGATGGGTGCATCTTCGCACCGGACGACGAAGACGACATGGACGAGATGGCCTTCCGCCGGACGGTCGCCGCAATCAATGCCTCGATCCCGCGCCAGACCGACACGCGCCGCGACGGAGACGCCTGATGCGCTGGCTCCTGTCGCTCTGGTTCCTTCCGATCGGCTTCCTGGTGCTCTGGCTCACGCTCGCCTCCAACGACTGGAGCCTGGGCCTGCACTTCTTTTCGCGCGACATGTACGACACCGTCTTCGGTGTCTACGCGAACGTGCTCGGCGTAGCGCCCGAAACATTGCCGCCGCTGGTCGTCAGGGCGCTGATCCTCGACAGCCTGATCGTTCTGGCGCTCTACGCATTGCGTCGTCGCAAGGCGATCATCGGCTTCCTGCGCGAGCGCTATTCGTCGCGCAGCTCTGTCAGCCTCGACAGCCTGTCCAAGGCGCCCTGAAGAATGAAGGACGCGGCGGCCGAGTCGATTCGCTCGGCGCGCTGACGCCGCGAAACGTCCATTTCCAGAAGGCTGCGCTCGGCCGCAACCGTCGACAGGCGCTCATCCCAGAAGACGAAGGGGCGCCGATCGATCCGCTGGAAATTGCGCACGAAGGCCCGCGTCGACTGCGACCGAGGCCCTTCGCTGCCGTCCATGTTGAGGGGCAGGCCGATCACGACGAGCCGCGCATCGACAGACTCCAGAAACGCCGACAAAGCAGTGGCATCCGCCTGGAACTTCGCGCGGCGGATGACGGGGCGCGGATTGGCCAGCCCCCATCCGAGATCGGAAACCGCGATGCCGATCGTCTTCGTCCCGAGGTCCAGCCCGGCGGCCGTGCCCCCCGCCGCCCGCATGTCGATCACGTCAGCGATATCGGCGATCACCATTCTGCCTCCTTGATACGGGGCTTCCGGCGCTAGGTTTCCCGCGACCGCATCATCGGAGATCCCCTAGCATGAAGATGACCTACTTCGGCCATTCGGCGTTTCGTATCGACACGGGACGCGCGGTCATCCTGATCGACCCGTTCCTAACGGGGAACCCGCACTTCAAGGGCGACGTCGCGAAGGCCAGCGAAGGCGCCACACACATCCTGCTGTCGCACGGTCATGGCGACCACGTCGGCGACACGGTCGACATCGCCAAGCGTACGGGCGCCCGAGTCCTCGGAACCTATGAATTGGTCAACTGGCTGGCGTCCAAGGGTGTCGAGACCATCGAGCCGGCCAACACCGGTGGCACCGTCAAGTTCGACGGCTTCTCCGTCACCCTCACGCAGGCGTTCCATTCCTCCGCGAGCGTCGAGGAAGGCGGCAAGATCACTTATCTCGGCATGCCGAACGGCATCATCATTCACTTCGACGACGGCAACAGCGTCTATCACATGGGCGACACCGACATCTTCGGCGACATGGCGCTGATCGAGGAGTTGCACCAGCCCAAGATCGGACTCGTGCCGATCGGCGACCGGCTGACGATGGGCGGAGCGGTGGCCGCGCTCGCATGCCGCCGTTACTTCAACTTCAAGACCATCATCCCGCTGCACTACGGAACGATGCCGGTTCTCGATGCCGATCCGCAGCGCTTCATGGATGCGATGGAGGACGAAGCCTCCCGCGTGCTGCTGCCCGAAGTCGGCCAGCCCTTCGAAATCTGACGGCCCCCTCACGGACAGGCGGCGGCGTTGCCTCCGGGCAACCCCGCCGTTATAGCACCGTTTCGACCATCAGTTCGGGAATGCGCATGTCCGTCGATACCGCCACCGTTCGTCGTGTCGCCCGTCTCGCCCGCATCGCGGTGTCCGAGGACGAGGTCGCGACCATGCAGGGCGAATTGAACGCCATCCTCGGCTTCGTCGAGCAACTCGGCGAAGTCGACGTATCCGGCGTCGAGCCGATGACCTCGGTCACGCCGATGGTGATGAAGAAGCGCGAGGACGCCGTGACCGACGGTCACAAGGCCGAGGACATCGTCGCCAATGCGCCGGCCACCCAGGAGCACTTCTTCATGGTGCCCAAGGTCGTGGAATGAGCGGCGGCCGCATTGAGATTCGCGCCGAGACCCCGCTGCAGGACGACCTGCGAGCCCTGATCGCCGAGCTGAACGACGCGATCGACGATCAGGAACCGGACACACCGGACGAGTTCAAGTTTCGGATGACCGCCGAGGAGATGGCCCGTCCCGACACGACGACGTTTCTGGTCCGCATCGACGGCGTGGCTGTCGGATGCGGAGCGTTGAAGCGCCACGACGCGTCGGTGGGTGAGGTCAAGCGGATGTACCTTCGACCGGCCGTGCGCGGGCAGGGGCTGGCCGCCCGTCTCCTCGATCGGATCGAGGCGGAAGCCAGAAGACTTGGGCTCGAGGCGCTGGCTCTCGAGACCGGTCTCGGTTTCAAGGCGGCCCGCCGCTCCTACGAGCGAGCCGGTTTCGAGCTCAGCGGCCCCTTCGCCGACTATCCCGACAGCGGCTACGCTGCATTCTATCGGAAGACCCTCGCGGTTCGCGAAGCCGACCCGGCCGCGTCCCGACCATTCGACGTTGCGAGACCATGACCGATCTGACCGAACTCACCATCGCCGAAGCCCGCAACGCTCTGAAGGCCAAGACCTTCCGTGCCAGCGAGCTGACGGACGCCTATCTCGGCGCGATCGAAGCGGCCAACGGCGCCTTGAACGCCTATGTCGCCGTAACGGCCGACAAGGCGCGCGAGATGGCAGCCGCGTCCGACGCTCGACTTGCGCAGGGCGAGGGTGGGGCGCTCGAAGGCATTCCCCTCGGCGTCAAGGACCTCTTCGCCGTCGAGGGCGTGCGCACGCAGGCCGCGTCCCACATCCTCGACGGCTTCAAACCGCGCTACGAATCGACCGTCACGGCCAATCTGTGGGCCGATGGCGCCGTGATGCTCGGCAAGCTGAACATGGACGAGTTCGCGATGGGCTCGTCCAACGAATCCAGCCATGACGGCCCCGTGGTGAACCCGTGGCGCCGCAACGGGTCGGACGTCGCGCTGGTGCCCGGCGGCTCGTCGGGCGGCTCGTCGGCGGCGGTCGCCGCGCGCCTGTGCGCCGGCGCGACGGCCACCGATACCGGCGGCTCGATCCGCCAGCCGGCGGCCTTCACGGGAACGGTCGGCATCAAGCCGACCTACGGCCGTTGCTCGCGCTGGGGCATCGTCGCCTACGCGTCGTCCCTCGATCAGGCGGGCCCGATCGCGCGCGATGTGCGCGACGCGGCGATCCTCCTCAGGTCGATGGCCTCGAGCGACCCGAAGGACACGACGTCCGTGGACCGGCCGGTGCCGGACTACGAGGCGGCTGTCGGCCGCTCGGTGAAGGGTCTTCGCATCGGCATTCCCCGCGAGTATCGCGTCGAGGGCATGCCGGCCGAGATCGAGGCGCTGTGGCAGAAGGGTATCGCGACGCTGCGCGAGGCCGGGGCCGAGATCGTAGACGTGTCCCTGCCGCACACGAAGTACGCCCTTCCGGCCTATTATATCGTCGCGCCCGCCGAAGCCTCGTCCAACCTCGCGCGCTACGACGGCGTGCGCTACGGCCTTCGCGTGCCCGGCAAGGACATCGCGGAGATGTACGAGAACACACGCGCCGCCGGCTTCGGCCGCGAGGTGAAGCGCCGCATCATGATCGGCACCTATGTGCTCTCGGCCGGCTATTACGACGCGTACTACCTTCAGGCGCAGAAGGTCCGGACCCTGATCAAGCGCGATTTCGAGACCGTCTTCGCGGACGGCGTCGACGCGCTTCTGACCCCGACGACCCCATCCGCCGCCTTCGCCATCGGCGATGCCAAGCTCGCCGCCGATCCGGTGGCGATGTATCTGCAGGACGTCTTCACGATCACCGTAAACCTGGCCGGTCTGCCGGGCATCGCCGTACCCGCTGGCCTTTCCGGCGAAGGCACACCGCTCGGCCTCCAGCTGATCGGTCGCCCGTTCGACGAAGAGACGCTCTTCGCCACGGCCTCGGTGATCGAGAAGAGCGCCGGCCGCTTCGCGCCGAAGCGCTGGTGGTAGGATGCTCCGGCGCGCTTTGTCGCGCCGACGTAATCGAATGACTGCAGCCCGGCTGCGCCCCGAGATGAACGAGTTCGCCCGATGCCCCTCGTCGATACCCGCACCCCCGATCCGAAGAAGCTGATCCCCGGCGCGACCGGCGACTGGGAGATCGTGATCGGCATGGAGGTCCATGCCCAGGTCCTGTCGGAATCGAAGCTGTTTTCCGGCGCCTCGACCCAGTTCGGCGCCGAGCCGAACGACAACGTCTCGCTGGTCGATGCCGCCATGCCAGGCATGCTGCCTGTCATCAACGTCGAATGCGTGCGGCAGGCAGTGCGTACGGGACTTGGTCTGAAGGCGCAGATCAACAACCGCTCGGTCTTCGACCGCAAGAACTACTTCTACCCGGACCTGCCGCAGGGCTACCAGATCTCGCAGTTCCAGCAGCCGATCGTTGGCGAGGGAACGGTAATCGTGTCGGTCGGCCCGGATTCGAAAGGGCAGTTCGAGGAGGTCGAGGTCGGCGTCGAGCGGCTTCACCTCGAGCAGGACGCCGGCAAGTCGCTGCACGACCAGCACGCGACGATGTCCTTCGTCGACCTCAACCGCTCCGGTGTCGCGCTGATGGAGATCGTGTCTAAGCCCGACATGCGCTCCGCGGACGAAGCACGCGCCTATCTGACGAAGCTGCGCACGATCCTGCGCTATCTCGGCACCTGCGACGGCAACATGGACGAGGGCTCCATGCGCGCCGACGTCAACGTGTCCGTGCGGCGGCCGGGCGGCGAGTTCGGCACGCGCTGCGAGATCAAGAACGTCAACTCGATCCGCTTCGTCGGACAGGCGATCGAGTCCGAGGCGCGCCGCCAGATCGCGATCATCGAGGACGGTGGGACGATCGATCAGGAGACGCGCCTGTTCGACCCGGCCAAGGGCGAGACCCGTGCGATGCGCTCCAAGGAAGACGCGCACGACTACCGCTATTTCCCGGACCCCGATCTCCTGCCGCTCGAATTCGACGACGCCTTCGTCGAGGCGTTGCGTGAGAAGCTACCGGAACTTCCCGACGACAAGCGCCAGCGCCTGATGAACGAGGCCGGACTCTCGGCCTACGACGCGTCGATCCTCGTATCGGAAAAGTCGGTCGCCGATTTCTTCGAGCAGGTGGCCAAGGGCCGCGACGCCAAGCAGGCGGCCAACTGGGTCATCAACGATCTTCTCGGCGCGCTGAACAAGAGCGGCAAGTCGATCGAGGAGACGCCTGTTTCGGCCGATCAGCTCGGTGCCGTGCTCGACCTCATCCGCGAAGGTACGATTTCCGGCAAGATCGCCAAGGACCTTTTCGAGATCGTCTGGAACGAAGGCGGGGAACCGCGCGAGCTGGTCGAACGCCGCGGCCTGAAGCAGGTCACGGATACCGGCGCGATCGAGAAGGCGGTGGATGAGGTCATTGCGGCCAACCCCGACAAGGTGGCGCAGGCGATCGCCAAGCCGACGCTTGCAGGCTGGTTCGTGGGTCAGGTGATGCGCGCGACGGGCGGCAAAGCGAACCCGCAGGCGGTCAACGACCTGGTGAAAGCCAAGCTCGGACTGGAATGAGCACCTACTTCATCCGAACCGCGACGGCCCGCGACATGGCGGCCGTCCGACAGCTGCTGGTCGAGACGTGGCAGGCAAGCTACGGCGCAATCCATGACACGGAGCGTTTGCGGGAGGTCACGGGTACGTCGCACGACGAAGCATCGCTCCGCAGTCGGCTCGGCCAACCGGATACAGAGTTTCTCGTCGCGGACGACGGGGCGCGTCTCGGCGGCATGGCCTTTGCCCGTGCTGCTAGCGATGACCGGACCCTCCTGATCCTGCACGACCTCTACGTCCGACCGGACGCACAAGGGCAGGGGGTTGGGACGGAACTCTTCTCCGAGATCGCCGGCTGCTTTCCCCAAGCGACCCGCATGCGCATCGAGGTGGATGAAACCAACGCCCGGGCGATCGGCTTCTACACCGGGCTCGGCTTCGCGCGGGTCGGCGCTTCGGAGAGCGGGAGCGGCTCGACGGTCCTGATCTTCGAGCGTCCGCTGGGCGCTATCAACGCCTAGACTTTTACCGGCCGCGGCAGCATAACCCAGCCACGGCATTTACGGACACGATGCGATGAAACACTGGCTGCTGCAGATCTTCACCTGGTGGAACGGCCAGACGATCGGAACGCGCTTCCACACCTGGCGCTTCGGCAAGCGGGTGGGCGAAGACGAGCGCGGCAACGTGTACTACCAGTCCGCCGACGGCAAGCGCCGCTGGGTGATCTATGCCGGCGAGGCGGAAGCGAGCCAGATCGGTCCAGGCTGGCACGGCTGGATGCACCACCGCGTCGACACCCCGCCGGTGGACGAGAACTACAAGCCGCGCGACTGGCAGAAGCCGCACGTTCCGAACCAGACGGGCACGCGTTTTGCCTATCGTCCGAAGGGCTCGCTCCTTAACACTGCCGAGCGGCCGCGCGTGACGGGCGACTACGACGCCTGGACGCCCTGATCGGGATCGATCGCTCTATGCGTCTCGCTTCCCACGCCGCCCGGTTCGCGGCGCTCCTGGCGCTGGCCTGCGTCGTACCGCATGGCGCGTACGCCGCGCGGATCGAAAACCCGGAAGCCGTGTTCTCCGGCCTTGACAAGATCACCGGCCGGATCACCTCGTTCGAGGTCAGGATCAACGAGACCGTGCAGTTCGGCGCGCTGCAGGTGACGCCGAGGGCCTGCTTCACCCGCACGCAGGACGAAGCGCCCAAGACCGACGGCTTCGTCGAGGTGGACGAGATCACGCTCGATCGCGAGATCCGCCGCATCTTCACCGGTTGGATGTTCGCCGACTCGCCCGGCCTGAACGCCGTGGAGCACCCCGTCTACGACGTCTGGCTCAAGGACTGCAAAACCGACGCGAGCGTCCCGCCGGCGCAGTGAAAGTCGGCCGGTCGCTCCAGCGCGTCGGCCAATAGCTCGCGATATTGCGCGCGTCGAACCTCGATGGCACCGAAGCGCTGGAGGTGCCCCGTGATGAACTGCGTATCGAGCAGCGTGAAGCCGCCGCGCCGCAGCCTGTCCCACAGGTAGACCAGCGGCACCTTCGAGGCATCCGTGCGCCGCGAGAACATGCTCTCGCCAAAGAACGCCGCGCCGAGGCTGACGCCGTAGAGGCCGCCGACAAGCTCGCCCTCCGCCCAGGCCTCAACGGAGTGGGCATGCCCCATCCGGAACAATCCGAGATACAGGTCTCGAATCTGCGCGTTGATCCATGTCTGGTCTCGGCCGGGCGCGGGTTCGGCGCAGGCGTCGACGACGGCTGCGAACGCGGTATCGAACCGGATGTCGAAGGGCTCCTGACGGATCGTCTTGCGGAGCGAGCGCGGGACGTGAAACCCGTCGAGCGGCAGGATGCCCCGGAACGTCGGGTCGACCCAGTGGATCGACGGGTCATCGGCATCCTCCGCCATCGGAAAGATGCCGGCTGCATAGGCACGCAGCAGGATCTCGGGTGTGATCAGCGGCTCGGAGCCGTACCGTCCGCTGCGCGCCAATGGTGTATCAGGCAGCCTTCGCCGCGGTGGCAAGATACTGCTCCAGCCAGTGGATGTCGTAGTCGCCGGCCTGGATGTCCGGATTCTCGACAAGGTCCTGGAACAGGGGCAGCGTCGTCTTCACCCCGTCGACGATGATCTCGTCGAGGGCCCGACGGAGCCGCATCAGGCACTCGTTGCGGGTGCGGCCGTGCACAATCAGCTTGCCAATCAGCGAATCGTAGAATGGGGGGATCGAATAGCCCTGATAGACGCCCGAGTCCACGCGCACGCCGAGACCGCCGGGAGCGTGGTAGTAGCTGATCTGGCCGGGCGAGGGAGCGAAGGTCCGCGGATCCTCGGCGTTGATGCGGCACTCGATCGCGTGGCCGTTGAACTTCACGTCGCCCTGCGTGACCGAAAGCCCGAGGCCGGCAGCGACGCGGATCTGCTCGTGCACGAGATCGAGACCCGTGATCGCCTCCGTAACCGGGTGCTCGACCTGCAGACGCGTGTTCATCTCGATGAAATAGAACTCGCCGTTCTCGTACAGGAACTCGATCGTGCCAGCGCCGCGGTACTTCATCTGGGCCATGGCATTGGCGCAGATCTCGCCGATGCGAAGACGTTGCGCGTCGTCGAGCGCGGGCGAGCGCGCCTCCTCCCAGACCTTCTGGTGGCGGCGCTGCAAGGAGCAGTCGCGCTCGCCGAGATGGACAGCTTTGCCCATGCCGTCGCCGAAGACCTGCACCTCGATGTGGCGCGGCTTGCCGAGATACTTCTCGAGGTAGACGGCGTCGTCTCCGAACGCCGCGCCCGCCTCGGCGCGAGCCGTGGAAAGCGCCATCGACAGGTCGGCAGGCGTATGCGCGACCTTCATGCCGCGCCCGCCGCCGCCGGCCGAAGCCTTGACGAGCACCGGGAAACCGATCTCCTCGGCAACGCGCATCGCCTCACCGTCGTCGGTCACCGCGCCGGCGGAGCCCGGCACCACGGGAATGCCGAGAGCCTTCGCAGTGCGCTTGGCTTCGATCTTGTCGCCCATGACGCGAATGTGCTCGGCGGTCGGGCCGATGAAGGCGATGTTGTGCGCCTCGAGAATATCCGCGAAGCGAGCGTTTTCGGACAGGAAGCCGTAGCCGGGATGAACGGCGTCGGCGCCGGAAATTTCACAGGCCGCGAGGATCTGCGGAATGTTCAGGTAGCTGTCGCGGGCCGGCGGGGGGCCGATGCAGACGCTTTCGTCAGCGAGCCGCACGTGCATGGCCGCGTTGTCGGCGGTGGAGTGCACGGCCACGGTCGCGATGCCGAGCTCCTTGCAGGCCCGCAGGACGCGGAGCGCGATCTCGCCGCGATTGGCGATCAGTACCTTATTGAACATGTATGCCTTTCCTCGCCCGCCCGCGAACTCGCCTCGACGATCCCGAGAGGATCAACCGATGACGACCAGCGCCTCGCCGTATTCGACCGGCTGGCCGTTGTCGACGCAGATGCGCTTGATGGTGCCCGAACGCGGTGCCGGGATTTGGTTCATCGTCTTCATCGCCTCGATGATCAGCAGCGTGTCACCCTCGTTCACGGACTGGCCGATCTCGATGAACTGCTTGGCGCCCGGCGCGGACGCCAGATACACGGTGCCGACCATGGGCGAAGGCACCGAGCCGACTTCCGGCCCGCTCGACGCCGCCGGAGCGGCCGGGGCGGCGGCAGGGGCCTGCTGCGCCGGCATGGCGTGCATCGGCGCAGGAGCGCCGTAGCTGTAGCCGGCGGACGCCACGTATTCCTTCTGGCGCGAGACGCGGATGCGAAGTTCGCCCTGTTCGATCTCGATCTCGGTCAGATCCGTGTCGTTGAGGATGTCGGCGAGCTCGCGCACCAGCGAACGGTCCACAGTCGAATCCTTTTCCATAATGGTCCTTCGAACTCGCCGGGGCTGCGACGCGGGACTATCCGCTCGGCCTCGGTCATTCATGCGACGAAAAGCCCGGATCACGACGATCCCGGCCCCGGACGAGGCAGACGTGAGCCTGCCGACAGTTGCTTGACGGATCGAACGCCGAAGTGGCGTATCCGTTCGATCCGTGCCGTATAAACACTTGCGAGCGGCTCGCAAAGCCGGAAGGCAAGGGTGGTGCGCCCGATCTCAGTTCGCGGTCGGCGGACAGGTCGCGGAGCCGCAGGCGCGCACGTTGTCGATCTTTTCGGCCAGGGCGTCGGCGCCGACGGCACCTGGAACCAGCTCGTCACCGATCACATAGCTCGGCGTCCCGCTGATTCCGAGGGCCGTCGCGAGCTCTGCGCTCTCGTTCAACGCGGCCGTCACGCTCCGGCCGCCGAGAAGCGGTCGCAGCGTGGCCTCTTCAACGCCGAGCTGCTTGGCCACTTCCAGCGCGCGCGCCTCGTCCACCTGCGCGCGCGAGGCGAGAAGCGTCTTCTGGAACTGCGGATAGCTGTCCGGCTTCGTTTGGCGGAACGCCAGGCTGACTCGCGCCGCGGCTTCCGACGCCGGTCCGAGAACCGGGATTTCCTTGTAAACAACCTTCAGCTTCGGGTCGCTCTCCAGAAGCACCTGCAGGTCGCTCGCCGCCCGTTTGCAGTAGCCGCAGTTGTAATCGAAGAACTCGACCAGCGTGACGTCGCCCTGCGGGTTGCCGGCCACCGTCCCGGCAGGCGAGGCATCCAGCCGCTCGCGAAGGCCGGCGATCGTCTCGCTCTGTCCGGCCTTGGCCTCCGCGTTCCGTTTCGCTTCCAGCGCCTGCATGGATTCGAGCAGGACCTCGGGGTTGGCGACGAGGTAGTCGCGCACGATGGTCTCGATCTCGCGCGTCTGCGCGTCGTCGAACGCCCAAGCGGGCGAGGTGAAAAGCGATGCCCCGAGAACCGCAGCGGCAACGAACCGCCGACCCAGCATTGGCGTCCTGAACACTGGACCATGCGTCATTTGCGGTTCACCTTCGTCGTGATGATGTCCTGAGCCTGCAGCCATTGCGGCGAGTTCGGACGGAATTTCTGCTGCGCGCGGGCGGCAAAGATCTTGGCTTGGCGGAAGTTGCCGGCTTCCCAGTAGCCCTCGGCCGTCGCCAGTTCGGCCGCGCCGATGTCGCCGGTCTTGCCATAGGCCATCGCCAGAAACTGATAGGCCGTCGAGTTGCCGGGATCGTCTTCCAGCCCCTTGCGGATCTGGGCAATGGCGTCCTTCATGCGCTCCGGCTTGCCGCCGGTCACGAGCGCCTGCCCGACGGCTGCCTCCAGGATGCCGGACTTCGAGGGATCGAGCTTGGCAGCCTTGGCGAAGGCGGCCGCCGATTCGTCGGAGCGACCGGCCGCCATTAGGATTTCGCCCCGCACCTCGTAGAACCAGGGGTTCCCCGGCACTTCCTTGATCAGCGCATCGATCTTCTGCAGGGCCGCGCTGGGCGAGCCGGCCAGATGGGTCGCGATCGCATCGCCGTAGCGTGCGGGAAGGCTCGTCAGGTTTCGGCCGAACGTGCGCCGGACCTGGCCCGCCCCGCCGTTGTAAGCCGCGATCTTGGCGCGGGCCAGATCGTGACGAAGCTGGAGCTCGGGCGGGTCCTTCTTGTCGAAGTAGGGGCTCTCCTTCGCCGCCGTCTGCAGGAAACCGATGCGCTCCTGTGGCGCGGGATGCGAACTCACGTAGCGATCGGAGGAGACGCCGGACAGCATGTTCTTGCGCATGAGCCCGGCGAAGCTGTCGAGCAGACCCTTCGGCGACTGCTGCGTCTTCAAGAGATAAGTAAGCGCGGACCGGTCGGCGGTCGTCTCTTCCGTGCGCTGGTAGGCGAAGAGGCCGCGTTGCGCGATGTTACCGCCACTCGTCATCAGCCCGCTGCCGATGCCCGCCATCGAACCGGAGCCACTGGCCGCGCCGGCCGCCGCGACGCCCGCCCCGAGGAGGCCGGCCACGACGGCGATCGTCTTGGCCCGCTCGATCTGGTCGCGCAGTCGCTCCTGATGCCCGCCGGCGAGGTGCCCGACCTCGTGGGCCAGGACGCCGATCGTCTCGTTCGGCGTTTCCGATTCGAGGATCGTACCTGTGTTGATGAAGATGCGGCGCCCGGCCACGAAGGCGTTGAAGCCGAGGTCGTTGACGAGGACGATCTCGACGCGGGCGGGCGACAGGCCGGCGGCGCGGAGGATCGGCTGGGAATAGTCCTTAATAAGGCCTTCGATTTCCGCGTCGCGCACGACGGGCAGCGACGACCGCCGCGCCTGCTGCGCCTGCGCCGGGGTTGCGACAACCGCAACGACCAGCGCGGCTGCGACCGCCTTCGCAAAGAGGCCCTTCAACAAAAATCCACCCCAAGTCTTCCCAGGCTTGTGCGCGCACTTCTAGAACGCGGCTTCCCGGTCGGCCATCCCTGCGGACTGCAAGGTCATCTTTTTCCGGCGTTTATGAGGCTACCATGTTCGACATTCCGCCGCCGAAGGCATCCCGCCGTTCCGACGTCGACCCGTTCCGCGCGATGGACGTCATGGCAGCAGCCAATCGGCTGATCGCAGACGGGAAGGACGTGATCTCGCTGGCGGTCGGCCAGCCCTCGGCCCCAGTCCCACGCGTCGTCGCGGAAGCCGTCGGCGCGTTTCTAGCAAAAGGGCGCGTCGGCTACACCGACGCGCTCGGCCGGGCCGCGCTGCGCCGACGCATCGCCTGGCATTACGGCGAGACCTATGGTGTGGACGTGCCGGCCGAGCGCGTCATGGTGACGACCGGGTCGTCCGCGGGCTTCAACCTCGCCTTCCTGACCGCCTTCGATGTCGGCGACCGCGTGGCGATCTCGACGCCCGGTTATCCCGCGTATCGCAACATCCTGAAAGCGTTGGGCATCGAGCCCGTCGAGATCCCCGTCGGACCGGAGACCGACTACATCCTGACGGCGGAGGCTCTCGAGGGTGCGCACCGGGAGAAGCCGCTGCAGGGCGTCCTGATCGCCAGCCCGGCGAATCCCACCGGCACGGTGACGCCGCCGGCGGAGCTGCGCAAGCTGGTCGAGTTCGCCGACGCGGCAGGGATGGTCTTCGTCTCCGACGAGATCTATCACGGCCTCGCCTTCGGCCGCGAAACAGCCTCGGCGCTTCAGTTTTCCGACCGCGCGATCGTCGTCAACTCGTTCTCGAAATATTACTGCATGACCGGATGGCGCATCGGGTGGCTCGTTCTGCCGCCCCATCTCGTGCGGCCGGCGGAGCGCGTCGGACAGAGCCTCTACATTTCCGCGCCGGAACTCAGTCAGGTCGGCGCCGAAGCGGTCTTCGAAGCGACCGAAGAGCTAAAGGCCGTCAAGCTCGGCTACGAGCGAAGCCGCGCGCTGCTGATGGACGCGCTGCCGCAGATGGGTTTCGGCGACATCGCCCCGATCGACGGAGCCTTCTACGCCTACGCCGCCATTCCCGGCGCGTTCGCGGACGCCACCGACTTCGCCAAGCATCTCCTGGAAACGACGCTCGTGGCGGCCACGCCGGGGCTCGATTTCGACCTCGAACGCGGTCACCGGACGATGCGCATGTCCTACGCCGGGGATCCGGCCGAGATTGCCGAAGCGGTCCGCCGTCTGCGCGCGGTGCTTCAGCCCGGCGCCTGAGCCCCAAACGAAAGGAGCGGCCCGAAGGCCGCTCCCGGTTCGTCTTATTCGGCTGTCTTGCGCGACCACCAGCCACGGCGCTTCGGCTTCTCCTCCGCGGCATCGTCCGTCGCCTCCTCACCGTTGGCGATGAGACGCAGGCCGCGACGCACCGGCGCTTCCTCCGCCGGCAACTCGTCGGCGGAGACCTCGCCGTTCTCGGCCGGGAACACCTCGTCGAGCGGAGGATTGCCGTCGACCGCCGCACTGGCCTCGGCCGTCGCCGCCATGACCTCGTTCTCGTCGGGAACCGCGACATCGGCACCGATCTCGCCATCGGCGAGTTCCGAGGGATCGCCCTCGATCGCCTCGACGGCATCGGTCATTTCCGGCTCGAAGGAGACATCGGCCTCGGCGGATGCGAGGGCAGGCAGCTCGGGAGCAGCATCGTCCGTCACCGCGGCGTCCGGCGCATCCTCGCCATCGCCATCGCCCTCGGACGAGCCCTCGGCGCGAGCCTCGTCGTCGCGATTGCGACGGCCGCCGCGGCGACCCCGCCGGCGACGCTTGCGGTCACCACCGTTGCCGTCCTCGTCGCCCGTCTCGCCGGCAACGGTCTCACCATCCGTCCCGGCAGAAGCTGCCTCAGCCTCGCTGCCGGCTTCCTCGTCGGAGGAGGCATCGGCGCTTTCCGCATGGCCGTTCTCGTCGCCGCGGCGACCGCCACGACGACGGCGGCGGCGGCGGCGGGACCCGTCGCGCGACTCCTCGCCGTCCGATCCGCGGTCCCGCACTTCCGCCGGCCGCTCCGCCTCGGAGACGTCCGGTTCGGCTTCGATCACCACGTCCTCGATCTCGATCGCCTCGGGCGAGACGGCCGGCAGGGTGGTGATCGCCTCGGGCTTCACGCGGCGGGTCGCCTCGGCGCCGTGCTCGATGGTGACGTGCTGGTGGCCGAAGCCTTCCACCGCCTCCAAGAGGATGCGCAGCCCGTAATGCCGCTCAAGCTCGTCGAGCGTCGAGCGCTTCTCGTTGAGGACGTAGAGCGCGGTCGCAGTCGGCACCTTGACCACGAGGTCATGCGTACCGTGCTTCTGGAGGTGCTCCTCGATCGAACGCAGCACCTGAAGCGCCAGCGAGGACGAGGACCGGATGAAACCGTTGCCGCTGCAGATCGGGCAGGTCTGCGTGGTCGATTCGAGAACGCTGGCGCGGATGCGCTGGCGGCTCATCTCAAGCAGGCCGAAATGCGAGATGCGTCCGACCTGGATGCGCGCCCGATCGTCCTTCAACGAATCCTTTAGACGCTTCTCGACGTTCCGGTTGTTGCGCTTCTCCTCCATGTCGATGAAGTCGACGACGATGAGGCCCGCGAGGTCGCGCAGGCGAAGCTGGCGCGCGACCTCCTCGGCCGCCTCGAGGTTCGTCTGGTAGGCGGTGTCCTCGACCGAATGCTCACGGGTCGAACGGCCGGAGTTCACGTCGATCGCGACCAGAGCTTCGGTCTGGTTGATGATGATGTAGCCGCCGGACTTCAGCGTCACATGCGGCTGCATCATCTTGTCGAGCTGCGCCTCGATGCCCTGTCGGGCGAAGATCGGGCTCGGATCGCGATAGGGCTGCACGACCTTTGCCTGGCTCGGCATCAGCATGCGCATAAAGTCCTTCGCCTCGCGGTAGCCGCTTTCGCCGGCCACGAGGATCTGGTCGATGTCCTTGTTGTAGAGGTCGCGGATCGACCGCTTGATGAGGCTGCCCTCCTCGTAGACGAGGGCAGGGGCGGTCGACTGGAGCGTCAGCGTGCGCACCGTCTCCCAGAGCCGCATCAGGTATTCGTAGTCGCGCTTCACCTCGGCCTTGGTCCGGTTGGCGCCGGCCGTGCGCAGGATGATGCCCATACCCTTCGGCACTTCGAGATCGCGCGCGACCTCCTTCAGGCGCTTGCGGTCCGCTGCATTGGTGATCTTGCGCGAGATGCCGCCCCCACGGGCGGTGTTCGGCATCAGGACCGAATAGCGACCGGCCAGCGACAGGTAGGTGGTGAGAGCCGCGCCCTTGTTGCCGCGCTCCTCCTTCACGACCTGCACCAGCAGGATCTGCCGACGCTTGATGACTTCCTGGATCTTGTACTGCTTGCGCGGCGCGCGGTTGGTGCGGACCGGCACCTCCTCCATCGCGTCTTCGCTGCCGAGATCGTCGACCTCGTCGGCCTCGTCGACCGCCGGCTCTTCCTCGGTCTCTCGCGAGCGCCGCGAGCGGCGACCACGACGCGGCTTCTCATCCGCGTCGCCATCGGCCTTCGCCTCGACCGTCTCCGCACCCTCGTCGCCGGATGCTGCTTCCTCGCCCTCAGCGACAGGCGTCGCGGCTTCGGCTTCACCGGCCTCCACCGTCTCGGACGCGTCTTCGGAGGCTTCCGTCTCGACGACCTCCGACACGCTGTCGTCGCTCGTCTCGGCCGCCTTCGCCTCGCCGCCGCGCGGACGGCGGCTGCGGGAACGGCCGGCCTTGGCGGGCTTGCGCTCCTCGGCTTCCTCGTCCTCTTCGGCCTGCGCCAGATCGTGCTCGATCAGCGCCTGACGGTCGGCATGGGGGATCTGGTAGTAGTCGGGATGGATCTCGTTGAAGGCGAGGAACCCGTGACGGTTGCCGCCGTACTCCACGAACGCGGCCTGGAGCGACGGCTCGACGCGCGTCACCTTGGCCAGATAGATATTTCCCTTGATCTGCTTCTTGTGCTCGGACTCGAAATCGAACTCTTCGACCCGGTTACCCTTGACGACGACGACCCGGGTTTCCTCCGGGTGGGCGGCATCGATCAGCATCTTGTCTGCCATGAAATCTCAACTCCGGGACCCTCGGCGGCCCGGAATGCACGACCTCGCGGGTCGGCCATGGGCCAGGCGTGAAGGGGTCCGCAATGGTGCGTTCCGGGCGCGCAGGGCCAAGCCTCCCCAATGCAACGGCAACCGGCCCGGAGGGGCGGAGCACAGGCATCGAAGGGAACTGGTATGCCGAAAGCACGCGTGAACGACCTGCAACAGTGGATGGCCGCTTGCGCAGCCGACGAGGACGCGAGCTCGGCGGAAGTGCTTTCCTGTCTTCGCCCGCGGAGAGACCGGTGAGCGTGTGAGACCCGACCGGCGTAAATCTGTGCGAGATTCCAGCGCCGGACGGATCCGTGCGTCGGCCGAGGCGGTCGGCCCAATCGAGCCGATGAATTCGACGACGCACCCGTTCTGATGACGCGAGAACCTCATTTATGCTTGTAAGGCGCTATAGTCCGGCAAACAAGGGGACAGCCTGCGAAAGCGGCAGGGATGAAAGCTGCCACGATCCTGCTCGCAAGCCCCGATCCGCCCTCCCTGCATTCGACGGCCGATGCTCGTGACAGTTCTTCGAACCACCCTTCTTGTACTGGCCTTCCTTACCGCGATCCTGCCGATGCGGAATGCCTCCGCGTCCGACCGCCCGTCGGTCGTCACCGCCATCGAGGTGGTCGGCAAGGGGGACGCCTTCGAGATCGATCTCGTCGTCGACGGGCAGGCCGAGCCGAAGCTGATTCTCCTGCGGAACCCCTACCGCGTCGCCCTCGATTTCGACGGCACGCTCGCCGCGGCAAAGCTTCCTGCGATCGACAAGACGTCGCTGGTCACGGACATTCGCCACGGTCTGGTCGGCGCCGATCGATACCGCCTGATCATGACACTGTCGCAACCGGTCCGGCCGAAGCTCGACGTGACGAAGGGGGAGACGGGCGTGCGGGTTTCGCTGCGGCTGGCGCCCGGCGACGACAAGACCTTCACGCTGCCTTCGCTGCCGAAAGCTTCGGCATCGCCCGCGGCCGAACATCGAAGCAACCGGCCGTTCGTGATCGTGCTCGATCCCGGCCACGGGGGCATCGACCGGGGGGCGACCGGCGAAAAAGGCACCGAGGAGAAGGCCGTGAACCTCGCGTTCGGTCTAGCGCTTCGATCGGCGCTCGAGGCGCTTCCCGATATTAAGGTCGTCATGACGCGGGACGACGACACGTTCATCCCTCTGAACGAGCGGGCCGCGATCGCCCGCCGGGCCGGCGCCAACCTCATGGTGTCGCTGCACGCCGATTCGATCCGCTACAAGGATCTGCGGGGCGCGACCGTCTACACGCTCTCCGAGAAGGCCTCGGACAGCCTATCGCGGGAACTGGCCGATACCGAAAACTCGGCCGATCGCTTCGCCGGTTCGGAGTGGGACCAAGATGCGCCGGAGATCCACGATATCCTGGTCGATCTCGTCCGCCGCGAGACGGAAGCGCTCTCCGAGCATTTCGCGATCCAGCTGGTCGCCGATCTCGGCAAGGGCGAAATCCGGCTGATCAACAATCCGCGCCGCTCAGCCGGCTTCCGGGTGCTGCGGGCTCCGGACGTTCCCTCGATCCTTCTGGAGATGGGTTATCTCTCCAACCCCGAGGACGAGCAGGCGCTCCAGTCCGAAGACTGGCAGAAGCGGCTCGCCGCCATCCTCGCGCGTTCGATCGCCGAGTTCGCCAAGCGACCGACCCTCGGCAGCCAACGTTGACACGACTGACGTTGCGTGTTTGCAACACTCGTTCTAGCAACGGCCGGGCATCATTTGCCCGCCGCATTCTCCGCGCATGAACGATGCGTTAGGAATTCCTGAAATGCGGGACCATCCCGCCATGCCCGGCCGGCCACGCCGTGCGGCTCGCAGCGAGCCGCGAAAGCGGTAGCCCATGGAGACACGATGATCAGACTTCTCGGCTACCTCTTCGGTATCGGCACCGTCTTCGCGCTGATCCTGGCGGGCGGCGTCGCCTGGTACGTGGCCAGCATGAGCCAGGACCTGCCGGATTATCAGGTGCTCGAGAAGTACGAGCCGCCAGTCACGACGCGCCTGCATGCGGCGGACGGCTCGCTGATGGCCGAGTATGCCAAGGAGCGCCGGTTGTATCTGCCGATCCAGACGATCCCGCAGCGCCTGAAGGACGCGTTCCTCTCGGCCGAGGACAAGAACTTCTACAACCATCCGGGTGTCGATCTCGAAGGCATCGGCCGCGCTGCGCTCCTCTACGCCCGCGGCGGCCCGATGCAGGGCGGCTCGACGATCACCCAGCAGGTCGCGAAGAACTTCCTTCTCACCAACGAGCGCTCGATGGAGCGCAAGGTGAAGGAAGCGATCCTGTCGCTGCGCATCGAGCAGGCCTACTCGAAGGACCGCATCCTCGAGCTCTACCTCAACGAGATCTATCTCGGCATGGGCTCCTACGGCGTCGCCGCCGCGTCGCTCGCCTACTTCGACAAGTCGGTGAACGAGCTGGAGATCCAGGAAGCGGCCTATCTCGCCGCCCTGCCGAAGGCGCCGGAGAACTACAACCCGTTCCGCGACCCGGAGGAGGCGATCGGCCGTCGCAACTGGGTCATCCAGCGCATGGCCGAGAACGGCGCGATCACGCAGGACGAGGCGCTGGCCGCCATCGCCAAGCCGCTCGGCGTCAACCCGCGCCCAACCGGCACCTATCTCGCATCCGCCGAGTATTTCACCGAGGAAGTCCGTCGGCAGGTCATCTCGCGCTACGGCGTGAAAGCGCTCTACGAGGGCGGCCTGTCCGTGCGCTCGACGCTCGACCCGCAGATGCAGGTCGAGGCGCGGACGTCGCTGCAGCACGCGCTGGTCCAGTACGATCAGACGCGCGGGTATCGCGGCCCGGTCGAGACGGTTGAGCTCGGCGGCGACTGGGGTCCGGCCCTCAACAAGATCGAACCCTATGCCGACGTGCCCGAGTGGCGCCTCGCCGTGGTTCTCTCGGCGGACTCGAACTCGGCCAGCATCGGCCTCCAGCCGTCGCGCGACATCTCGGGTCGTCGGGGGGCGGAGCGCGAGATCGCGACGCTGAATGCTTCCGACATGAAGTGGGCGATGCGGCAGGACCGTGAAGGCAAGCGCAGCACCGCGCGCTCGGTCGACGATGTCCTCGCCCGCGGCGACGTCGTCTACGTCGAGAAGAAGGGCGACGGGTACGTCCTGCGCCAGCCGCCGAAGGTACAGGGCGCGCTGGTCGCGATGGACCCGCACACGGGTCGCGTTCTGGCGATGGTCGGCGGCTTCTCCTACGCGCAATCCGAGTTCAACCGCGCCACGCAGGCGATGCGTCAGCCGGGCTCCTCGTTCAAGCCGATCGTCTATGCCGCGGCGCTCGACAACGGCTACACGCCAGCCTCCGTGATCCTCGACGCGCCGGTCTCGTTCCCCGATGGTCGCGGTGGCTATTGGGAGCCGAAGAACTACGGCGGCGAGGTCGCAGGTCCCTCGACGTTGCGCCTCGGCATCGAAAAGAGCCGCAATCTTATGACCGTCCGGCTCGCCGACGACATGGGCATGAAGCTCGTCGCCGAGTATGCCGAGCGCTTCGGCGTCTACGACAAGATGGCACCCTATCTGCCGATGGCGCTCGGGTCCGGCGAAACCACTGTGATGCGGATGGTGTCGGCCTATTCCGTCATGGCCAACGGCGGTCGCTCGATCGAGCCCTCCGTCATCGACCGCGTGCAGGACCGCTACGGACGAACGGTCTACCGCCACGACAACCGCAAGTGCGAGAACTGCAACGCCGCCGCGTGGGACGGTCAGGCGGAGCCGGAACTGGTGGACGAGCGCCAGCAGGTCCTCGACCCGATGACGGCTTACCAGATCACCTCGATGATGGAGGGCGTCGTCCAGCGCGGAACCGCCACGGTCGTCAAGGAACTCGGCGTGCCCGTGGCCGGCAAGACCGGCACGACCAACGACGAGAAGGACGCCTGGTTCGTCGGGTTTACGCCGAACCTCGTGACCGGCGTCTACCTCGGCTACGACAACCCGCAGCCGCTCGGCCACGGACAGACCGGCGGCGGCTTCGCGGCTCCCGTGTTCAACGAGTTCATGAAGCAGGCACTTGCCGGCAAGCCGGTCGTCGATTTCCGCATTCCCGACGGCATGACGCAGGTCGCGGTGAACCGCGCGACCGGCATGGCGGCGGCGCCGGGCGCCGACGGCTCGATCATCGAGGCTTTCAAGCCGGGCACGGGGCCATCCGACCAGTACCAGGTGATCGGCGGCACCTACGCCAGCGCGCCGGCGCAGCAGTCGATCTCGCCGGAAGCGGCGCAGGCCATCGCGAGCGGGGCGGGCGGTCTGTTCTAGGCAGGTCGCCTTCCCGAGGACCATCGAGATCGGCCCCGGCGGTACCCCCGTCCAGGGCCGATCCGCTTTACACGCATGCGACCCATCCCTATGGTCCGCGCCATTCACCCGATCCGTTTCGAGAGGAATGCCGGCATGCGTGCCGAAATCGAATCCATTGTCTCCGACATCAAGCAGGCCGTAAGCCTGCTGAGGAGGCATCTTTGACTGGGATCAATCGGTCCGAGAACTCGATCGCCTGAACGCGGCCGCCGAGGATCCGTCCCTCTGGAACGATCCCGCCGAGGCGCAGCGTCTGATGAAGGAGCGCCAGCGCCTGGAGACGGCCATTACCGGCATCCGCGCGCTGGAGCAGGGACTTCAGGACAACGTCGAACTCATCGCCATGGGCGAGGAGGAGGGCGATGCCGAGGTCGTGACGGAAGCGGAGAACGCCATCCGCGCGCTGGAGAAGGACGTCGCGGAGCGCCAGATCGAAACGCTTCTGTCCGGCGAAGCCGATGGCAACGACACCTATGTGGAAATCCACTCGGGCGCCGGCGGCACGGAGAGCCAGGACTGGGCGTCGATGCTCCTGCGCATGTACATGCGCTGGGGTGAGCGGGCCAAGATGAAGGTCGAGATGCTGGAGCACAACTCCGGCGAAGAGGCCGGAATCAAGTCCGCCACGATCCTGCTTAAGGGCCACAACGCCTACGGCAAGATGAAGGTCGAGTCCGGCGTTCACCGCCTCGTGCGCATCTCGCCCTACGACAGCCAGGCGCGCCGCCACACCTCGTTCGCGTCCGTCTGGGTCTATCCGGTCGTCGACGACTCGATCGAAGTGGACGTCAACGAAGGCGACGTGCGCATCGATACCTATCGCGCCTCGGGCGCGGGCGGCCAGCACGTCAACACGACGGACTCGGCAGTGCGCATCACCCATCTGGCGACCGGTATCGTCGTGCAGTGCCAGGCGGAGCGTTCGCAGCACAAGAACCGAGCGACCGCTTGGAACATGCTGCGCGCGCGTCTCTACGAGGAAGAGCTGAAGCGTCGAGAGGAGAAGGCGAACGCCGAGGCCGCGTCGAAGACCGACATCGGCTGGGGTCACCAGATCCGTTCCTACGTTCTCCAGCCCTACCAGATGGTCAAGGACCTTCGCACGGGGATGGAAAGCACGGCGCCCGACGACGTCCTGGACGGAAAAATCGATCCGTTCATCGAAGCAGCGCTGGCGCAGCGCGTCTTCGGCGGCGACGCGGACGTCAGCGACGTCGACTGAGCGACCGTCTGTTAGAATTGAAAAAGGCCGCTCCTCACCGGGCGGCCTTTTTCGTCAGAGCCTGGCCCACATCTGGCCGGCGTCGATATAGCGCTGCGGGTTCACCGGCTCGCCGTTTACCCTGACCTCGTAATGAAGATGGGGCCCCGTGCTGCGGCCGGTCGAGCCGATGAGGCCGCGGCGGGAGCCGGCCGCCACAGTCTGTCCGACCGAGACGTCGATGCGGGACATATGGGCGAAGCGGCTGGTGATCCCGTTGCCGTGGTCGATCTCGACGGCCAGTCCGTAGCCGCCCTGATCGCCGGCTGAGATGACGCGGCCCTGGCCGGTCGCCCGGACGGG
>NZ_CAJYIU010000334.1 GCF_913775355.1 uncultured Aureimonas sp.
GAGCGCGTCTGCGGCCAGCGGATCGGGTTCGCCGGGCCGCGGCGTGCCGGCGAGGATCGTCATGGTGCCGCCGAGCGGCAGGATCGCTTGGAGCAGGTCGCGTGGCGGGGGCGCGCCGACGAGATCGATCTCGCCCGGCGCCAGCGCGGCGAGCCAGGCCGCCAGCGCGCCGCCGTCCGCGGCCATGTCGTGCCCCAGCGACTGCGGCGCGCCGCCGCCGCCGCTCGCAAGGTCCGCCCGGAGCCCGGCGCCCGACCGGCGCCAGGTGAGCACCACGGCGTCGGCGGCCGCCTCGCCGAGGCGATGGAGGTGTTCCACCAGTACCGCGCTGCCGGCGGGCGCCACGACGAGGCGCGGGCGGCCGGTCGGCGGGCAGGCCTCCTCCAGCCGCGCCCGTGCCGCCCGCAGCGGATCGGCGCGGCGGAAGGCGGCGCTTTCCGCGCGGATGCCGGGAAAACGGCGACGAAGACGCCGCAGGTTGCGCGCCACCAGCATCGCCTTGTCCGGCCCGAACGAGCGCGAGCCGTGATGGGGCACGAAGAGCGCGGGAGCGGCGACGCTGCGAAACCCCGCCTGACGCGCGGCAAGCGTCCATTCGAGGTCCTCGAAATAGCCGCGCTCGTAGATCTCCGACGGCGGACCCACGGCGGCGAGGCAGTCGTGGCGCAGGTACAAGGCGAAGCCGATGCCGTTCGGCAGCGCGACCGGCGAGGCGCCAAGGCGCCGCGCCGCGGCATCGAGCCGGGCGGCCTCGGTCTCAAGCGGCAGCGGCCCCGCCTGCCCGAGGCGCGGCCAGCTCGTCCACTCGCCGTTGTTCGACAGGGGCGTCGCGGTGCCGATGTCGGGCGCCGCATAGGCTGCGTCCGCGAGGCGCTGGAGCGCGCCGGCCGGCAGGATCGCGTCGGCGTTGAGCACCAGCGCGTCCAAGCCCTCGCCGCCCTCGAGGCCGAGCGCCACCGCGCCGGGAAAGCCTCGGTTCACCGCCGTGCGGCGAAGCTCGAGGAGGCCGCGTGCGGCAAAGGTCTCGAGAAGCGCCGTGATGGCGGGGAAGGGCGAGCAGTCGTCGACCGCGACGAGCCGGGCGCCGGGGTGGCGGGCGACCTCGAGAACGGCGGCCCGCAGGGCCGCGCGCGTCGCGTCGGGATCGCCGAAGACCGGCATCACCACCCGCACCGCGCGACGCGCCGGGATGGCCATGGGCGGCGCGCCGAGGCGAGGCGCCTCGCGACGGCGCGAGCGGGCAGGGAGCGGGCCTTGCGCGACGATGCGCCCGTCGCGCTCCAGCCGCCAGCCCTCGACCGCCCCGGCCACCCGCTCGTCGAGCCGCGCGCCCGAGGCGCCCGGCGGCAGGAAGCCGAGATGGGGCAGGGGCCGAAGGGCGAAGCGCTGCTCGCCCGCCGGGCCGGGCAGCACGAGGCGGGGCGCGGGATCGCCGCGCCAGATCGCCCAGCCCGTCAGCCGGCCGTCCGCGAGATCGGCGATGAGGGCCGCGTCCTCGCCGGCGCGAAAGAGCGCGGCCAGCGCCTGGCCCAGCGCGTCGTCGGCGGCCACGGGATTGGACAGGATGCGCCGGGCGGCGAGGCGCACGCTGTCGCGGTCGGCGGCAAGGCGCAGCGCGATCAGCGCGGCAGCGGGATCGAGCGGGTCGGCGAGGAGGGCGTGCGAGAGCTCGGCGTCGGCCGCCTGGCGCTCGCCCGCCGCCGAGAGGGCGAGCGCCAGGAGCGCGCGCTCGGCCGCCGTCGCGGGCTCGTCCAGCCGCACGCGCCGGCGCAGGAGCGCCACCGCCTCCCGCACGGCGCCGTCGCGAAAGCGCCGCGCCGCCAGACGCGTCAGCGCCTCGGCGTGACGCTCCGGCAGCGCCAGCGCCGCGTCGGATGCCAGGAGGTCGGTCCAGTCCATCGCGCCTTCGAGCGTCGTGATCGATCGCCTTTCCTTGGCAGAACTGGCTGGCGGCGGCCTGACCGCTGACGCTTGCAGCTGTCGTCTTCACCCTTTGCTTGCCCTGTCCGCAGGTCCCGCTTGCGGCGCTGCCCGGTCGTGGCAAGCTGCAGGCTGACGCAGTGCGCCAGCCGGGACCCCGAGCCATGAGCCAGACCGACGACACGAAGGACAGCGGCGACGCGCGCGACCGTTCGGGCGGCTCGTCGTCCTCGTCCGGCTCGAACGCCTCGGCGGCCGCGACGGTCGCCATGTCCGGCAGCATCGCGACCAGCGCGACGGCGAGCGCCGGGGCCATGGGCTCGGTGGCCGGTGGGGGCGGGTCCCGCGGCGGCGCGGACGGTGCGGGGAGCGCGGGCCCGACCGGTGCCGCGACGAGCACGACCGAGGCCGGGAGCGCGAGCGGCGCGGCCGACGGATCGACGGGTGCCGGTCCGCAGGCCGGCGGCGGCACGGCCGCAGGAGCCGGCGGTGCGCGGCAGGCGGGCCCGCATGCCGGACCGGGCGGCGCATCCGCCGGTGTCGGCGGGGCGAGCCTCGGCGGATCGACGGGCGGCGCGGCCGCCGGCTCGGCCGGCAACGGCGGCGGTGCGGCGGCCGGCGGTGGGTCGGCGGCGGCGGCGCGCGACGGCGGCCCCGAGCGCGGCGAAGCCGGCGGCGGGGGCAGCACGGAGAACAGTGGTTCGGGCGATGGCGGCGGTGCGGCCGGTTCCGGCGAGGGCGGGGGCGAGGGCGCCGCATCGGGCGGCGATGGCGGCGGGTCCGGTGGCGGCGCCAGTTCCGGCGGCAGCAGCGGCACGGCGGCGAGCGAGGCCGCGGCCGCCGCGACCGGTGGCTCGGACACCCACGGCTCGTCGGGCTCGACCTCTGGTGGTTCGGGCGGCGGCTCGTCCGGTGCCGGCGTCGCCAGTGGGGCCGGCACCGGCGGCGGCGCCACCGGCGCGGACAGCGGCACGACGCTCGGCGGCGGCACCACCGGTGGCCTCACGCCCACCGTTTCGATCGACATCGCGCCCGTCTGCTTCCGGCCCGGCACGCGCCTCGCGACGCCGACCGGCTCGGCGGCGATCGAGGACCTGCGGCCCGGCGACCTCGTCCTGACCGTCGATGGCGCGGCGGAAGCGGTGCGCTGGATCGGGCGCCAGACGGTGCCGGTGCGCGGCAGCGATCCGCTGCGCGTCCTGCCGATCCGCATCCGGGCGGGCGCGATCACGGAGGCCGTGCCGAGCCGCGACCTGTTTCTGTCGCCCGACCACGCGATCGGTCTCGCCGGTATCCTCGTCCATGCCTCGGCGCTGGTCGATGGGGTCGCTGTCACACGTGAAACGCCGGCGGGCGAGACGATCCTCTATCTCCATGTCGAGCTCGCGCGCCACGCGCTGATCCTCGCCGAGGGGCTGGCGGCCGAGAGCTTCGTCGATAATCTCGAGCATCTCGGCTTCGACAACTGGGACGAGCGCGAGGCGCTCGTGCCGGACGCCGCGCCGGTGGCCGAGATGGATCTGCCGCGGGCGAAGTCGCGCCGGCAGGTGCCCGCAGCCCTCCGTCGCACGCTGGAGGCGCGGGCCTCCGCGCTGTTCGCGGATCGCAATCCGCTCGCCGCCTGACCGTCCGGGCTTGGCGCCCGGCGATTTTTCAGCTTGGGGACATGCCGCGGCGGGCCCGCCGGCCCCGCCCGAAGGCGGTGCGGCTCCAGTGCCGCTCGCTCGCCTTGTAGGCGGCGAGGCAATGGATTGCGACATGGCCGAGACAGTCGGCCCGGTCGAGGAGGAGAGCGTCGTCCGCCTCGCCCGATGACGGCCGCGCGAGAGCGCCGGCCCAGACCCGCGTCAGCAGGCCGGGACCCGTCGCCAGCCACAGGATATCGCCGTCGCCGCGATTGACCGCCTCGCTCGCCTGGGCAAGCGCCCTGAGAACGAGGGGATGGCCGGGGCGCGCGGCGAGAACGTTGTTGCCGACCGAGCCGAGGTCTTCCTGATAGGCGAGGAGACCGGCGCCGCGCTGGAGCAGCGGCGCGATCGGACGCAGGCACCGGTCGTCGGCATCGACCCAGACCCCGCCCTCGCGGGCAAGGAGCGCCAGACGAAAGAGATCCGCCTTCATCGCCGGCTCGCGCGCCCGCGCGAAGGCTGCGGCGGTGGCGGGCGGGGCATGGGCGGCCAGCCAGCCCACCGCCTCGCGCTCGCTCCAGACGCGGTGGGTGAAACCGGGGTTGATGTTGCGCCAGGTCGCCATGTAGGCGGCGACGTCGGCCGGCACCGCGTCGTCGGTCCAGAACTGGTGGATCGCCCGTGGCACCCCGCCATCGCCGTCACCGATGCGGGTCGCCAGCGCGCCCTGCCGGCGGGCCTCGATCAGGTAGACGACCGACGAGGCCGTGTGGCCGGGAGAGGCGCGCAGGCACGCTGCGATCGCGGCAAGGCGCACGGCCGGCGGCTCGGCCAGCGCCGCCTGCAGCGCCGCCAGCGCCTCGGCGTCGAGGCGGAATTCGTCGAGCAGCTGGCCGTAATGGCGTTGCGAGGGATTGGCGGACTTGCCGCGCAGCGCGTTGGCCCCGGCCTCCAGCGCCGCGCCCTCCGTCAGCGCACGCGCGGCGCGCGGCAGGTCGAGCGCAAGGAGCGCGGCGTGGGCGAGGCGGTTGCGATACCAGCCGTCCGCCGGCTGCAGGCGCACGGCCGCCTCGCCCTCGGCAATGGCGCGCTCGAAGTTCCAGCCGGCGGCGGCGAGCTGGGCGCGGGCGAAATGCAGCCGCGCCGTGTCGGCCCGCGTCGCGGTGGCCAAGTCTGACAGGAGCGCCTCGGCGCGCGGTAGCCGTGCGCCCTCGATCGCGGCCAGCGCGGCGGCGATCGCGACGGCGGGAACCCGCGCCCGCGCGAGGCTCTCGTCGAAGCAGCGTTCGGCCTCCGCGATCCGGCCGATCTGGCGCAGCGTCTCGGCACGCGCGAGGGTCAGCTCGGGCCGCTCGCCGAAGCGCCGCGCGGCCGCCTCGAAGCGTTCGAGCGCCGACGCCGGATCGCCACGCATCGCGGCAAGGCGCGCCAGCATCAGGGGAGGGCCGAGCCGGCCGGGATCGGCGATCGCAGCCTCGTCGAAGAGGGCGGCAGCGGCCTCGAGATCGTCGCGCGACAGGGCGAGCCGGGCCCGCGCCTCGAGAAGGCCGGGATGGCCGGGGTGACGCGCCTCGCCATAGGACAGCCATGCCAGCGCCGCCTCGGGCCGTCCCTGCCGCAGCGCCTCCTCGGCGGTCTCGACCGCAAGGTCCGGCCGATCCGGCCAGCGCCGCGCGGCGTCTTCAAACGCGGCCAACACACCCGTGCCGTCGCCGTCCAGGCGGCGGATGCGGGCGAGCGCGAGCGCGGCCTCCGCGGCGCGGGGATCGCCGGGCGGGAGGCCGGCAAGGAGCGCGCGGGCGTGGTCGCCCTCGCCGCGCTCGGCGAGCCGCAGCGCGAGAAGAATACGCGGATGGCTCTCGCCGGGGTCGGCCGCGATCGCGGCACGGAGCGCCGAGACCGCCTCGTCCGGCTCGCCCCGTGCCTCGGCGAGGAGGGCGAGGCCGACATGGGCCCAGCCGAGGCCGGGCCGGCTCTGGAGGGCGGCGTGGTAGGCGGCCGCCGCCGCCGCGAAGTTTCCGAGCTCGCGCTCGATGTCGCCGAGGCAAAGGAGCGCGCGCGGATGCCCGGGCGAGAGGCGCAGCGCCTCGTCCAGACGCGCGCGTGCGCCGGCCATGCCGTCGAGGCAGCGGGCGAGGAGGGCGCGTTCGACGAGGGCCTCCGGCGCGGCGTCGGGGCGTTCGGCGAGCCGATCGTAGATGGTTGCGGCTTCGGTGAAGACGCCGCCTGCGCGAAGGTCGGCGCCGAGATCGAAGCCGGCTTGCGCCGGCCCCGCACCGTCCGCCCAGAGCGCGCGCATCCGATCGAGCGCGTCCGCCTCGCGTCCCTCGGCGCGCGCGACGAGGGCGAGGATGCGGTGGGCGCGCGGGGCGGCGGGGTCGATCGCGAGCGCGGCCTCGGCGTCGGCCTTTGCCTGCGCGATGCGGCCGAGCGCGAGGGCCTCGCCCGCGCATTCCGCGCGCAGGGCGGCATCTGCGGGAAGGAGGCGCGCGGCGGCGCGAAGGTGGGCGAGCGCCCGCTCCGTGTCGCCGGCCTGGCGCGCGCCCCGCGCGAGCTGCCGCAGCGGTCGGGGGGTCGCCCCGCGCCGCACGAGATGACGGATGCAGATCGTCTCGGCCTCCGCGTGCTCGCCGCGTTCGAGGAGCACATCGGCAAGATCCAGCGCCCCGGCATCCGGGTCGAGGGCGGCGAGCGCGCGGGCCTCATCGAACCGCATCGCCGCGTCGCCGCGACGGGCGGCGAGCCGCATCAGGGCGCGGCGCGCGCCGGCAAAGCGGGGATGGCGCTGCGCCAGCGCGCGCAGCGCGACGTCCGCCTCGTCCAGCCGCTCCAGCGCAACGAGCGCCTCGGCATGGTCGAGCAGGAACCAAGGGTCGGCAGGCAGGAGATCCGCCGCGACGCGAAGGGCGGCCAGCGCCTCCTCCGCGTTGCCGCGCGCGCGCGCCGCTGCGCCAAGCGCGCGAAGGGCGTGGGGCAGGGGCGTTCCGCCGGCGAGCGCGCGGAGCGCCGCATCGGCCTCCTCGCCGCGGCCGAGCGCGCGTAAAGCTTCGGCGGCGTCGTAGGCGCTCCAGAGGTCGGCGCGGTCGCGCGCGGCGGCGGCGCGAAAATGCTGGAGCGCGGCATCGAGGTCGCCGGCGGCGCGTGCGACGAGCCCGAGCGTGCGGCGGGCGGGCGCGAAATCCGGACGCTCCCCGGCGAGAGCCTCGGCCGTCCGTCGGGCGTCCTCGATCTCACCCAGCGCGAGAAGTTCGAGCGCTGCGTCGTTGCGGCTCCACGGGTCGCCCGCCTCGCGGAACAGCGCCAGCGCGCGTGCCCGCTCGCCGGCCGCGCGGGCGGCGAGCGCGAGGTCGCGCAAGCTGGGGGTCGGGAGGGCGGACATCGGCGGGCGGCTCGTCGGGCGGAAGGGCACGGAGGGGCCGACCTTGCACCGCGAACCCTGAACGGGCCCTTACGCCGGAAACGCCTCCGCGTCGCGCGGCCTCAAGGCGGTCAGCCCGCCATCACGGTGTCCTTGAACTCCAGCTGGTCGGCGCCGGAATAACCGGGGTCGTAGCCGTCGTGGTAGGAGACGGTGGTGCCGGTGTCGGAATGGGTCACGTGCCCGTCGGTGAGGTAGGGATCGTGGTGCGCCGTGCCCGTGTCGGTGTGGCCGCTTTCGTAGCCGTCGGACCCGCCGGAATAGCCGAGAAGCGCGAACGGATCGGACCCGTCGCCGCCGACCACGCTGTCGGGCGACCCGTAGGCGTAGACGCCGGCATCGTGGGCCGCATACGGATCGTGGGCCGAATAGGGGTCGTGGGTGCCGTAGGCGCCGGCCGCGTGGGCATCGTCGCCGCCCGGCGGCGGCATCGTGCCGGCCCCGTCGTGCAGGACGATCGTGTCGCTGCCCGAGCCGCCCGGCAGGTCGGCGAAGGCCGACGAGCCGTCGGTATGGACGGCCTGCGCGGAGGCCGAGCCGTCCATCGTCGCCCCTTCGCTGCCGCTATGGACGGTGTCGGTGTGGAGCGTCGTGGAATGGCCGGAGGCGTAGATCGTGGCATTGCCGCCGTAGATCGTCTCCATGCCGCCGGACGAGCGGATCGTGTCGCTGCCGGCGGGCGCGGGCGGCAGGGTGAAAAGCCCGTGCGTTCCGCCGTCGCTGCCCCAGAGCGTGTCGGTGCCCAAGCCCCCGAAGGTCTCCGCGCCGGTGCCGGCATGGCCGCCGGGCACGCTGTCGGCGCCGGGCGGCGGCGCATAGGCGGTGGCGGCATGGGTGTCGGCGGTCGGCGCGTGGAAGGCCGATGCGCCGTCGGCGACGGGCTCCGCCCCGGGGGCCGCGGTGGCCTGCGGGAGCGTGGTGTCGGACCCGCCGGCGAGGATCGAGGCGGTGTGGTCGGGCTCGATCGCCGTGCCGTCGACATGGCCGGGCGTCGTCGCAGCCTCGGCATGGGTCGCGGTCGGTGCGGGGGCCGAGGCGTCGCTCGTCACCGGTTCGGCGCTCGTGCGCGAGACGTCGGCCGAATCCGCAGACGTGCCGCCCAACCCGAGATCGGACAGCACGCTGTTGATATGGTCGGACGTGTCCGGGGACATGTGTCCCTGGCTCGCGTTCGCCGAATAGGTGTAGATCTCAGCCATTCAGGGCCTTCGGGATCCGGTGCCGCCGGGAGGCGGCGCCGGGGCGGATGGATCAGGCGGCCGCGTCCACCGGCCCGGCCGCGCGGCGGAAGACCCGCAGGCGGCTCGGCTGGCGGACGGGGGTGGGCGAGGGCAGAGGCCCGGCGGACCTTGCGGCCGCGACGAAGTCGAGGCGCACGCCGACGAGCGGGTCGAGCGGCGTCGGGCCGACGAGTTCGATCTCGCGGCCCTGGCGGGTCGAGACCGACGAGCCGAGGAACACGCCGTCGGCCTTCAGTGCGAGACCGGGCGCGGTGTCCGGCAGGAGCCGCACGCGCAGGCCGATCAGCGGCAGCGCCCGGCCACGCGTTCCGGCATAGGTGCCGGCCGGCGTCCAGGGCAACCAGCCCGCGCCGCGCCCGCCCGACGCCACCTGGTATTCCACCGGCAGTTCGGCAGCGACGCCGCGCATCTCCAGCCCCTCGATCCGCCCCGGCGTTTCCGGGCCGCAGATCCAGTGGCCGCGCGGGGCGGCGATGTCGCCGCGCAGCGACACGTGGGCGCGCAAGAGGAACTCGACGCCGCCGTCGGGAAGGTCGGGCCGCAGACGCAGCGCCGGCTCCGGCGCCGCTTCGGCCTCCGCGCCCATGCGCTTCAGCTCGAGGCCCGCCGGCAGGATGCCGCCGGGGCCTTTCGCGCGCATCACGATGTCGATCGCGCCCGCCGCCTCGGCGGTCACCACGAGCACCTGGCCCGGCCGCGACAGGAAGCCCGGCCGCTCGCCGGGGGCGGTCAGGAGCGAGATGCCGGGCGACACGGCGACGACCTCGACCTCGGGCGCCTCGCCGCTCAGCAAGGCGTCCGCCCGGTACGAGAAAGCCGAGAGTCCTCGTTCCACCCGCAATGTCGCGCGTCGCTCGGATCCGTGCACAGCCCGCTCCATCCAATTCGTCTCCTGCAGAAGACGACGAGGGCGGGCGATATTCAAGTTAATGAATACTGTTCCTGATGGTGAGGAAAACAACAGATGAACCGGAATAGTGTCGTTGAATGCTTTGCTTAAAGATCAACGCAAAATTAGCGAAGATTTCCGCACTGGTCACCATCTTGGCCGGGCGGGCGGGCGGGGCGGGTGCCGCCGCGTGCCGGCGCAACCCCACGTTACAGATGCGTAAGGAATATCATTCATAGTCTCAACGAATTGTCCGAGTGGGAGCCGTCCGCAGATGATCCGGGGAAGCATCGAGTTCGCCAGCGCCGACCAGATTCAGGGCTGGATCCATACGTCCGACGGCCGGGTGCGCGATTACACGCTCCTCGCCTTCCAAGGCGACCAGTGCGTGGGCGCCGGCAAGATCAACACCTTCCGCGGCGATCTCGCGGACGCGGGTCTGGGCGACGGCCATCTCGGCTTCAGCTTCCCGATCTCGGTGGCGCCCGAGCGCGTCGGCTCGGTGGTGCTGCGCCTCGAGGGCGGCGACGCGGTGATCCTGCAGAACGGCGCGCATGTCGCGGGCGGTTCGAAGGCGCGCGCCGGGCTCCAGCGCGACGAGGTGCGCGAGCGCCTCGCCGCCCTGAAATGGGCCCTGAAGCACGGGCGCATCTCGCAGGCCGACTTCGATTTCCTGCGCATCCTCTGGTCCTTCGGCGTCTACGAGCGCGGCCTCCTGCGCCGCTCGGCGGGCGACGAGGCGGTGGTGGCGGAGAAGCCGGCCGCGGTCGCCGCGGCGCTTCTGGAATCCTACGCCGGCACCGACGTGCGCACGAGCGCGGAAACGGTCCGCACCCCGGCCGAGTTTTCGGCCGCGCTCGCCCGCACGCTCGCCGCCCCGGCCGCGCCGCCGGTCGTCGCCCTCCATGCCACCGGCCGCGCCAGCGTGCGCGTCGCCGAAGGCACCCACGTCTCCGACACCGAAGGCGCGCAGGCGGTGTCCTTCACCGACTACGCGCTGACCGGCGAGCAACTCCTGATCCTCGACGCGCGGGCGCGCTCGGAAATCCAGATCGGCGAGGGCGCCTCGGTCGAGATCGTCCGCGCCGAACCCGTCGCCTGACGCGGCGGCCGACCGGATTTAGACGCCCGCGAACCAGCGTCCCCTGCCCATGCTGCACGTCCTTCCCCTGTCCGCCTATGCGGCGAGCGATCTCGTGGATCACGAGGCCGGGCGCTGGTGCGGGCGCATCGAGCGCCTGGAGGCGGGACACGGCGTGTCGGGCTGGGTGCTGTCGGTGGACGCGCCGGAGGCGGCGACCGACCTCGAACTGACTGTCGGCGAGGACGCCTTCGCGCTCGGCGCGACCGGCCTTGCCCATCCGCCGAGCGACCTGCGCCTCGGCCGCACGACGCAGGCCGCCTTCCGCTTCGGGCCCGACGTCTTCGCGCGGCTCGCCCGCCTGTCGCCGCGCCGCGCCGCGCTTCGCGTCGGCGTGCGGGTGGCGGGCACCGACGTGCGCCTGATGCCGCCGGGCGGGCGCGATCCGACGGTCGGCGAACTCGTCGCCGCCTGGCGCACCAGGCTGGTGGCCGGCCTCGCCGCTGGTGCCGCCGGCGAGACGCGCGGCGACCGGATGCTGCGCCGGCTGGCCGGATTGCGCGCCGAGGCCGTCGCGCTGCGCGACCGGCCGCTGCGACCGATCTCCGACAACGACGTCGGCCAGATCGACGCGCTGCATGTCGGCACCGACGGTCAGGTCTGGTTCGTCGGCTGGATGAAGCGCAGCGCCGACATCGACTTTCCCGCCGTCGTCGCCGACCGCGACAAGCTGCCGGCAGGTGGCGCCGTCCTGCGCTACGAGCGGCCCGACCTCAACTCCACCTGCGTCGGCGTCGTCGGCCTCCTCGATACCGGATGGCAGCCGCCGCCGACGCTGCGCGACGGTTTCGTCTATCTCGGGGCGGGCGCGCAGTTTCATCTGCGCTACGGCGCCTACACGCGCGTCCTGAAGGCCGACGCCTTCGCGGTCGCGTTCGCGCAGGCGCAAGCGCTGTCGATCGGCGGCCATGCCGAGGCGCTCGCCGCCGTCCTCCATGCGGGCGGCAACTGGATGGCGGGCAACGCCGCCGCGGCCGGCATGGCGGCAGAGGGCGGGATCGACAAGCTCCTCATGGTGCCGGGCTTCGGCTGCTTTGCGGACGGCTGGGCGGTCAGCCCCGCCAAGCGCATCGAGACGTTCCGGATGCGCATCGGCGACTGCGTGCTGGCCGCCGACGAGGCCGCGACGGGCTTTCGCCCCCGCCCCGACCTCGCGTCGGTCTTCGGCGGCGGCGGCACCACGACGCGCGCCGGCTTCTCCACCGTCCTGCGGGGTGCGCTGCCGACGGACGCCGCCGGGGCGCCGCTCCTGCGCATCGTCCACGACGACGGCACGGGCGCGGTGCTGCGCATCGAGCCGAAGCTCCTGCGCCGCCTCGATCCCGTGGCCGATGGCGAGGAGCTCCTGACGCTCTTCCCCGCGATCCGGTTCGAACCCTTCTGGGACGCGTTCCTTGCCGCCCAGCGCCGCAATCTCCGCCAGACTGTTCGTGAGCCGGCAAAGCTTCACGCGGTCCCGTGCGAGCGGCTCGTCGTCGTCCGCCTGCCCGGCGAGGCGGGCAATCTCAATCTCGTCTTCGACCGGCTGGCCCGGCATCTGCCCGAACTCGGCCCCGGCGCGGGCGTCTGCATCGTCGCCGACCAGGGGCGCGGCCGCGCCGAGGCGCTGATGCGCTTCGAGGAGCTTCGCGCCGCCACCGACGCGCCGCTTTCGATGGTCGCCGTCGCGCACGGCCACGACGCGCTGTCGGAACTTCCCTTCGTGCTTCAGGCGCTGTCGCCGGAGCGCTTCGTCCATATCGGGCGCGGGCTCGTCCTCAACGCGGCCGGTTGGCGGGCCGCGGCGGCAAGCCTTCTTCGTCGCGGCCACGGTCTCGACCGGTTCGAGGTGCTGGACGATGCCGGGCGCCCGGACCGCGTCGACGGCGCTTACGGGGCCGGCTGCTTCGGCTGGAGCACGGCGGCCTTCCTCGCCCATGCGGCTGATACCCCGGCGCTGACGCGCGGCGTCTACGGCGACAGCGGCCTGCCGGTCTCGCCGGCGCGCGACCGCGCCCACCCGGCTTGCGCCTTGCGCATCGAGCGCGCCGCCGTCTCGCGCCTTGCCGACATGAT
>NZ_CAJYIU010000335.1 GCF_913775355.1 uncultured Aureimonas sp.
ATCGCCGCCCGCCTCATCGTCCTGACGCTCGACGAACTCTTCCGCTTCGGGCGGATGCAGACCGATCCGAACTTCGCCAATTTCCGCTACCAGCCGGCGACCGGCCGCATCGTGCTACTCGATTTCGGTGCCGTGCGACCGGTCACGGCCGAGACGTCCGAGGCCTACCGCAGGCTGATGGCCGCCGGACTGTCGGGGGACCGCGCGGCGGTGAAGCACGCTGCGGTCGAGGCCGGCTTCCTCGGCGAGGTGGCGGTGCAGCGCCACGCGGATCTCGTCGACCGCATCATCGACCTCATCGTGACGGAAGCCTCGCGCGGGGGGCCGTTCGACTTCGCGGACCGCCGCCTCGTCCCGATCATCCGCGAGCATGCGACCGTGATGGCGAGCGACCTGGCGACCTGGCACATCCCGCCGACCGACACGCTCTTCGTCCAGCGCAAGGTCAGCGGCATGGCGCTGCTGGCGGCACGCCTCCAAGCCCGCGTCGACGTCCGCTCGATGGTGTCGGCCTATCTCTGACGGGCCGGCCGGCACGCTCTAGAGCGCGACCTCGTGCTTGCGCCGCCACTGCGACGGGAGAGCCCACCAGGGCACCCAGGGCTGGTCGTGGTGCTCGTGGTGATAGCCGAAGTGGAAGCAGGACAGGAGCGAGGCGAGAAAGCCGAATTCGTTGGAGCGCGCGTTGTGATCGTCCACGAAGCCGCTCTCCTCGTGCCGATGCGGGCGGAAGGTCCCGAAGTAGAAGAGCTGGATCGACGACAGCAGCGAGGGCATGCCGTAGAACAGGACGACGTTGGCGACCGACGCCCCGAAGACGACGATGTAGAGCGTCACGACGGTGCTGACGAAGAGGATCGACCGCCGGCCGAAGTAGCGCATGAAGAAGGTGCGGAACCACGGCCAGAAGCGGTCGGGCTCGTCGACGAAGAAGTCGGGGTCGTCGATCGTGCCGGGCGCGTCGTGATGGGCCATGTGGGCAGCGCGGATGCGCGCCCAGGCAAAGCCCGCATAGATCGTCAGGATGAACGTGCCGATCGCCGCGTTCAGCCGCGGCCATCCGGGCACGAGTGAGCCGTGCATGGCATCGTGCGCCACGATGAAGAGGCCGACGGTGAGCCAGCACTGAAGAGCGACGAGGACGGGAACAAGCGGAGCGGTCCGCCAGCCGAGTTCGAGGAAGAACACCGCCCCGAAATGGATCGTCAGCCAGGAAACGAGGATCGCGGCCGCTAGCGTCAGTCCGATCGCCGCCTGGAACGGTCGAAGCGTCGGGCGCGCGGACGCGGCCGGGGCGCGCCGGGCGATCGCGTTCATCTCGGTCAGGGCGGTGTCTTCATGCATCACGCTCAACCTACCTCGCTCGCCCCTCCCGGACAGCACCATGCGGCACTATGCCGGCCGAATGCGGCTGTTTGCCGATCCCATGGCATCGTCCCCCGCGTCCTGCCATCGGACGGTGCGCGAGGGAAGTCGGGTCTTCGCAGCCCGGGGCGCTGCGATCACGGAGCGGAGAGCCGAAGCCGCCGATCCGCGCCTTTGCCGCGCCGCCTCCTGTGGCGATAGGGCGCGATCGGGAAATGCTTGGCAGCGGCGTGGTCCCTTGCCATACCCTAGCCCCGTTCGGCATCGACACACGTGTGGAACCCCATCAGCGAAACGGCCATGACCCTCGACCTCCTCCTCTACGCCCTGATCGTTCTGGTGACCGTCGTCGCGATGGAGGGGTTCGCCTGGGGTGCCCACAAATACGTCATGCACGGCCGCAGCGGCTGGGGCTGGCACAAGTCGCACCACGAGGAGACCGAAGGGCTGTTCGAGAAGAACGACCTCTACGCCGTCGTCTTCAGCATCTTCGCGGTCGCCCTGTTCTTCGTCGGCCATTACCTGTCGCCGATCCTCCTCGCCATCGGCTGGGGGATCACGATCTACGGGCTTCTCTATTTCGTCGCCCACGACGGGCTGGTGCACCAGCGCTGGCCGTTCCATTACGTGCCGCATCGCGGCTACGCCAAGCGCCTCGTGCAGGCGCACCGCCTGCACCATGCCGTCGAGGGCCGTGACCACTGCGTCTCGTTCGGCTTCCTCTACGCGCCGCCGATCGACAAGCTGAAGGCGGAGCTTCGCCGCTCGGGCGTGCTCGACCGCGAGCGGATCGAGCGATCGGTTGTCGCGCAAGGGGCTGCGCACGCCCCCGTGCGCGACTGAGGCGCCGCGCACCGGTCGCAAGACGCGTCATCCCGCGAACAGCGACGAGGGGTCGTTTCAGACGGTCCCGCCCGAAAACTTGGCCTTGAGGTATCGCAGGTACGGCTCGGCCGACAGCGCCTCTCCCGTCGCATCGTTTAGGAGTTCGTCGCGCGTGCGCGAGCGTCCGTGGCGGCAGACGGCGTCCGTCAGATGCGCGCGCAGGCGACCGTAGTCGCCCTCGGCAAGGCTGGCGTCGAGACCCGCGTCGCGCGCCTTGAGCGTCTCCATCAGCTGGGCTGCCATCGCATTTCCGACCGTGTAGGTCGGGAACGAGCCGAAGTAGCCGGACGACCAGTGAACGTCCTGCAGGCAGCCCCGCCGATCGTCGGGCACCTCGAGGCCGAGGTCGCGGCGCACGGCCTCGTTCCAGGCGCCGGGAACGTCGCGCGGCGCGAGCGAGCCGTCGAGCAGCGCGGCCTCGATCTCCGTCCGCAGCATGATGTGGAGATCGTAGGTGAGCTCGTCCGCTTCGACGCGGATGAAGCCAGGCTCCACGTGGTTGACGGCGCGCGTGAACCGCTCCGGCGACACATCGTCGAGACCGCCGGGGAAATGCGCACGCAGCCGGTCCATGTTCCGTTGCCAGAACGCCAGCGAACGCCCGACGTGGTTCTCCCATAGGCGGGACTGCGATTCGTGCGCGCCGAAACTCGTGCCGCCGACCGCATAGAGAAGGATCAGGTCGGTCGCGAAGACCGTGCGGGTGAACGCGTCCGCGACGTTCTGCTCGTAGAGACCGTGCCCGGCCTCGTGCAGCGCCCCGAACAGGGCGCCGGGCAGGAACTTCTCGCGGTAGCGCGTCGTGATGCGCACGTCGTTGCGGGTGAAGGAGATCTCGAACGGATGCACCGCCGTGTCGAGGCGACCGCGCCCGAAGTCGTAGCCCGTCAGTTCGGCGAGGTCGCGGCAGAGCGCGCGCTGCGCCTCGACCGGAAAGCGCCGGTGGACGACGTCGTCGCGCTCACGCCCCCGCGCCTCGTCGAGAATGGGAAGGATGCCGGCGCGCAGCGTGGCGAAGAAGCGCCGGATGGAGCCGGCGGTCTCGCCCGGTTCGTAGAGCGCCACCATCGCGCTGTAGGGATGGCCGTCGTGGCCGATCGCCGCCGCGCTCTCGCGCGCCAGCGCGACGCTCTCGTCGAGGAAGGGCAGAAAGACGGAAAAGTCGCTGGTCTCGCGCGCCGTCGCCCAAGCCGCCCCCGCAACCGGGCCGAGTTCGGCCTGACGGCGCAGCAGCGCGGCGTCGAGCCGCCCGTGATGATCGATCGCAGCCTGCACCGTCAGGGCCGCGCGCCGGTCGAGGTCGGTGTCCGCCCTCCCCTCGGTCTCGGCGAGGAGATCGTCCGTCGCCCGCCGCGTGGCGTCCGACAGGATGCGCTCGCGCGCGATGCCCTTGAGGGTCGCGATCTGGTGGCCGCGCGTCTCAGCTCCGCCGGCCGGCATCATCGTGCGGTTGTCCCACTGGAGGAGCGCCACGGCACACAGGATGTCGTTGACGGCGCCGATCTCCTCGGCGAGGGCCTGCGATGCGCGGCTCATGCCGTTCCTCCCGTACCGCCGTCATGCAGGTGACAGGCCGCACGGTGGCCCGGCGCCGCCTCCTTCAGCCTCGGGATCTCGACGCGGCAGCGCGGTCCGGCATGGGGGCAGCGCGGATGGAAGGTGCAGCCCGGCGGCGGATCGATCGGCGACGGGATCTCGCCGCGGATCGGCCGGAACCGCGCGCGGCCGGTGCCGATGCGCGGCACGCTCTCGAAGAGCGCCTGCGTATAGGGGTGCAGCGGGGTTTCGTAGATCGCGCCGACCGAGGCGATCTCCACGACGCGCCCGAGATACATGATCGCCACTCGGTCGCTGACATGTCGCACGACGCCAAGGTCGTGGCTGACGAAGAGCGCGGTGAGCCCCAGCGACGTGCGCAGGTCCTGGAAGAGGTTCAGCACCTGCGCCTGGATCGACACGTCGAGCGAGGCGACCGGCTCGTCGAGGACGAGGAGATCGGGCCGCATGGCGAGCGCGCGGGCGATCGCGACGCGCTGGCGCTGCCCGCCCGAGAACTGGTGCGGCAGCCGGTCCGCGTAGTCTGCGTCGAGGCCCACCTGCGAGAGGAGCCCGCGCACGTAGGTCGCGGTGTCCCGCCCCGTCACGAGCCCATGCACCGCAGGGCCCTCGCCGATCGTCTGGCCTACCGTGAGACGCGGGTTGAGCGAGGCGAAGGGGTCCTGATGGATCATCTGGACCCGCGTCGTCAGCTTCGACACGTGGCCGCGCCGCTCGGCGGCCACCGGGCCGCCGTCGAAGACGAGGCGCCCGTCGCTCGGCACGGTGATGCCGGAGATCATGCGCCCGAGCGTCGACTTCCCGCAGCCGGACTCGCCGACGATCCCGATCACCTCGCCCCGGCGCACGGACAGGTCGACCTCGCTGACCGCCCGGACGACGACCGGCCTGGCGCCGCCCCGGAAGGCGCCGGCAAGACGCTCGCCGAGGCCCGGACGGCGGGCGAAGCGCTTGGAGACACCCTCCAGCGACAGAAGGACTTCGCTCATGCGGCAGCTTCCAGCGGGTGATAGCAGAGGACGGCCTGCACACCGAGCGTGACCAGCGGCGGCTCCGCGCTGCAGCGCTCGGTGCGACGCGCGCAGCGGGGCTGGAACGGGCAGCCGGCGGGAAGATGGGCGAGCGAGGGCGTCGAGCCCGGGATCTGGGGGAGCCGGCTGCCGGGTTCGTGCTGGCCGGGTACGGAATCGAGAAGCCCGCGCGTGTAGGGATGGCGCGGCCGGGCGATCACGGCGTCGGCCGGGCCCCGCTCCACGATCCGCCCCGCATACATCACGCACAGGTCGTCGGCGAGGCTGGAGACGACGGCGAGGTCGTGGGTGATCCAGACCACCGCCGTCCCCGTGTCGTCGGCGAGGCGCCGGATCTCGGCGAGGATCTGCCCCTGGATCGAGACGTCGAGCGCGGTAGTCGGCTCGTCTGCGATGATCACGGCCGGCTGGTGCAGGAGCGCGATGGCGATCGCCACGCGCTGGCGCATGCCGCCCGAAAGCTGGTGCGGATAGGCGCGCAGGCGCTCCGCCGGCGACGGGATGCCGACCGCCTCCAGCGCCCGGCGCGCGCGCTCGCTCGCCTCCGCCTTCGAGACCTTCGCATGCGCACGCACGGCCATTCGCATCTGGTCGCCCACCGTCAGGACGGGGTTCAGCGTCATCATCGGGTCCTGGAAGACCATCGCCACACGATGGCCGCGCATCCGGCGCTGCTCGGCCGGCGAGAGCGCGCGCATGTCGACGCCCTCCACCCGCACCTCGCCGGCCGCGACCTCGCCCGGCTCGTCGATCAGGCCGAGGATCGAGAAGCCGGTGACGCTCTTGCCGGAACCGGATTCGCCGACGAGCCCGAGGATGCGGCCGCGCTCGACGCTGAAGCTGACGCCGTTGACCGCGGTCAATGGACCGGCGCGCGTGTCGAAGCGGGTGACGAGGCCGCGCACGTCGAGGGCGGGCGCGCTCATCGGCGGCCCCTCGGATCGAGGAGGTGCCGCACGCGGTCGCCCACGAGGTTGATCGCGACGACGGCGATCATCAGCGCGACGCCCGGATAGATCGACAGCCAAGGGCGGTCGGAATGAATGTACTTGAAGCCATTGGAGATCAGCGAGCCGAGCGAGGGTTCGGTGAGCGGCAGGCCGACGCCGAGAAAGGACAGGGTCGCCTCCAGCGCGATCGCACCGGCGACCTGCACGCTTGCCACGACGATCAGCGGCGGCAGGACGTTGGGAAGGAGGTGGCGGAAGAGGACGCGCGAGGCCGGCAGCGGTGTCGCGCGGGCGGCCTCGATATAGTCCTTGCGCCGCTCGGCGACCGCGGCGCCATGAGTGGTGCGCGCGAAATAGGCGTATTGCGCGACCACCAGCGCCGCGACGATCTGGGCAAGGCCCTGCCCGAGCACGGCGACCAGCACCAGCGCCAGGAGGATCGCGGGCATCGAGAGCTGCAGGTCGACGATGCGCATCAGGAGCGCTTCCCACCGGCCGCCGAAATAGGCCGCCGACAGCCCGACGAGGACGCCGAACGCGAGCGCCAGGAGATTGGCGGTCAGGCCGATCACGAAGCTGGTGCGCAGGCCGAAGAGGATCGCCGACAGCATGTCGCGCCCGACATTGTCGGTGCCGAGCCAGTGGACATAGCCGCCCGATCCCGTCTCGCCGGGCATCAGGAAGGCGTCGGCCCAGTCGAGCGAGGCCATGTCGTAGGGGTCCTGCGGCGTCAGCCAGGGCGCGCCGAAGGAGGCGACTAGGAGCACCGCGATGACGACGAGCGCGAGGACGGCCAGCGGCGAGCGGCGGTAGTCGCTCCAGACCTGCCGCAGCCGGACGCCGCGGGTCTCGGTCGGCGGGGCGATGGCAAGGCTCATTCGGCGCTTCCTCCGAGCCGGACGCGCGGGTCGAGGCGCGCATAGACGAGATCCACGGTGAAGTTGATGAGCACGAAGAGGATCACGACGAGCACGAGGTAGGCGACCATGACGGGCCGATCGAGCTGGAGGATGGAATCGATGATCAGCTTGCCGACGCCCGGCCAGTTGAAGACGCTCTCGGTGACCACTGCGAAGGCGAGCGTCGATCCGAGTTCGAGGCCGAAGACGGTGACGAGCGGGATCGAGATGTTCTTGAGGACGTGCGAGCCGACGATGCGGCCCTCCGACAAGCCTTGCGCGCGGGCGAAGCGGACATAGTCGGCGCGCATCGCCTCCACCATGCCCGCCCGCGTCAGGCGGATCATCAGGCCCATGTTGAAGAGCGACAGGTTGATCGCGGGCAGGATGACATGGCTCCAGCCGTCTTGCGTGACGAGCGAGGTGGACAGGCCGAGGAACGAGCCGACCTCGCCGCGCCCGCCGGACGGCAGGACGCCGAGTTCCACCGCGAAGGTCATGATCAGGAGCATGCCGATCCAGAAGGTCGGGACCGAGAAGCCGAGCACCGAGAAGGCCATGATCGCCTTGGCGCCGGCCGACTGCGGCCGGTAGCCGGCATAGATGCCCGCCGGCACGCCAATGAGCGTCGCGAGCGCGACGGAGACGAGGACGAGTTCGAGCGTCGCCGGCAGGCGCGAGAAGATGAGATCGACGACGGGAACGTTGTAGATCAGGCTCCGCCCTAGATCGCCCGTCGCCACGCCGGCGAGGAAGTTCAGGTACTGCCGCCACAGGGGCAGGTCGAGCCCGTACTGGGCGATCAGGGCGGCGCGCGTCGCCTGGTCGGCGCCCGGATCGATCAGGACGTCGATCGGGTTGCCGATGGCGTAGACGCCGAGGAACACGATGATCGACATCGCGAAGATGACGATCACGGCCTGCGCCAGACGCTGGAGGACGAAGCCGGCCATCGCGGTCCTTCAAGGCATGGGATTCCGGGGCCCGCGCACGCCGTCGGCGGCGGCGCGGGCGGCGGGGCGCGTCAGGACGCGGGCTTGATGAGGTAGGCGAGCGTTTCCTGGTCGACGCGCGGCTGGAAGCTGACGGTTCCGGCCTTCGCCGCCCAGACGGTCTGCAGGATCACGGTCGGGATGATCGCCCGGTCCTCCATCGACATCTTCGAAGTCTCCTCGAAGATCGCGCGGCGCTTGTCGTCGTCGAGCGTCCGCTGGCCCTCCTCGAACCGCGCGTCGAAGGCCTTGTTCGAATAGCCCGTGCGGTTGAAGGCGCCGAGGCCGATGTTCGGGTCCGCCGTGTGGATCAGCGAGCCGTAGGTGTAGGACGCCTCGCCGGTGATCGTGCCCCAGGCCGACATCTGGACCGAATAGTCGCCGCGCTGCGAGGCTGGGAAGAAGACGGTGCCGTTCAGCGCGTTGGCGTTGACCTTCAGCCCGGCGCGCGACCACATCTGCGCCAGTGCCTCGCAGACCACGGAATCGCCCGGCACGCGGTTGTTGGTGCAGGTGAAGTCGAACTCGAAGCCGTTGGGGTATCCGGCCTCGGCCAGAAGCGCCTTGGCGCCCTTCAGATCGTACTGCGGCTCGGGCAGTTCGGCGGAATAGCCGAAGAAGCCTTCAGGCATCAGCTGGTTGGCCGGCTTGCCGAGACCTTCGAGGACGACGCGCACGAGCGTCTTGCGGTCGATCGCCTTGTCGAGCGCCGTGCGCACCTTGAGGTCGGCGAAGGGATTGGCGTCGATTTCCTTGCCGTCGACCTTCACCTTCTGGGGCAGCGTCTCCTTCTGCACGGGCTGGACGTTCAGGATGTAGAGCGAGTCGGAGATGAAGGTCTCCATGCTCCCGTCGCCCTTCAGCGCCGGGTAGTCGCTCGCCGGCACGTAGTTGATGAGGTCGACGCCGCCCGAGCGCAGCGCCGCCACGCGAGCCGCGTCGTCCGGGATCTCGCGGCGCACGACGCGCTGCCAGTGGGGCTTCTCGCCCCAGTAGTCCTCGTTGCGCTCGGCCACGAAGTCGCCCTTCGGGGTCCAGGACACGAACTTGTAGGGTCCCGATCCGATGGCCTTGGCGCCCGAGTTGAAATCCTCGTTGCGCGCCTCGGCGCCGGTCGACTTCGGCACGATGAAGAGGCGGATGAAATCGTTGGGCAGCGAGGGGGCGGTGCCGTTGGTGGTGACCTTCAAGGTGGTGGGATCGACAACCTCGACCGACTTCACGCGCTTCGTGTAGATCGTCATCGACATCGGGCCGGTGACCTGCGGAATGCGCTCGATCGAGAACTTGACGTCCTCGGCGGTCAGCGGCTCGCCGTTGTGAAACTTGACGCCCTCGCGGATCTTGAACTCCCAGGTGTCCTCGCCGGTCGGCGTCCAGGACGTGGCGATCGCGGGCTGGAGCTGGAGGTTGTTGTCGACGCCCACCAGCGTGTCGAAGACGTGGCGCAGGGTTTCGGCCTGGCTGCCGAGCGTCGACCAGTGCGGGTCGATCGAATCGGGGCCGGCGCGCACGCCGATCGTCAGCGTCTGGGCCTCGGCCGCCAGAGGCGCCGCCATCATCAGTGCCAGCGTGGCGATCGAAGCGTGCAGGAACTTGCGTGACATGCCGGCGAACCCCTCAAGTGTTACGGTCTGCTGTAACACTAGGAAGCGTTATCGACTGCGGTCAAGTCCAAATTCGCGCCAAAATTATGCTGCAACTGCACAATATCCGACCAATCAACCGGCTTGATGCTGCCGATGTAATGGTGCACTGATACATCCATGAGCAGTCTCGAGACCCAGCTGGAACAGGCGGCGAACCGCATCGCGGCGGCGATCGACCGCGGCCTATCGGTGCCGGTCAGCGTCCAGCTCCGCGGCGCGCTCGAATACGGCATCGCCTCGGGCGACCTGCCGGCCGGCTCCCAGCTGCCCTCGGTGCGCGCGCTCGCGGCCCGCCTCAGCGTGTCGCCGGTCACCGTCTCGGGCGCTTATGCCGCGCTTCGCTCGTCGGGACTGATGGAAGGGCGCGTCGGCGCCGGCAGCTTCGTCACGCGGGGCGTCAGCGCCCTCAGTGAGGCCGGCGACGGACACCGCCTCCTCCAGTCGCGGATCGAGGATCTCGTCGAACTCGCGGAAGGCCTCGGCCTCGATCGCCAGGAGCTCGTGCTGCGCGTCGCCAACGCGCGGGCGCGACCGCGGGCCCTGCGCATCCTGATGCTCGGCATCTTTGCGGAAGCGACGGAGAGCTACGCCGCCGTCCTGCGCACGCATCTGCCGGAGCGCGACGAGGTGCTGGCTGCGACGCTTCGGGACGCCGAGGATGAGCGGCCCGCCGGCATCGATCTCGTGGTGACCCCGCTCAACGTGCGCGCCGAGGCGCAGCGCCTGTTTCCGGACGTGCCGGTGGTCGGCATGACCTTCATCCCGACCGAAACGACGCGGATCGAGCTCGCGCGGATCGCGCCCGAGGCGCGCGTCGCGGTGGTCTCCTACTTCGCCGAATTCCTGGCGCTCATGCGCGCCGGCATCCTGCGTTTCGCCCCGCATGTCTCGGCGACCGACGCGTGCCTGTGGGACGCGCCTGAAATCGACGAGGTGCTCGACCGCTGCGAGGTGCTGATCTTCGCGACGGGCGCGGAAAGCCTGCGCGAGCGCCTGCGCCCCGGCCAGAGGGCCATCGAATACCGCCACACCCCCGATCCCCACGCGATCCGAACCGAACTCCTGCCGGCCATCCAGGCACGGCGCGAGACGCCCAGCATCGAGGAAGCCTCCGTTGAAGATAGACGACAGCAACTGGTTCGAGATCGAAGCCTATCTGAAGCATGACGACCGCTGCGTGCTGCCGCTCGGCTCGACCGAGCAGCACGCCTATCTCAGCCTGTCGGTCGATTCGATCCTCGCCGGGCGCATGGCAGCCGAGGCGGCGGAACCGCTCGGCGTGCCGGTCTTCCCGGTGCTCGCCTATGGCCTGACGCCCTATTTCAACGCCTATCCCGGCACGGTCTCCTTGCGCACGGTCACCTACATGGCCGTGGTGCGCGACATTCTCGACAGCCTCTACCGCAGCGGCTTCCGGCGCGTCCTCATCGTCAACGGCCATGGCGGCAACTCGCCCGTGCAGCCGGTGACGATGGAATGGATGGACGAGCGGCCGGGCGCCCGCGCGCGCTTCCACAACTGGTGGAACGCCCCACGCGCCTGGACCAAGGTGCAGGAGATCGACCCGAAGGCGAGCCACGCCTCCTGGATGGAGAACTTCCCCTGGACGCGCCTGCCCGGACGCCCCGTTCCCGGCGAGCAGAAGCCGATGGCCGACTTCGACCGCCTGAAGGACCGGTCCGCCGACGGCGTTCGCGAGCTGGTCGGCGACGGCAACTACGGCGGCTACTACCAGCGCGACGACGCCGAGATGGAGGCGCTTTGGCGCGTCGGCGTCGAGGAGACCCGTTCGCTTCTGGACGGAGACTGGCGTTGAACCCGCGGGGCGAGCCGATCCTGATCTGGGGTGCCGGCGCGATCGGCGGTGTGCTCGGCGCCTATCTCCAGCGTGCCGGACAGGACGTCCTCCTCGTCGATGTCGCCGGCGACCATGTCGAGGCGATGAACCGCGAGGGCCTCGCGATCGAAGGGCCGGTGGAAGCCTTCCGGCAAAGCGTGCGCGCCTGCCGCCCGGAGGCAGTGGAAGGGCGGTTCCGGCGCACGGTCCTGGCGGTCAAGGCACACCACACGGAAGGCGCGCTCGACCAGCTCGCGCCGCACGTCGCCGACGACGGCTTCGTCGTGTCCGCCCAGAACGGGCTGAACGAGAGCGTCATCGCCGAACGCCTCGGCGCGGCGCGCACGATGGGCTGCTTCGTCAATTTCGGCGCGGACTGGCAGGCGCCGGGGCGCATCCTCTACGGCAACCGCGCCGCCATGGCGCTCGGCGAGCTCGACGGCACGATGACGCCGCGGCTCGCCGAGATGCACGCGCTGTTCCGGCTGGTCGAGCCGCAGGCGGTGACGACCGACAACATCTGGGGCTATCTCTGGGGCAAGCTCGCCTATGGCGCGCTGCTCTTCGCCACGGCGCTCACGAACGATTCCATGGCCGACGCACTGGCGCGGGAAGCGCATTTTCCGGTCTACGACGCGCTCGGCCGCGAGGTCATGCAGCTTGCGCGGGCGGAGGGCGTCGAGCCGCTCGGCTTCAACGGCTTCGACCCGGATGCCTTTTTCGGCCCGCCCGGCTCGGCCGCCGCGCACCGTTCGGTCGCCGCCATGGCCGAACACAACCGCCATACGGCCAAGACCCATTCCGGCATCTGGCGGGATCTGGCCGTGCGCCGGCGCCAGACCGAGGTCGACGCGCAGGTCCTGCCTCTCACCGTGATCGGCGCGCGGCACAAGATCGCGACGCCTGCCCTGTCGCGCCTCGTCGAGCTCGTGCACGACCTCGAGGCCGGCCGACGCGAGCAGTCGCTCGCAACGCTCGACGCGATGCTGCCCGCATGCGCCTGAGTCTCGCCGACCGACGTTTCGTCGTCACCGGCGCCTCGCAGGGCATCGGTCGCGCGATCGCGAGCCAGCTCGTCGCCAGCGGTGCGAAGGTGGCCGTGCTCGACATCGACGCATCCGGGCTCGACGCCGTCGAGAACGCGGCCGCGCGCCTCTCGGTCGATCTCGGCCGGCGGGACGATGCGCACCGCGCGATCCGCGAGGCGGCCGATGCGCTCGGCGGCCTCGACGGCCTCGTCACGTCGGCCGGCGGCGTCTGCGGGCAGGTCGGCCGCCCCCTCGATGAGATCGGCGAGGCGGACTTCACGGCGATCCTCGACGCCAACCTGATGAGCGCCCTGTGGTGCGCGCAGGCGGCGGTGCCGTTTCTGAAGGGCTCCGATGCCGGCCGCATCGTCACCATTTCCTCGGGCGCCGGCCTGCGGCCGAGCCTTACCGGTATCCAGGCCTACGCCTCCGCCAAGCACGCGCTGGTCGGACTGACGCGTCAGCTCGCCCTCGAACTCGGGCCCGCCGGCGTCACCGTCAATTCGGTGGCCCCCGGCTTCGTCCTCTCCAACCCTTCGACGGAGAGGCAGTGGGAAGCCTTCGGGCCGGACCGGCAGGCAGGCGTGATCGAGGGTACCCACCTGCGACGCCTCGGGCGCCCGGCCGACATCGCCAACGCCGTCCTCTTCCTTCTCAGCCTCGAAGCCTCCTGGATCACCGGGCAGATCCTGTCGGTCGACGGCGGGCGGGCCTGAAACCTTCATCGGGAATCACAGCATGTCTCAGACCTTCGCCCTCGCCATCCACGGCGGCGCCGGCACGATCCGGCGCTCGGACCTGACGCCGGAGATCGAGCAGGCGACGCATGCAGGGCTCCTGCGCGCGCTGGAGGCCGGGTCCGCGATCCTGCGCGACGGCGGTTCGGCGCTCGACGCGGTGACCGCCGCGGTCTGCGCGCTGGAGGACGAGCCCCTCTTCAATGCCGGGCGCGGCGCGGTCTTCACCAGCGCGGGACGCCAGGAGATGGATGCGGCCGTGATGAACGGCGCCGATCGGCGGGCGGGCGCGGTGGCGGGTCTCTTCGGTCCGCGCAACCCGATCCGCGCTGCGCGCGCCGTCATGGAAGGGAGCCCGCATGTGATGATGATCGGCGAGGCGGCGGCGCGGATCGCGCAGGAGGCGGGGCTCCCCTTCGAGGAGGCCAGCTATTTCTTCACCCAGAAACGTTGGGACGCGCTCCAGGAGACGCTGGCGCTGCGGGCGCGCGGCGAGACGTCGTCCGACGCGGCCGTGCGGCACGGCACCGTGGGCGCCGTCGCCTGCGACCTGAACGGGAACCTTGCGGCCGCGACCTCGACGGGCGGCATGACCGGAAAGGCGCCGGGACGCGTCGGCGACACGCCGGTGATCGGGGCGGGAACGCTGGCGGACGACATCTGCGCGGTGTCCGGCACCGGCCACGGCGAGGTCTTCATCCGCTATGGCGCGGCGGCCGAGATCGCGGCGCGCATGCGCCACCTCGGCGAGAGCCTCGATGCGGCGGCCGACCATGTCGTGCATCGCGTCTTGGCGCCCAACGACGGCTCGGGCGGCCTCGTCGCGGTCGATCGCCACGGCAACGTCGCGCTGCCGTTCAACTCGGAGGGCATGTATCGCGGCTACGTGCGGTCCGGCAAGGCGCCGGTCACCGCGATCTACTGACCGCACGGCAAAGGGCGCCCTTCCCGATGGGGCGCCCGCGGGCGGCGATCGCTCGCCGCCGGGATCGTCGGCTCAGAACGTGTAGGCGAGGCCGACGCGGCCGATGAAGCCGTCGTTGTCGAAGCCGTAGGAGATCCGCTGGCCGGGGAAGGCGACCGGGTCGGCCGCGTTCACGGTCGTGTTCTCGAGATCGTAGTACAGGCCCTCGGCGCGCAGGCTGATCGACTGCGTCAGCTTGTGCTCGATGCCGCCGCCGACGACGTAGCCGTAGAGCGTGTCGCTCGTGCTCCAGTCCGGCGAATTGTAGCCGAATTCCGGGATCGAAAGCGCGAAGCGGTTCTTCACGTCGCCGATCGCAAGGCCGCCCGTCGCGTAGACGAGGGTGCGATCGAAGGCCATGCCGAGGCGGGCGCGCACGGTGCCGAGCGCTTCCACCTCGGTCTCGTAGGACGTGATCGTCTGGACGTTGTTGAACTGCGGATCGGGGTTGGGATCGCGCAGGTTCAGCCCGGCGCGCGGGTTGAGGTCGAGCCAGGAGACGTCCGCCTCGACGCCGGCGACGAACTGGCCGAACTGGTGGTTGTAGCCGACGCTGACGCCGCCGAGAAATCCGGTGTCGCTGTCGTCGATCGACTGGGGGAACAGGCCGTTGCTGACGTCGAGCCGGATCAGCGATCCGTCATAGGCGCCGAGATTCGCCTGGCCGTCGGAATAGGCCGCGCCGATGAACCCGCCGACGGTGAAGCCGGTGAAGTCGATCGGGGCCTCCATCGGAACGACGGCCACGGGCTCGGGCATCGTCAGGTCCGCGGCGGCTGCCGGCGCCGCCATCAGAAGCGATGCGAGCGCGAGTTTCGTCGTCAGGGTCATGGCCGGTCCCACCGCGTGGATACGTCTCTCTGGCTTCAGGTTTATCGGCCGGATTTGAAGGAATGGTTAATACTGCTGCGAGATGGCCTCTGCCTTATTAACGCGCAGGCAAGCGCTCGGCAGGGATGGTGGCGCGATCCAGGGGTGCTGCGGTTCGCGGGCGCCCTCCCCGTCCAGCGGATGCGCCATGTCCAGCCGAGCGTTCTCAGACGCCTACTTCCGCCTGCTCCAGCGCTTCATCCCGCCCGAGATCGCGCAGCACCGCGAGGCGGCCAACTGCGCCCGCATGTTCCTGATCAGCCACACGTTCGGCCCGATCCTCGGCAACTCCGTGCCGCTGGCGCTCTATCTCCTCGATCCGACGCCGGGCTGGGACCTTCTCGCCCTCGGCGTCTCGATCAACGCGTTCTGGCTTTTCCCCTTCCTTCTGAAGGCCGGGATTTCCTACACGCGCCTCGTGTCGGCCTCGGTGCTGAACCTCAACTTCTGCATTCTTCTCAGCCTCTATCACAACGGCGGCGTGACCTCGCCGACGACGCCCTGGATCCTGATCATCCCGATCCTCTCGCTCTTCTACATCGGCGGCGATCCGAAGGTGCGGGTGCGCCTGCTCCTGATCTCGGCAGGCTGCTTCTCGGTCTTCTTCGCGCTCTACCTCTGGCTCCAGCCCGATCGCAACGATCTGCCGGAATACGCCCAGCATGGTCTGGGCATCGTCTCGACGCTCGCCGCTCTCTGCTACGTCGCGACGATGGCGATCTATTACGGGCGCATCTTCGACGCGAGCCGCGAGCTCGAAGCCGAGGTGCGCCGCCGCCGGGGCGTGTCCGAGGAACTGCGCGGGGCCGTGATCGCGATCGAGGCGGCGACCGCGGCCCGTTCCGAGTTCCTCGCCCGCATGAGCCACGAGCTGCGCACCCCGCTCAACGCGGTGATCGGCTACGGCCAGATCCTGAAGGAGGACGCGGTCGACGAACGCGACGCGATGATGGAGAAGGACGTCGACAAGATCCTCGACGCCGGCCAGTATCTCCTGCGTCTCATCAACATGATCCTCGACCTGTCCAAGATCGAGGCGGGCCGCATGACCTTCGACTGCCGCCCGCTCGCGATCGACGCCGTGCTGGTGGGGGTGACCGATCGCCATCGCGAGCGGGCGAGCGCTGCGGGCACCCTCATCGCGCTGTCGTGCGCGCCGGACATCGGCCCCTTGAGCGGCGACGAGCAGCGCCTGATCCAGATCCTCGATGCGGTGGTCGAGAACGCCGTGACCCACACGCCGGGCGGTCTCGTCAGCGTCAGCGTCGAACCCTGCACCGACGCCGGCCTGTTCCGCATCCGCGTCAGCGACACGGGCGCGGGCATACCGCCGGCGGTTCTGGCGACGCTGTTCGAGACATTCAGCGTCGACCGCGACGCAGCGGACGGCCGCTACGGCGGCACCGGCCTCAACCTCACGCTGGTCCACCGTCTCGCCAAGGCGATGGGCGGGACCATCGAAGCCGAGAGCGTCGCCGGATCGGGCAGCACCTTCACGATCATGCTGCCGCGCGGCGCGGTCGTCGAGCCACGGGCCGCGTCCCGCACCGTTCGCGAGCTGGCCTACGCGGCTTGATAACCTCCGCGCCCGGTCCACGGGCGCGTTAACCATTCTTCATCCTCTGATGGATAGAGAATACGTGAATCGACCGGGTGATGGCGACGCGCCGGGTCGGACCATGGGTTCCCACCCTCTCGCAGGATCGCGCCAAGGCTCCGCCATGACGAGGCATCTCCTCTCCCTTCTCCTTCTCTCGCTCTGCCTCTCGGCGACCGGCGCGAGGGCGGCCGACGTCGTGGACGCATCCGTCGGCGAACCGGTCGCGGCGACGCCGGCAGGCTCCGACCCGTCCCGCTTCTTCGTCCGCACGGGTGTCGCGAGCATCATGCCGAGCGAAGGCGCGGTGATGAAGGTCGGCGGCGCCGTCGTGCCGGGTGCGACGATCTCGATCGACGACCACCTGACGGGCCTCGTGGAGGTCGGCTACCGGCTGAACCCCAACATGTCGCTCGCCTTCACCGGCGGCTTCCCGCCCGATATCGACATCAACGGTGCGGGCACGGCCGCCCCGTTCGGGCGCGTCGGCGGCATTCTCTACGGACCCACCGCCCTCACGCTGCAATATCAGGTGCGCGAATGGGGCTGGTTCCAGCCCTATGTCGGCCTCGGCCCGATGTTCATGTTCGTCTTCGACAACAAGGACGGGGCGATGAGTGGCCTCGACGTCGATCCGGCCGTCGGCATCGCCGCGCAGGTCGGCGTCGACATGATGGTCAACGACCGGTTCGGTGTCTTCCTCGACGTCAAGAAGGCGCGGCTGCGCACCTCGGCCAAGGGTTCGCTCGGCGGCGCGCCGGTGGAAGCGGACGTCAAGCTCGACCCGCTTGTCCTCTCGGGCGGCATCACCTTCCGCTTCTGAGCCCGACGCACCCGACAGGCTTTCGGCATCCCTCCAGGGCCGCCCGTCTCGAAAGAGCCGGGCGGCCCTTTCGTTTGGCGCGCCCCGCTCGGGAGTTCGGGAGTATACACGCCTCCGTTGCAAGCGTATCGATATTATTTACTATGGTTGTCTTTGCAATATAGCATACTCGACTTGCGCTTTTCGTTAGCGATTCAGTATCCAATCTTTCAACGACTTTCTTCGTTCATCGAACATTATATCCCGCGCGATAGGGTCACGGCCAAACAACAAGACAAGACCATCCAACAGGAGTACCGACGATGACGAGCGAAAAGGCGCTGACGGGCAGCATGCGGGACTTCCGCGTGATGGAGGACACCAACCTTCTCGACCGCTGCGAACGCTTCTTCGACTGGCAGGACGAGCGCCGCCGGCATGGCGTCTGGCCGTTCTCGCGCGCCACCGAGACCGGCCCCGCCTCGACCTGCGGCGTGCGCGACGACAGCGGCGTCCTGATGGAGGGCGTCAACTTCGCCTCGCAGGACTATCTCGGCCTCTGCGCCCATCCGGCGGTGCGTGCGAGCGCCCATGCCGCGATCGACGAGATCGGCGTCCACTCCGCGGGCTCGCCCGCCCTCGTCGGCAACACAGCGAGTTCCCTCGTGCTCGAGCGTTCGCTGGCCGACTTCCTGCAGATGGACGAGGTGGTGCTCTACCCAACCGGCTGGGCGGCCGGCTTCGGTGTGATCAAGGGCCTCGTGCGCTCGCACGACTACATCGTCATGGACGCGCTCGCCCACGCGTGCCTCCAGACGGGCGCGCAGGCTGCGACGCGCAACGTCGTCCTCTTCCGCCATCTCGACAACGAGCACTGCCGCGAACGGCTGCGCACGATCCGCGCCCGCGATCCCAAGGCCGGGATCATGATCGTGACCGAGAGCCTGTTCTCGATGGACAGCGACACGCCCGACATCGCGGGCCTTCAGGCCCTCGCGAACGAGTTCGGCGCGACGCTGATGGTCGACGTCGCCCACGACCTCGGATGCCTCGGCGCCGACGGCACCGGTCACATCGGCATGCAGGGCATGCTCGGGAAGGTCGATCTCGTGATGGGATCCTTCTCCAAGACCTTCGCCTCGAACGGCGGCTTCGTCGCCTCGCGAAAGCGCGCGGTGAAGGAGTACCTGCGCTTCTACAGCCCGTCCTGCACCTTCTCAAACGCGCTCTCGCCCGTCCAGGTCGCCATCATCGGACAGGCTCTATCGATCGTGCGCTCGGCCGAAGGTGCCGCCCTGCGCGGGCGCCTGATGGACAACGTCCTGTCGCTGCGACGGCAGATCGAGGAGCGCGGCATGGGCGTCTACGGCGATCCGTCCGCGATCGTCTCGGTGAAGACCGGCGACGAGAAGCTGGCGCGCCTGACCGCCAAGATCCTGCCGACGCTCGGCCTCGTGTCGAACCTCGTCGAGTTCCCGGCCGTCGGCAAGGGTCTCGCCCGCTTCCGCCTGCAGGTCATGGCGACGCATTCGGCGGCCGAGGTGGCTCTCGCCGCCCAGCACATGGAGACCGGCATGCAGGCGGCGCGCGCCACGCTCGCCCGCGGCGAAGGGCAGCGCTTCGCGATCGCCTCCTGACCGGAGCGGACGCAGCAGCCTAAACGACGCGAAGAAGCGAAGGGGGGAGACATCTTGAACGCCTGGATCGACGGAGTTTTGGCCTGGTTCGCACCGGGTTCGGCCGGCCGCAGCCGGTCCGAGAACGAGATGATCCGGGTGTTCGTCTTCACGCACCTGTTCGGCCCCATCATCGCGCAGCCGATGGGGCTGTTCCTGATCTTCACCTCGCCGAGCGTCGACGCGCCGCTCGTCATCATGATCGCGGCGATCTGCTCGTTCTGGACGCTGCCGTTCCTCCTGCGCGCGACCGGCGACATCAAGCTCGCCTCGTTCCTGTCGTTCGAGCTCCTTACCGCGACGGCGCTCTTCGGCACCTTCTTCTACGGCGGCTTCAGCTCGCCCTTCCTGCCCTGGCTGATCGTCGCCCTTCTGCTCGGCCTATTCTATCACGGCGAGCGCCAGCGCCTGATCCTGATGGTGTTCGCGCTCGACATCATGATCTTTCTGATGGCGGCCGAATACTGGGGCCTCGCCCCCATCGTGCCGACCGCGGCGCTGCGCATCCTCGGCTGGCTGTCGATCGCCGCGGCGACCGTCTACATGAGCTGGATGGCGATCTACTACGCCAGCGTCACGGCGCTGCGCGACGAGATGGAGACCGAGGCCGAGCGCTACCGCCTGACCGTCGTCGAGCTCGAGAAGGCGCGCAGCGCCGCCGAGCGCAGCAGCCAGGCCCGCCGCCGGTTCTTCTCCAAAATGAGCCACGAGCTGCGCACGCCGCTGAACGCCATCATCGGCTTCTCCGAGATCCTTCTCGAGGAATGCGACATGAACGCCCCGTCCGCCGACACGAAGGCCTCCGACATCCGCAAGATCAACATGGCCGGCCGCCATCTCCTGTCGCTGGTGTCGGACGTCCTCAATCTCGACGGCGAGGGCGCCAGCCAGCAGCCGGTGAAGCCCTCGCGCTTCACGCTGCGCGAGCTGTGCGACGACGTCGTCGCCAACACCCAGCCGCTGGTCGAGAAGAACGGCAACCGCCTCGTCCTGATCTGCCCCAACGCCTCGGCTAGCGTCACGACGGACCGCACGGTGGTCCGGCAGATGCTGCTCAATCTTCTCAGCAACGCCGCCAAGTTCACCGCCAACGGCACCATCCAGCTTTCGGTGACGCTGAACGGGGGCGCCGAGAACACGCTGACGCTCGCCGTCACCGACAGCGGCATCGGCATGCGCAAGGAAGCGCTGTCGCGCATCTTCGCCGACTACGAGCAGGCCGAGCTGTCGACCAGCAGCCGATACGGCGGCACGGGCCTCGGCCTGTCGCTGACCAAGCGGCAGGCGATCCTCCTCGGCGGCGAGATCTCGGTCGCCAGCAAGCACGGCGAAGGATCCTGCTTCACCATCCGCCTGCCCGCCCATCTCGACGCCGAGCCGCGGTGCCCCGAGCCGGACACGCCGTCGCCGCTCACGCGACCCGGCGCCGTCGAGTGTGCCGCATGACCAGTCCCTCCCCTTCGACCAGCCTTCGAGATCCGATCATGTCCTCGCAGATGATCCCCCTCCCGCGCGACACCTCCGCCGCGGCGGCCTCGGCAGCGCCCCGCGTCCTCGTGGTCGACGACGTTCAGGACAACCGCGAGATCCTCACGCGCCGGCTCGTCCGGCGCGGCTTCGAGGTGGTGGAGGCGAACGGCGGCCTGCCCGCGCTCGAAGCCGTGGAGACGCAGCGGTTCGATCTCGTGCTCCTCGACATCATGATGCCGGACATGTCGGGCCACGAGGTGCTGCGCCGGATCCGGCAGACCCGCTCGCAGGCCGAGCTGCCGATCGTCATGGTGAGCGCCAAGTCCGAGAGCGCCGACGTCGTGGCGTGCCTAGAGGACGGGGCCAACGACTACGTGACGAAGCCGGTCGACTTCGCGATCGCGTTCGCCCGCATCCAGACGCAGATCTCCCGCAAGCAGGCGTTCGACGCCGCCCGCGCCGAGCAGGCGGTGCTGGAGACCCGCGTCGAGGAGCAGCGCGACAGTCTCAACGTCTCGCAGGATCGGCTGCGCTTCCTCGCCTATCACGACGCGCTGACACAGCTTCCCAACCGTTCCGCCCTTCGTGAGCGCCTCGGCGCCGCGCTCGCGCGCAGTGCCGAGGAGGCGGCCGTCCTCCTCTTCCTCGACCTCGACAACTTCAAGGCGATCAACGACGAGCGCGGCCACGAGATAGGCGACGTCGTTCTGGCTGGCGTCGCGGAGCGCCTCGCCGCGTCGATCCGCGCGCCCTCCTTCGCCGCGCGTCTCGGCGGCGACGAGTTCGCCATCGTCCTCGAGGGCGCGGACGCGCCGGACGCCGAGCGTGTCGCCAAGACTCTCGTCGAAGGCCTGTGCCAGCCTTTCGAACTCGACGGCTTCGCTTGCGAGATCGGTGCCTCCTGCGGCCTCGCCCTCCTCTCGCCGGCCTTCGGCGACATCGACGAGGCGCTGAACGCCGCCGACACCGCGATGTATGCGGCCAAGGCCGACGGCAAGCGGGGCGTGAAGGTGTTTCATCCCGCGATGCTGGAGGAACGGCGGACCCGGCGCATCCTGGAGATGGACCTGCGTCACGCGGTGCAGGACGGATGCCTGGAGCTGAACTTCCAGCCGCTCTTCGACGCCCAGACTGCCAAGCTGAAGTCCTTCGAGGCGCTGGTGCGCTGGCACCATCCGACGCAGGGAACGATCGCGCCGGACCAGTTCATCCCGCTCGCCGAGGAGACCGGGCTGATCGTGGCGCTGGGCGACTGGGTGCTGCGCGAGGCCTGCACCGAGGCGGCGGAGTGGCCGGAGGACATCGGCATCGCCGTCAACGTTTCGGCGCTCCAGGTCGGGCACGGCGAGATGCTGCCGGTCCTCATCAATACGCTGGCCGCGACGGGTCTCAGCCCGAGCCGCCTCGAACTCGAGATCACGGAAAGCTCGCTGCTCGCCCTCAAGCCCGAAACCGTCGGCTTCCTGCGCTCGGTCCAGGAACTGGGCGTGCGCGTGTCGATCGACGACTTCGGCACGGGCTACTCCTCGATGAGCTCGCTCCAGAACTTTCGCTTCGACAAGATCAAGATCGACCGCAGCTTCGTGCAGGCGATCAACGGCGACGCCAAGAGCGTGGCGATCATCAAGTCGATCCTCGAACTCTCGTCGAAGATCGGCGTGACGACCACGGCCGAGGGCGTCGAGACCTCTGCCCAGCTCGACTACATCACCGCCAACGGCTGCACGGAGGCGCAGGGGTTCCTGTTCGCCAAGCCGATGACCAAGGCGGCCGCGCGCGAGTTCATCCGGCAGAACGTCTGACGGCAGGTCGCGGGAGCCGCCCGGCGGCCGCGCCCGCTACCCCGCCTCGTCGAGGAACGAGAGGGTCGCCTCGAGAAGGACGCTCGCGCCGGCCGACACGAAGCGCTCCTCGACATGCTCCGCCTCGTTGTGGCTGATGCCGTCGCGGCAGGGGCAGAAGATCATCGCCGTCTGGGCGCAGCGCGCGAGATAGAGCGCGTCATGGAAGGCGCCCGACACGATGCGGCGCGAAGCGAGCCCGACGCGCTGGGCACTCGCCTCGATCCGCTCCACCATCTCGGCCGGAAAGGCGATCGGCGGCATGTCGACCAGACGGCGGATCCGGAGGCCGCATCCGGCCGCCGCGCACGCCGCTTCGCAGACACCGGCGATGCGATCGGCGAGATCGCGAAGCACCCCGGCGTCGGGGTGGCGGAGGTCGATCGTGAAGCGGACGCGCTCGGGGATCGCGTTGACCGAGCCCGGCCGCGCGTCGATCCGCCCGACCGTGAAGCGCGCGTCCTCGTCGCCCGGCATGATCGAGCCGTAGAACTCGGCGAGGGCGGCGGCTGCGGCCCGCATCGGGTCGCGCCGGAACGCGAGCGGCGTCGTGCCGGCATGGGCCGCCTGCCCCTCGATCTCGATCTCCAGCCAGAGCGTGCCTTGGATGCCGGTAACGACGCCGACCGGAATGTCCTCACGCTCCAGAACCGGCCCCTGCTCGATATGGAGTTCGAGATAGGCGGCGACGGGGAAGCCGAGCGGCGCGGCGGGGACCGCGAGCGAGGCGAGCGTCCGGTCGAGTTCCTCGCCGAGAACCGCCCCGTCCGCACCGCGCGCCGCCAGCCAGTCGGGCCGGATCGCGCGGGCGGCGAAGGCCTGCGAGCCCATGGCGCCGGGCGCGAACCGGCTGCCCTCCTCGTTGGTCCAGACCGCGATCTCGACGGCACGCCCGCTCGAATGGCGCGCATCCTCCAGCGCCTCCAGCACCTCGAAGGCGGCGAGAACGCCGAGTGCCCCGTCGAAACGGCCGCCCGTCGGCTGCGTGTCGAGGTGGCTGCCGAGAAGAAGCGGCGGCAGGTCCGGGCGCGAGCCCTCCCGACGCAGGAAGAGATTGGCGGCCGCGTCCTGGCGCACGGCAAAGCCCCGGTCGCGCGCCAGACCGGCCAGAAGCGCGCGCGCCTCGCGATCGCCCGCGGTGAGCGCCTGCCGGTCGACGCCGCCCTTCGGCGTCGCGCCGATCCCGGCGAAGCGATCGAGGCGCGCCTTGAGGCGGTCCAGCCGGATCGCCGGGCGCACGGTCATCGACCGAGCCTGGCCGTGAACGCCTTCACCCGGTCCGGATCGACCTGGTTCCACCAGACGCCGTCGTATTTCAGCGAGCTCGCGACGATCACGCCGTCGGCGACCGAAAGGATGTCGCCGACGTTCTCGG
>NZ_CAJYIU010000336.1 GCF_913775355.1 uncultured Aureimonas sp.
GGCGGTTCTCGCGAAGGTCTCAGCAAGGCGCTCCGCGAGGTCGCGTCCGCGCCGGGCGAGGTGATCCTGCCGGGCGAGTGGGCAAAGGCGAAGCAGCTGATCGAGGCCGGCACCGACATCAACTACGAAGGCGCTTCCGGCGCGCTCGAGTTCGACGCCAAGGGCGACGTGCCGGGCTCCTATGACGAGGTGACGGTCAAGGACGGCAAGATCGTGGTCGTCGGCCCCGCCATGTGAGGCGACCGCCCACTAGGCGATCAAGCGAAGGCCCCGGAGCTTCGGCTCCGGGGCCTTTCTTGTCAGATCAGTGCGTCTTCATGGGGTCGTGCCCCCAGTTCATCAGCGAATAGCGCCAGGGGGTGTCCTCGATCTCGCCCTTCGGCTTCTGCTTCATGTGGCGCTTGATGTAGCCGACCACCTTCTGCATGTGCTCGTACTCGGCGTCGGTGAGATCGGACTTCTTCATGCCCTTGATCTCGATGATCTCGCGGCCGGACTTGTGGCCGACCGACTCGCCCTTGCCGCCGGACTTCGCGCCCACCTCCTTGGACTCGTCGGTGCCGAGCCACTTCTCGATCTGCTTCGGCGTCATGTTCACGAGGTCTTTGAACTCGGCATAGACCTCGGCTCGCTTGTCGTCTTTCATGCGTGCGCTCCCGCTCTGGTTGCGCGCTGAACGACTCCTTCCTGTGGACGGTTCCTGTGAAAACCGTTCAGTTCGTGCGGCGTCGCTCCGGCAGGACGCCGTGCGGCGCGAAGCGCAGGACCAGCGTGATGGTGAGACCGATCACGAAGACACGCATCTGCAGCGCGCGGGAATCGAGGTCCGGCGGGGCAACCCAGCCGAAAAGGCTCTGCCCCCAGTCGCGCGCCAGCGAGAACACGGTGAGTGCCGCCGGCTCCGACATGGTCCACACGATGTAGACGAAGACAGCCCCGAAGATCGCGCCGCGATTGTTGCCGGCGCCCCCGAGGATCACCATCACCCAGATCAGGAAGGTGTGGTTGAGATCGACGAAACCCGAGGGGTCGAAGATCGACGTGAAATGGACGAGGATGGCGCCGCCGAGCCCCATCAGCATGGCGCCGAGCACGAAGATCTCCAGCCGCCGGCCGTCGACGTTCTTGCCCATCGAAGCAGCCGCCGCCTCGTTGTCGCGGATGGCGCGCATCATGCGGCCCCAGGGGGCGCGATAGGCACGCTCCATCAGGAGATAGACCAGAAGCAGGATGACCGCCGTCACCGCGAGATAGAGGCTCCGGCCCCATAGGAATCCGACCTCGGCCGGGGTCGGCACGGGCCAGGGCAGGGGCGAGACCGTCAGCGTGCCCCGGGTCAGCCAGTCGGCGTTCCGCAGGAACGTCTTGATGATCTGGGCGATGCCGAGCGTTGCGATGGCGAGATAGTCGGCGCGAAGACCGAGACAGATCTTGCCGATCACGAAGGCGATCGCACCGGCGACCACGCCCGCCGCCAGCCAGCCGACGCCGACCGGCAGGCCGAAGCCGCCGATGAAACCGGCCTCGGCTTCGATTGCGGTCGTCGCCGGATCGAACTTCGCGGTTACCAGCATGAAGGCGACGGCGCTGGCGATCACGGTCAGTGCGGTGACGAGCCCTTGCGGCAGACCGAGGCGGCGGGTCTGCGCAATCAGCCCGACGACGACGATCGCCCCGACGAGCCAGAGCAGCGCCTCGCCGAGCATCGGCGCCCCGCTCGATGCCCAGAACGCCTCGTTGACCGGGAAGGTCATCAACACCGAGGCGAACGCACCGGCGACGATGAAGCCCATGATGCCGACGTTGAAGAGACCGGCGTAACCCCATTGAATGTTCAGGCCGATCGCGATGATCGCGTAGGCGGCGGCCTCGACCAGCATGCGCGTGGCATAGGCCGAGCCTTGAAGCCAGAAGATCGCGGCGACGAGCCCCGCAAGGGCCAGGATCAGGACGAGCTCGCGGGCTCGGTTCGGGGGGGCGGTCTTGGCGCGCATCAGAAGACCCGGCCCTTGAAGATGCCCGTCGGCCGATAGATCAGCACAACGATCAGGATGAAGAACGGCACCACCAAGCGGTACTCAGTCGGCACGAAGGCGAGGTTGGCGGGGATTTCGACGCCGGCCGGGAGCAGCCACTGGAAGGGGCGCAGCAGCACCGACAGATTGAAGACCGACAGCGTTTCGGCAAAGCCGATGAGGTATCCGCCGGCGATGGCGCCGTAGGGCTGGCCGATGCCGCCGACGATCGTGGCCGCGAAGATCGGCAGCAGGATGTTGTAGGCGAGGTCGGGCTTCAACTGCACGTCCATGGCCAGCATCGTGCCGGCGATCGCCGCGAGCGAGCCGCCGATCACCCATGTCGCCTTCACCACCGTATCCAGCGGAATGCCGGTGACGCGCGCGAGGTCGGGGTTGTCCGACACCGCGCGCATCGCCTTGCCGAGGCGCGAGCGCGTCAGGAACAGGTGAAGCGCCACCACCGATACGACCGTCAGAATGATCAGCGCCAGCTGCGGCTCGGTGATGACGATCGGACGGCCGCCCGTCGGGATGCGGAAGATCTGCTTCGGCGCCTCGAGGAACATGTCGCGCGAGCCCGTGCCGCCGAAGAGGCGGATCAGGCCCTGCAGCATGAGCGCCACGCCGATCGAGGCCATCACCATCACGACCGGCCGTGCCCCCCGGTCTCTCAGCGGCTTGTAGAAGGCCTTGTCGAGCCCGATCGCGAAGACCGAGGTCAGGAGCATGACCACTGGCAGAAGCGCCAGAGCCAGAGGGATCGGCAACGAGATGCCGAACGCCGCGCACAGGCTCGCCAGCATGAACGCGAAGAACGCGGCCGCCGTCATCATGTCGCCATGCGCGAAATGAGCAAAGCGCAGGATGCCGAATATCAGCGTCACGCCGACAGCGCCGAGCGCATAGATCGAGCCGATGATGAGCCCGCCCAGGACACCGCGGTTGATGAAGAAGACTAGCTCGTCCAAGGGATTGTCTCGAAGAGTTCGATCGGAGGGCGAGGGGGCGCGTCAGCCGCCCAGGAAGGATTTGGCCACATCGGGGTCGGCCAGGAGCGCCGCGCCCGTGTCGGTAAAGCGGTTTCGCCCGCCAGCCAGGACGAACCCCTTATGGGCAATGCCGAGCGCCTGCTTGGCATTCTGCTCGACCATGGCGACCGTGACGCCGGACGCGTTGACGGCCAGGATCCGGTCGAAGATCTCGCTCATGTAGCGGGGCGAAAGACCGGCCGTCGGCTCATCCAGCAGGATCAGCTTCGGGTCGATCATCAGCGCGCGGCCGACCGCCACCATCTGGCGCTGACCGCCCGACAATTCGCCCGCGGGCTGCCTGCGCTTGTCCTTCAGCGGTGGGAAGATGTCGTACACACGATCCAGAAGGCCCGACACGTCGTCGCGCCGGACATAGGCGCCCATTTCGAGGTTCTCGTGCACGCTCAACGTTCTGAAAACGTTGTGCTCCTGCGGAACGAACGCCATCCGCAGCGCGCTGAGGCTGTCGGTCGGGCGGTTCGTGATGTCCTGCCCGTCGAACGTCACCCGGCCCGACGACACGCGCAAGAGCCCGAAGATCGCCTTGAGGGTCGTCGACTTGCCGGCGCCGTTCGGCCCGACAATGACGCCGATCTCGCCGGCTTCGAGCGACAGGTTGACCCCGTTGAGGATCATCGCCTCGCCATATCCGGCGACGACGTTCTCGACCTTGAGGAGGCTCATGCTCCGGCTCCCGCGTTGGCCGTCGCATGGCCCGTGGGCGAGCCGCCGAAGTAGGCTTCGACGACCGCCTCGTCGGCCTGGATCTCCGCAAGCGTCCCCGTGCGCATCACCTCGCCGGCTGCCATCACGATCACCGGATCGCAGAGGCGGCCGATGAGGTCCATGTCGTGCTCGATCACGAAGAAGGTGTAGCCGCGTTCGGCGTTCAGGCGCTCAATGTTGGCGGCGATGTCGTTGAGGAGCGTCCGGTTCACACCGGCCGCGATCTCGTCGAGAAGCACGATCTTGGCATCCACCATCATCGTCCGCGCAAGCTCGACGAGCTTCTTCTGCCCACCCGACAGGTTGCCTGCGAGTTCATGCGCGACGTGCCCGATCTTGAGGAAGTCGATCACGTCCTCGGCGCGGTCGCGGACCCTGGCTTCGAACTCACGCACCTTCCGGCCGCGGAACCAGGCTTCCACGAGGTTTTCACCCGGCTGGCCGCCCGGCACCATCATCAGATTCTCGATCACGCTGAGATGCGAAAACTCGTGCGCGATCTGGAAGGTGCGCAGCAGGCCGCGATCGAACAGCTGGTGCGGCTTCAAACCCTGGATCTCCCGCCCCTCGAACAGAATCCGGCCGGAGGTCGGCGCCAGATTTCCGGCCACCATGTTGAAGAGGGTCGACTTGCCCGCGCCGTTCGGACCGATCAGTCCGGTGATGCCGCCCTCTTCCACGACCAACGAACAGCGATTGACCGCCGTGAAGCCGCCGAACCGGCGCGTTACGTCCCTGACCTCGAGGATCGGCGCCATATCGGCTTCCTATCGCATTGAAACGGTTCCCGAAGCGGCTGTCGAAGCCATGCCGGGGGAGCGGGCACGTCCTGAAGCCTCGCGGCAGCGATGTCAAACGCGTTGACGCTCGCGTCGCTCACGAACTCGAAAACTTTGGAGGCCTATGGTGCGCGCGCTCGGGTCGCGCCCCATGTTGAATGGGCGTCCCGCAAACGACGTGACAGCCCGAAGGACGGACCTTGCTTCTGACCCACGCCGAAATCGACCGAGCGGCCTTCCGCGAGGCCATGAGCCATTTCGCCGCTGCGGTGAGTCTGGTGACGACGGACGGTCCGGCGGGGCGGCGCGGTGTGACCGTGACCTCCGTCTGTTCCGTCTCCGACGATCCCGCGACGCTCCTCGTCTGCCTCAATCGGTCGAGCGCGGCAAACGCGCGCTTTGCAGAGAACGGCGTTTTCGCCGTGAATGTCCTGGCCGATCGCAGCGAACCGGTGGCGCGCGCCTTCGCCGGCGAAGGCAAGCTCGATCTCGACCAGCGGTTCGCATCCGGCCGATGGACCACGCTCGAGACCGGCGCCCCGATCCTCGAAGACTCGATCGTCTCGTTCGACTGCCGGATCCTTGAAAGCCGCACCGTCGCCACGCATCAGGTGACCATCGGACAGGTCGTCGGCCTATCGGTCCCTCGCGCCGGCCACAGTCTTCTCTACCGGGCGCGGCGCTATCACGCACTGCAGCATCTCGAACCCGAATGAAGTGGTTGTGACCCCGCCCGCATGGTCTATCTTCACACGGACCATGCAAGCGGACACCCACGCGTTGACCCAGATTCCCGGCAGCATCGACGAGACGCAGGCGCTTCTGTCAGATGGCGGCTACGTCGCCGATCGTTCCCTCGCGACGGTCCTGTTTCTGGCGCTGCGGATGCGGCGTCCGATCTTTCTCGAAGGCGAGGCGGGCGTCGGCAAGACGGAGATCGCCAAGGTTCTGGCCGAGCGTCTTGATCGGCCGCTGATCCGGCTCCAGTGCTACGAGGGGCTGGACGTCTCGACCGCACTCTACGAATGGAACCACGCGGCCCAGATGATCGAGATTCGCCTGCGAGAGGCGAGCGGCGATACGGAGCGCGACGCGATGCGCTCGGACATCTTTTCCGAACGGTTCCTGATCCGCCGTCCGGTCCTTCAGGCTCTGGAAGGGGCGCCGGGCCGCGCGCCCGTGCTGCTCATCGACGAGTTGGACCGTGCAGACGAAGCGTTCGAAGCATTCCTTCTGGAGGTCCTGTCCGACTTTCAGGTCACGATCCCCGAACTCGGCACCATTCGCGCCACCGAGGTCCCGATCGTGATCGTGACGACCAATCGGACACGCGAGATCCACGACGCGCTCAAGCGCCGCTGCCTCTATCACTGGCTCGACTATCCGGATGCTGCGCGGGAGTTGGAGATCGTGCGCCGCAAGGTGCCGACCGCGCCGGCAGACCTCAGCGCCGAACTGGTCGCCTTCGTTCAACGGCTCCGCGGACAGGACCTCTTCAAGGCGCCCGGCGTCGCCGAGACACTGGACTGGGCGACCGCATTGACCGAACTCGACGCCGTAGCTCTCGATCCGGAACTCGTCACCGACACGCTCGGCGTTCTCCTGAAGTACCAGGACGACATCGCCCGGATCGGCCGGGGCGAAGCGGACGAGATGCTGCGTTCGATCCGCCGGGAGCACGCCCTCGCATGATGGCCGGCGGCCACCTCGCCGACAACGTCGCGCATTTCGCGCGAGCGCTTCGGCGCGCGGGACTGCGCGTCGGCCCGGCGGATACGCTCGCGGCCATCGAGGCGATCCGGGCAGGCGGCATCGGCTCGCGCGACGATTTCTACTGGACGCTGCATTCGGTCTTCGTCACGCGGCGGGAGGACACGGCTGTCTTCGAAGAGGCATTCCGGCTGTTCTGGCGCTCGCGTCAGCTGGTCGAGCGGATGCTGGCGATGTTCTCCGCCAAGACCCCTGCCAAGACCGAACCGCCGGCGCCGAAGGCCGGCGCGCGGCGCGTGTCCGACGCATTGGAAGCCGCCGGTCGCTCCGCCCGGGTGGACGAGCGTCCGACGCTCGACATCGACGCAAGGCTGACCGTCTCGGCGGACGAAGTGTTCCGCGCCAAGGACTTTGCCCAGATGAGCGTGGCGGAACTCGCCGAAGCCCGCGCTGCGATCCGGCGCATGGTCTCGCCTGACGATCATGTGGCCTCGCGCCGGTATCGATCATCGAACCACGGCCGGCGCTTCGATGCGCGGCGCACGCTGCGGGCGTCGATCCGCTCCGGCGGGGACCTGATCCTCCCGCAATTCCGGGACGTGCGCAGCGTCCTGCCGCCACTGGTGGTCATCGCCGACATCTCCGGCTCCATGAGCCAATACAGCCGGGTGATGCTGCACTTCATGCACGCCATGTCGGCGAATCGCTGGGTGCGGGCATTCCTGTTCGGCACAAGGCTGACGCCGGTCACCCGCCAGCTCGCGCAGAAGGACCCGGACGAAGCGGTCGCCGCCTGCAGCAGCCTCGTGCAGGACTGGTCCGGCGGCACGCGCATCGGCGCGGCGCTCGAAGACTTCAATCGCCGCTGGTCGCGAAGGGTCCTGTCCGGTGGCGCGGTCGTGCTTCTGGTGACCGACGGGCTGGAGCGGGACGACATGGACCGGCTCGCCCGCGAGACCGACCGGCTGCACCGCTCCTGCCGGCGACTGATCTGGCTCAACCCGCTCCTTCGGTTCGACGGCTTCTCCGCGCGGGCTCGCGGCGTGCGCGCGCTGCTGCCTCATGTCGACGAATTTCGGTCGGCGCACTCGCTGGAATCGCTCGCCGACCTGTGCGCTGCGCTCTCGCGGGCTCGGGCAGGCCGCGAGACCGATCCACGCACATGGCTGAAGGCGGACGTGGCGGCATGAGGGTACGGCGATGAACGATGCGACGGACATTCTCGGCACCGCGGAACGCTGGGCCGGAGAAGGACGGCGGCTGGCGCTCGCGACGGTGATCGAGACTTGGGGCTCGGCGCCGCGCCCCGTCGGCAGTCATCTCGTGATCGACGAGGAGGGTGGGTTTGAAGGCTCCGTGTCGGGCGGCTGCGTCGAAGGCGCGGTGATCGCCGAAGCGCTGGATGTGATTGCGAGCGGCGAGCCGAGGATGCTGGAGTTCGGCGTGGCCGACGAGACGGCGTGGCAGGTCGGCTTGTCCTGCGGCGGGCGTATCCGCGTGTTCGTCGAGCGCGTAGGCTGATGCGCGCCGAGCTTCTCCAGACGTTGAACGCCGAACGTGCGGCCCGCCGCGGGTGTCTCGTTCTCACGGACCTCGGCTCCGGGACGCAGAGGCTGGTGCACGAGAACGAGGCGGAAGCCGAGGGTGAGGCGGTGGTCCGGGCTCTTCGCGCCGGGCGGTCCGGGCTGGTCGAGGGGACGCAGACCTTCCTCAACGTCTATCTGCCGCCCCCTCGGATCGTCGTCATCGGTGCGGTCCATATCAGTCAGGCGCTTGCACCGATGGCCGTACTCGCTGGCTTCGATATCGCGATCATCGACCCGCGCACCGCCTTCGCAACGCCGGAACGCTTTCCCGCCGTCGCTCTTGAGGCCGATTGGCCGGAAGACGTGCTGAAAGGGATGCCGCTCGACGCCTACACGGCGCTGGTCGCGGTGACGCACGATCCGAAGATCGACGATCACCCGCTGATCGAGGCGCTTCGGGTCGGCTGCTTCTACGTCGGCGCCCTTGGAAGCCGGAAAACGCATGCGCGTCGTGTGGAGCGGCTTGTCGCTGCCGGCGTGCCGCAGCACCGAATCGACCGGATCGAGGCGCCGATCGGCGTCGATATCGGTGCCTCGACGCCAGCCGAGATCGCGGTGGCGATCCTTGCGTCCGTCATCGCAGCGTTCCGCGGTCGCAAGATGCACGCGGAGCGGCGGGGCGAGGCGGCAGGCGCATGAAATTCGGCCCCGTGCCGTCGGCGGACGCCGAAGGCGCCCTGCTCGCCCACGCCCTGACGGTCGGGCAGCGTCGGCTCTTGAAAGGCCATCGACTGACCCAGAATGACGTTCGCTCGCTTCTGCAAGCCGGTTTTGCCGAGGTGATCGTCGCGAGATTGTCGCCGGACGACGTTGCGGAGAATGATGCGGCGGAGCGGATCGCCCGCGCACTCGCCTCGAACGGCATCGCCGTGGCACCGCCCGGAACCGGTCGCGCCAACCTTCATGCGGAAGCGCCCGGCCTGCTGCTGCCGGATCGTGCGCTGATCGATGCCGTCAACCGTATCCACGCGGGGATCACCTTGGCGACACTCGCCGAGTTCGCGCCGGTCGAGGCGCATCGCATGGTGGCGACGGTCAAGATCATTCCGCTGGCCGTGCCGGGCGGGGCGGTCGATGAGGCTGAGCGCGTCTTGGCCGGCGGCACGGCGCTGCGTCTTGCGCCGTTTCGTGGGCGCGGCGTCGGTCTGATCCAGACCGAGCTGCCGACCGTCAAGCCCGCGACACTCGACAAGACGCGTCGCGTTCTCGAAGGGCGGCTGGCGGCATCCGGCTCGACGCTGCTGCGCGAGGCTCGATCGTCGCACGAGGAACGGGCTTTGTCCGAGTGTCTTCTCGAGGCCGAGCCCAATGAAGCGATGACGATCGTCTTCGGTGCGTCGGCCGTGATCGACGAGGCAGACGTCGTGCCGGCAGCGATACGGCGAGCGGGCGGCGAGGTGATACATCTCGGGATGCCGGTCGATCCCGGCAATCTTCTTCTGCTCGGGCGGATCGGCTCCCGTACCGTGCTCGGCGCCCCCGGCTGCGCGCGAAGCCCCGTCGACAACGGTTTCGACTGGATTCTCAATCGCCTGATGGCAGACCTTGAGGTCGGGCGCGAAGACATCGTCGGGCTCGGCGTCGGGGGGTTGCTGATGGAAATCGTGACACGTCCGCAGATGCGCGAGGAGGTCCTCCCGGCGCGGACGACCGGACGTCGCATCCATGCTCTGGTTCTGGCGGCAGGACGATCCAGCCGCATGGGCGGACCGAACAAGCTGCTGGCTCGCTTCGACGGCGTTCCGCTCGTTCGGCGAACCGTCGAAATCGCACGGGCGAGCCGCGCGTCCGGCGTTACGGTGGTGACGGGTCACATGGCCGAGGCGATCGCGGCGGCGCTCGACGAAGCCGGCGCCCGGTTGCTCGACAACCCCCACTATGCCGACGGCCTATCGACGTCCCTGAAACGCGGCTTCGCGGCTGCAGCCGCAGATGCGGACGGCGTTCTCGTGCTCCTTGCCGACCAGCCGCTTCTGACGAGCGACGACCTCGACCGGATGATCGAGGCCTTCCAGCCTGCCGGTGTCGGATCGATCGTCCTGGCGACCGACGATGGCCGCCGGGCGAATCCGGTTATCCTGTCGAAAGCATTTGCGGCGGCAATTTCGACGATCGAGGGGGACGTCGGCGCCCGGGCGATCGTGCAATCGAGCACCGAACTGGTGCGGGAGGTCGAGATCGGCCGGGCCGCATCGCTCGACGTGGACACGCCGGACCTCATGCGCGAAGCCGGCGGTGTCTGGGAATAGCCGCGGCGCTGCCTTCAAATGTCGCTCTGCGCTGCGGTGGCGATTTTCGCGCCACGCCGGACGGTGCGCTTAAGGCTTCGTTAAGCATCCGGGCGCAGCCTTGAGGTCGAGGGCCGCTTCCTCGGCCCCGATGCAGAAGGAGCCGACATGCCTGCCGCACGTACGCCCGATCCGCAGTTCCTGAAGATGCTGTCCGGCTACGGCCTGACGTTCGCGGAAATCCTCTACCGCATGCCGGATCACCCGGCCTTTCTCCAGACCTTCTCCTGGCAGTTCGACGATATCGCGCCGGACTATCCGCGCTTGCGTCGCTTCCTCGCGCATTGGGAGCGGGACGTGGAGGCGACAATCCACTCGGTCCGCGTGATGCACCAAGGGTTGATCCAGCCGCGCGAGATCAAGCTCGTGAGCGAGGTCGGTTACCTCAACTGACGCGTCAGATCAGGCTTTCGGCGCGGAAACTGAAATGGCCGTTGCGGCCGATGATGACGTGGTCGTGGATCTTGATGCCGAGCGCCTCGGCGACATCGACCAGCGTCTTCGTCATCTCGATATCGGCGCGAGATGGGCTGGGGTCGCCTGACGGGTGGTTGTGGACGAGGACGAGCGCGCTCGCCGACAGGGCGAGGGCGCGGCCCATCACCTCGCGCGGATAGACCGGCGTGTGGTTGACCGTGCCGACCTGCTGCACCTCGTCGGCGATGAGGGCGTTCTTGCGATCGAGGAAGAGGATGCGGAACTGCTCGCGCGTCTCGTGCGCCATGACGGCGTGGCAGTAGTCGAGGACCGCCGACCATGACGACAGCATTTCACGTCCGCGGATCGAGGCGCGGAACGCTCTCTGATTGACGGCGGTGACGATCCGAAGATCGAGCGCCGTGGCGGCTCCGATGCCGTCGATCTCCGTCAGCAGTTCGGCGGGCGCGTTCAAGACGTCGGACAGCGTCCCGAAGCGCTTCAGGAGGGCCTTCGCGACCGGCTTCGTGTCGCGGCGCGGGATGAAGCGGAACAGAAGGAGTTCGAGGAGTTCGTAGTCGGCCAGCGCGTCGGGCCCCGCCGAGGTGAAGCGCTCGCGCAGCCGATCGCGGTGCCCGTCGTGATCCTTCGGAGCCCCGCGCGGTTTCGGGAGAGGCAGTTCGACGGCACCGGCCCAATCGGGCTGCGGCGCTTCCTTCAGGCCGTCGTCCCCCTCCGCCATGATCCGCTCAGGCCTGCGCTTTGGCCCAGGCCGAAGCGGGAAAGCCCGGCATGTCCTGACCGCTAAGAGACCGCGTGAAGACCTCGCAGCCCGTCTCGGTCACGCCCACGGTGTGCTCGTACTGCGCCGAGAGCGAGCGGTCGCGCGTGACGGCGGTCCAGCCGTCGGCGAGCACCTTCACGTGCGGGCGCCCGAGATTGATCATCGGCTCGATGGTGAAGATCATGCCGGGGCGCATCTCGACGCCTTCGCCGCGACGACCGTAGTGCAGGATGTTCGGCGCGTCGTGGAACAGGCGGCCGATCCCATGACCGCAGAAGTCCCGAACGACCGAGCAGCGTTCGCCCTCGGCATAGGCCTGGATCGCGGCGCCGATGTCACCGACGTGGTTGCCTGGCTTCACCGCCTCGATGCCGATCAGGAGCGAGCGATAGGTGATCTCGCACAGCCGCTCGGCCGCGCGCTTGATCTGCCCGACCGGATACATCCGCGACGTGTCGCCGTAGTAGCCGTCGAGGATCAGGGTGACGTCGATGTTGACGATGTCGCCTTCGCGCAGCGGCTTGTCGTTGGGAATGCCGTGGCAGACGACATGGTTGATCGAGGTACAGACGTTCTTGGTGTAGCCGCGATAGTTCAATTGCGCGGGCAGCGCGCCGTGATCGCAGGTGAACTCGAAGACGAACCGGTCGATCTCGTTGGTCGTGATGCCCGGCTTCACGATCCCGGCCAGTTGGTCCAGCACCTCCGCCGAAAGCCGGCTGACGCGGCGCATGCCCTCGAAGGCCTCCGCGTCGTAGAGCCGGATGGAACCGGTGTTGCGGAGGGGATTGGCTTCGGCTTCGAGGTAGACTGTCATGATTGCAGCGATGCGTGCCCGCGACGGGAGAGAAAGAGCTTGTGCGTGATGTCGCACCGATAACGTATCGCTTCAAGCCCGGCCGGTCATTGGCGGACGTATCGGCCCGGCGCGTCCTCGATCACCGGCAAGCCGTTGGCGCCGGGTTCGCGGGCCGGCACGCGCTCGCTCGATTGCGCCTCCAACCATGCCTGCCAATGCGGCCACCAGGACCCTTTCGTCTCGCGCGCCTGGCGCCACCAGTCGTCGAACGACAGGTCCCGCGAGGGTGAGGGTCCGCCCCAGAACTGATACTTGTTCTTGGCTGGCGGGTTGACGACGCCCGCGATGTGACCCGAGCCGGAAACGACGTAGGTGACCGGCGCACCCAGCGCCTGGCTGCCCTCGTAGACGCTGAGGGCCGGCGCGATGTGGTCTTCCTTTGTGGCGAGGTTGTAGACGGGCAGGGTGATGGTCGACAGGTCGAGCGTCACGCCGCCGATCTCCATCATGCCGCGCGACAGCCGGTTCTCGAGATAGCAGTTGCGCAGGTAGAAGAGGTGGTTGGCCTTCGCCATGCGCGTGGCGTCGGCGTTCCAGAACAGGAGATCGAAGGGCAGGGGTTCCTTGCCCTTCAGGTAGTTGTTGACGAAGTACGGCCAGATCAGATCGCCCGACCGGAGAAGGTTGAAGGCCGTCGCCATCTGAGAGCCGTCGAGATAGCCCTTCTCCATCGTGCGCTCGATCTCGGCAAGCTGGCCCTCGTCGACGAAGACCTTGAGATCGCCAGAGTGCTTGAAGTCGATCTGCGTCGTCAGGAACGTGACCGAAGCGATCCGGTCGTCTCCGCGAGCCTTGAGATAGGGAAGCGAGGCGGCGAGCAGCGTCCCGCCGACGCAGTAACCCACCATGTTGACCTCGCGCTCGCCGGTCGCCTGCTCCACCGTATCGAGCCCGAAGGCGATGCCCTCGTCGATGTAGTCCTTCCAGCTCCGATCGGCGTGGGTTTCCGTCGGGTTCACCCACGAGATGACGAAGACCGTGTGGCCTTGTTCGACCATCCAGCGGATGAACGATTTTTCCGGGTTCAGGTCGAGGATGTAGAACCGGTTGATCCAGGGCGGCGAGATCAGGATCGGACGCTTGAAGACGGTTTCCGTCTGCGGTGTGTATTGCAGGATCTGACAGACCTCGTTTTCGGCGACCACCTTGCCGGGCGTCATCGCGAGGTTTTTCCCGACCGCGAACTTCGTCGGATCGGACTGGCGCAGCTTCAGCTGGCCTTTGCCGGTCATCATGTCCTCGGCGAACATGCGCATGCCGCGCACGAGGTTCTCGCCGTTCTGCTCGACCGTCTCGCGATAGAGCTCGGGGTTGGTGAGGACGAAGTTGGAGGGCGAGATCGCGTTGGCGATCTGCTTCACGTAGAATGCGGCCTTCTGGCGTGTGTGCGGGTCAAGGCCATCGGACCGCTCGACCAGCATGTTCGCCCAGTCCGAGGTTATGACGTAGGCCTCCTTCAGGAAACCGAAGAAGAGATTGCGGCTCCAGTCCTCGTGCGTGAAGCGCTTGTCGGGTCGGCCGGTCGGGGCCTCCGCCGCCGGGGGCGCGCCGGACGCCTTGCGGATCGAGTCCGCCCACAGCCCCATGAACCGCATCATCAGCGCGCTCTGCGCCTCCAGCGAGCGCGCGGGGTCGGTCAGCCAGTACTCGCCGACACGCGAGAGCGTCGCGACCATGTCGGAATAGCTGAGCGGTCCGTCCTTGATCTCGCCACGCTCGCGCGGCTCGACCCAGGCGGATGCGGCCTTGCCGACCTGCTCCAGCATCCGCGCCATGTTGCGCGCGAAGGCTTCGGGATCCCGCACCGCATAATCCGAGAAGGAGGGCATCTCCCCGGCGGGGGTGTCGGTCGTGGATGTCGATTCCGCCATGGCCGGTCCTCCTTGCTCGTCCCTTAAAGCATTATGTCGCCGCCACGACAGCGGCGTGAAGCGTCTTGCGCCGGACTTTCGTCGCCGCGCCGCAACATCGGGATGCGCCGCAACGCGCCATTCCCAAGCCGAAATCCTTCGGTTAAGAAGGTCGCGTTCGGGGGAAGGCCTTCATGATCTTGGGTATGCGAGCGGTGCGATCGACGGTGACGAGCCTCGTGCTCGTGCTGAGCCTGTCCGCATGCCAGTCGTTCCTCCCGCGCGACGAGACGCCGGTGACCCTTCCGCCGCTCGCTGCCGCGCCCGGCGTATCGTCGTCCGGCCAGAAGCTCGACGAAAACGGCTATCCGATCATCGGCCGCATGCCGCGCGCAGCAAAGCCGCAGGCGACCGACGAAGCCGTCAAGCAGACCGAGCAGCGCTATGCCAACGCGGGCGCGCGGGCGCCTGGCAATTCCGAAGCCTCCTACCGCCGCGACGTGTCGGAACTCGAAGCGATCGCCGCGAGCCAACGGGCGGAAGCGGACAGGGTGCTGGCGACAAGCGCGGCGCCGGCGGACGCGGCAGCCATCAGCCGGGCGCAGTAGAGCGCCGCCGACCGCCAGAAGCGGTCGATGCGCCCGGCTCCAGCGGACGCTCAGCGACTGAGCCCGTTCGGCTGCCGGTCCTTGCCGCCAGCCCATTTCATGCGTCCAGCCGAAGGCCCGCATCCATGAGCGAAGAATATCACAAGATCCGCCGCCTCCCGCCTTACGTCTTCGAGGAGGTCAACAAGAAGAAGGCGGCCGCGCGCGCCCGCGGCGTCGACATCATCGACCTCGGCATGGGCAATCCCGACCTGCCGACGCCGAAGTTCGTGGTCGACAAGCTGTGCGAGGCGATCCGCGATCCGCGCACGCACCGCTACTCCGCTTCGAAGGGCATCGCGGGACTGCGCCGCGCACAGGCCGCCTACTACGAGCGGCGCTTCGGAGTGAAGCTGAACCCGGACACCCAGGTCGTCGCGACGCTGGGCTCCAAGGAAGGTTTCGCCAACATGGCCCAGGCGATCACGGCGCCGGGCGATGTCGTGCTGTGCCCGAACCCGACCTATCCGATCCATGCCTTCGGCTTCCTGATGACGGGCGGCACGATCCGCTCGATTCCGGCCAAGCCCGACGAGGACTTCCTGCGCGCGATCGACCGGGCCGTGCGTCACTCGATCCCCAAGCCGATCGCGATCATCCTCAACTATCCGTCGAACCCGACCGCCTACGAGGCGGATCTCGACTTCTACGCCGAGGTCGTGAAGTTCGCGAAGGAGAACGAGATCGTCATCCTGTCCGATCTCGCCTACTCCGAAATCTTCTTCGACGGTGCGCCGCCGCCCTCCGTGCTGCAGGTGCCCGGCGCGATGGACGTGACGGTCGAGTTCACCTCGATGTCCAAGACCTTCTCTATGCCCGGCTGGCGCGTCGGCTTCGCGGTCGGCAACGAGCGCCTCATTTCGGCTCTGGCGCGGGTTAAGTCTTATCTCGACTACGGCGCCTTCACGCCGATTCAGGTGGCGGCGACCGCGGCGCTCAACGCGGGCGACGCCGCGATTGAGGAGGTGCGTTCCGTCTATCGCCATCGTCGCGACGTGCTGGTCGAATCGTTCGGGCGTGCGCACTTCGATGTCCCGCCTCCGTCCTCGACCATGTTCGCATGGGCGCCTATTCCCGAGCGCTTCCGCTACATGGGCTCGCTGGAGTTCTCGAAGCTCCTGATCGAGAAGGCCGATGTCGCGGTCGCGCCGGGCATCGGCTTCGGCGAATATGGCGACGAGTACGTGCGCATCGCCCTCGTCGAGAACGAGCATCGTATCCGTCAGGCGGCGCGCAACATTCGCCGCTTCCTTGCGTCGGGCAACGATCCAGTTCAAAAGGCGGCATCTGCGGACGCTTGAGGCCGGTCGGCCCGGCGTCCCCTTCCGACGATCAAGGTTCAAGGACAGCCATGGATAGCCCGCTGCGGATCGGCTTGGCCGGATTGGGAACGGTGGGCGCCTCGCTCGCCCGCCTTCTGTCGACCCGGGCGCAGACCTATGCGCTGCGGGCCGGGCGGCCGATCGAGATCGTCGCCGTCTCCGCTCGCGACCGCTCGCGCGATCGCGCAGTCGACCTGTCCGCCATGGCCTGGTTCGACGATCCGGTGGACCTCGCCTCGAAGGCCGAGATCGATCTCTTCGTCGAACTCGTCGGCGGATCGGAAGGGGCAGCGCTCGCCTGCGTCAAGGCGGCGCTGCACCGGGGCATCCCGGTCGTCACCGCCAACAAGGCGCTGCTCGCGCACCACGGCGTCGAACTCGCCAAGCTCGCCCAGAAAAAGGGCGCGACGATCTTCTTCGAGGCGGCGGCGGCCGGCGGTATTCCGATCATCAAGACGATGCGCGAGGCGTTGCGCGGCAACGCCGTCCACCGCGTCTACGGCATCCTCAACGGCACCTGCAACTACATGCTGACGCGCATGGAAAAGGAGGGCATCGCCTTCGACGACTGCCTCGCCGACGCCCAGCGCCTCGGCTACGCGGAAGCCGATCCCACCTTCGACATCGGCGGCTTCGATGCCGCGCACAAGCTCGCACTCCTGACCTCGCTCGCCTTCGGCTGCGAGATCGACCTCGATTCGATCTTCATCGAGGGTATCTCGTCCGTGACGAACGCCGACATCGAGGCGGCGGCCGAGCTCGGCTATCGCATCAAGCTGCTAGCGGTCGCGCAACGCACCGACAGCGGCATCGAGCAGCGCGTCCATCCGACGATGATCCCCGCGCACTCCGCACTGGCGCAGGTCGACGGCGTGACCAACGCGGTGGCGGTCGATACCGATCTCCTCGGCTCGATCCTGCTGGTCGGACCGGGCGCCGGCGGCAACGCGACGGCGTCCGCCGTTCTGTCCGACGTCCTCGACATGGCGCAGGGCGTTCGCATGCCGACCTTCGCGGTCGATGCGAAGCAACTCGCGCCCTACAAGCGGGCCCGCATGCGTGCCCACGAGGGCGGCTATTACATCCGTCTCACCGTGGCGGATCGCGTCGGCGCCTTCGCCTCGATCGCGCGGCGGATGGCCGAGAACGACATTTCGCTGGAGTCGATCGTCCAGCGCAAGCGGGACGGGCAGGATGCGAGCGATACGGCGCCCGTCATCCTGATCACGCACGAGACCACCGAGGCGGCTGTCAAGAAGGCGCTGGACGCGGTCTCGAAGGACGGTCACCTGAAGGAAGCGCCCCGCATGATCCGGATCGAGGCGCTGGACTAATCGCAAGGGGCGAGGACGGCCGCCGCCTGCGCGACGTATGTCGCCCGGCGGCCAGGAATGGCGATACCACGATGGACAGCGACGTTTCCAAGGGTTCCGATCCGCTCGACCGGGTTCTGTCCGTCGAGATCGCCCGCGTCACGGAGCGGGCGGCCGCCGCTGCCGCCAGGCTTCGCGGCCGGGGCGACGAGCGCGCGGCCGACCAGGCAGCCGTCGACGCGATGCGGACCGAACTGCAGGCCATGTCCATTGACGGAACCGTGGTGGTTGGCGAGGGAGAGCGCGACGACGCGCCGATGCTCTTCGTCGGCGAGCGACTTGGGCAGGGCGGCCCGCCGGTCGATCTCGCGCTCGACCCGCTCGAGGGGACGACGATCTGCGCCAAGAGCCTACCCAACGCGCTGACCGTCATCGCGATCGCGGCGCGGGGATCGCTGCTGGTGGTGCCCGACGTCTACATGGAGAAGATCGCGATCGGTCCGGGCTATGCCGAGGGGATTGTCGGGCTCGACCGAACACCCCGTGAGAACATCGAGGCCCTGGCTCGCGCGAAGGGCGTTCCGGTCGATCATATCACCGCCTGCATCCTCGATCGCCCCCGCCATGCCAAGCTCATCGAAGAGATTCGCGCCACCGGCGCTGCCATCCGCCTGATCGGCGACGGTGACGTCGCCGGCGTGATCCACACGACGGACCCCGACAGCACGGGGATCGACATCTACATGGGCATCGGCGGCGCGCCGGAAGGCGTGCTCGCGGCAGCGGCGATCCGCTGCACCGGCGGCCAGATCCAGGGCCGGCTGCAGCTGAATACGGGCGAAAAGCGCAACCGGGCCGACAAGCTCGGCCTCACCGATCCGGAGCGCATCTATCGCCTGTCGGACATGGTTCGGGGCGAGGTGATCTTCGCCGCGTCGGGCGTCACCGACGGCAATCTTCTCGACGGTGTGCGGTTCTACGCCAATCGGACCGTGACCCATTCGCTGGTCATGGACTCGCGCAACGGCACGATCCGCGACATGCGCACGCGCCACCTCGCGCCCACGATCGCCGGCAGCTGACGCATTTCCGATCGCCCGAATGCCTGATCCGAAGCGGACCTTTCTCGGCGTCGAGCGCTCCGTCGGCGGCCGGCGCTGGATTCACGCGCTCGACCCGCGGGCCGAAGCCGCATCCGCGCGAATGGCGCAGCTTTCGGGCATGCCCGATCTCGTGGCCCGCGTTCTGGCCGCGCGCGGCGTGGCGCCGGACGCCGCCGCGGAGTTTCTCCTCCCCACCATTCGCGACCTGATGCCGGACCCGTCCTCGCTGACCGCGATGGATGCGGCCGCCACACGCATTGCCGATGCCGTCGAGCGGCGCGAGACGGTGGCCGTGTTCGGTGACTACGATGTCGACGGTGCGGCGTCGGCGGCCCTCGTCCACCGCTACTTCGCTCATTTCGGCCTGCGCTGCGACATTCGGATCCCCGACCGCGTCACCGAAGGCTACGGCCCGAACGCAAAGGCCCTGGCCGACCTCTCGAACGCCGGGGCGACCCTCATCGTCACCGTCGATTGCGGCTCGACCAGCCTCGAAGCGCTGGCGGACAGTGCGGCACGCGGCATCGACGTCGTCGTTCTCGATCACCATCAGGTCGGCACCGAGCTTCCGCCTGCCTTCGCCATCGTCAATCCGAACCGGCAGGACGACCTTTCGGGACAGGGACACCTCTGCGCCGCCGGCGTCGTTTTCCTGACGCTCGTCGCCGTCTCCCGCGAACTGCGGCGCCGTGGACGCTCGGCGTCCGATCTCCCGGACCTCCTCGGCGACCTCGATCTCGTCGCCCTTGCGACCGTCTGCGACGTCGTGCCACTCGTCGGCTTCAACCGCGCGCTCGTGGTGCGGGGACTGGACGTCCTGCGGGCGCGCCGGAATCCGGGCCTGCGGGCATTGGCGGAGGTCGCGAGACTTCAGGGGCCGGTAGAGGCCTTCCACCTCGGCTTCCTTCTCGGACCGCGCATCAACGCGGGTGGACGGATCGGCGACGCGGCGTTGGGAAGCCGCCTTCTGACGCTGCGCAGCGAGACGGAGGCTCGCGACATCGCGGGCGAACTCGAACTCCTCAATGCCGAGCGACAGGCGATGGAGCGCGAGATGCTCGCCGAGGCCGAGCAGGAGATCCACGCCGAGATCGGCACCGGAGAGGGGCCACCGATCCTCGTGGTGGGCCGATCGACCTGGCACCCGGGGATCGTCGGGCTGATCGCAGCTCGCCTCAAGGAGCGGTTCGGACGACCGGCCTTTGCGATCTCATTCGATGCGGGCGGGCGCGGGACGGGCTCGGGCCGCTCGATCGCCGGTTTCGACATCGGGCGCTTCGTGCGCGAGGCGGTCGCGGAGGGCATCCTCATCAAGGGCGGCGGGCACGCCATGGCCGCGGGTTTGACAATCGACCGGTCCATGCTCGCCGATTTCCGTCTAAGAGCGGAGACGGTTGCCCGCTCGACGATCGACGCCCTGCGGGCCGAGGACACGCTGGCTATCGACGGCGCGCTCGCGGCCCGCGGCCTGACGCTGGAAATGATCCGAACGATCGAGAAGGCCGGACCTTTCGGCTCGGGGCACCCGGCGCCGATCCTCGCCATGCCCCGCCATCGTCTCGTGTCGTCGGGCACGGTCGGAACGGGCGGTCATATCCGTGCCACGCTGCGCGGCGCCGACGGGGCGACGACCTCAGCGATCGCGTTTCGGGCAGCCGGAACGCCGCTTGGCGACGCGCTGCTCGGCCGCCGGGGAGAGGACGTGCATCTGGCCGGCAACGTCTCGATCGACCGCTATCAGGGGAGCGAAAAGGTGACCTTCCGCATCGCGGATCTGGCGATCCCGACCATCTGAACGCCAATCGATAGCTCCAAACAAGGAGACGAGAGTCGAACAGATTTGAGGAAGGAAAGTGGTACGCCCGAGGGGAATCGAACCCCTCTCTCCACCGTGAAAGGGTGGCGTCCTAACCGATAGACGACGGGCGCGGACGAGTGGGTCTATACGGCGAGTCGCTTTGGCGTGCAACCCGAAATC
>NZ_CAJYIU010000337.1 GCF_913775355.1 uncultured Aureimonas sp.
CGCGGAGGTGGCTTCGACCGCCCTACGATTTCGGTGCGGAGACGTGCCGCGCCGCCGTTTCGTTCGCCCGCGCGAGGCTGTCGGCGAACGCGTCGCCGGAGGCCAGGGAGGCGACGAGGGCGCCGACGAAGGCGTCGCCCGCCCCATGCGTGCTGACGAGGCGGACCGGCAGGGCCGGCAGCGTCACCGGCGCCTCGCCCGCGCGTCGGCCCGCCACGCCGTCGCCGCCCGCCGTGACGACGACGCAGGGGAAGCGGGCGGCGAGCGCCTCGGTGGCCGTCGCGGCGGAGGCGAGGTCCGCGACCGCGATCCCCGACAGTTCTTCGGCCTCGATCGCGTTGACGATCAGGACGTCGACAAGGGCTGCCAACGCCGCCGGCAGCGGCCGGTAGGGAGCGGCGTTCAGGCAGACCGCGGCACCCGCGCCGCGCGCGGCCTCGGCCGCCGCGATATTGACCGCGTCCGGCACCTCGTTCTGCAGGATCAGCGCCCCGGCGCCCGACCAGAGGCCGGGGTCCGAGAGCGCGCCGAGGTCGATCTCGAGGTTGGCGCCCGACACGATCACCGCGCCGTAGTCGCCCTCCCGGTCCGAGATCGCGACGCTCATGCCCGATCCCGTGCCGGCGAGCCGCACGACGCGCGACGCGTCGACGCCGGAGGCCCGGAGCGCGTCGAGGAGGAAGGGGCCGAACGCATCGTCGCCGACGGCGCCCGCCATGCGCACCTCGGCGCCCGCGCGCGAGGCGCTCACCGCCTGGTTGCCGCCCTTGCCGCCGAACTTCGGAGCCCAGGCGTGCCCCGTCACCGTCTCGCCCTTGCGAGGCCGGTCCGGCGCGTCGACCATGATGTCGTAGTGCAGGCTGCCGACCACGACGACCACCGGCTTCCGGGACGTGTTCATGAATTGCGTCGCTTGGTTTTGACGGCCCCCATCGTGGCGGCCAGATTGCGTTCGGCCGCCTTGAGGTCGCGCTGGGCGACGGCTGCGAAGACGGCGTCGAGGATGATGAGCTGGGCGACGCGCGCGGCGGCGTTCTCGCCGAGCAGCGGCGAGCCTTGCGCGGTCGAGCACAGGACGACGTCGGCGATCTCGGCGATCGGCGAGGTCGCGTAGTTGGTGAGCGCGATCGTGCGCGCGCCGCGCCTGCGGGCGAGCTCCAGGGGCTCGATGACGGCGGTGGTCTGGCCGGAATGGGAGAAGGCGATGGCGACGTCGCCTTCCGACAGGAGGGCGGCCGACATCAGCATCATGTGCGCGTCGTCGAAGACGCTGGTGCGCACGCCGATGCGCAGGAACTTGTGCGCCACGTCTCGTGCGATCTGGGCCGAGCCGCCGATGCCGTAGAGGTCGCGCTGGCGAGCCGCGAAGATGAGGTCGGCGGCGCGCTCGAAGGCGTCCGGGTCGAGGATCGAGAGCGTCTCCTCGAGCGCGTGGATCGACGTGCGGAAGACCTTCTGGGCGATCTGGGCGCCGCTGTCGTCGGGCGAGAGCTCCTGGTGGAGGTCGGCGGTCGGCAGGCGGTTGTAGTCCGCGATGCCGGCCCGGAATTCCTTGAAGCCGGAGAAGCCGAGCTTCTTGGCGATCTTGACGAGCATCGCGTCGGACACGCCGGCATCCTCCGCCACGGTGCGCAGCGCCGTCGTCTCGTCGAAGTCGCGCCGCCCGAGGATCATCTCGACGACGCGCGCCTCGAGCGGCGTCAGCTGCGGCATCATCATGCGGATCCGAGGGCCGATGGTCCTCGGATCGCTGAAGCTCATGTTCATCCCCGTCCCCTGGTCGCGCGATCGATCAGCATCGCGACGAGGATGATAAGGCCGGTGGCCAGGAGTTGGTAGAACGCCTGGACGTTGAGGAGCGTCAGCCCGTTGCGGAGCGATCCGAGGATGATGGCGCCGAGGATCGTGCCGACCACCGAACCCTTGCCCCCCATCAGCGAGGCACCGCCGATCGCGGCCGCCGCGATCGCGTCGAGCTCCCAGAGATTGCCGAGCGTCGGATCGGCTGCGCCGAGCCGGCCGACGAGGATCAGGCCGGCGATGGAGGCGAGACCCCCCGAGATGACGTAGGCCGCGATCTTGGTCATGGCGACCGGCACGCCCGCGATGTGCGAGGCCTCCTCGTTGCCGCCGACGGCGAGGAAGTATTCGCCGAGCGGTGTCTTGTTGAGAAGGACCCAGATCCCCAGCGCCAGCACCGCGACGAGGACGACCGGCGTCGGCACGCCGAGGATGTCGCCGTTGAAGAGGGCGCGGAACTCCGGCGGGATGCCGAAGATCGGATTGCCGCCGGTGTAGATGAGGGCCGAGGCGCGGTAGAGCGACAGGGTGCCGAGCGTCACGATGAAGGGTTGCAGGCCGCCATAGGCGACGAGCGCCCCGTTCACCGCGCCCGCTGCCATGCCGAAGAGGATCGCGGCGGGGATGGCGAGGACGATCGGCGCGCCGCCGACCATCATGGCGGCGGCCGCCACGGCCGCGATCGCCGCGGTCGGGCCGACCGACAGGTCGATGCCGCCCGAGATGATGACGAGCGTCATGCCGAGCGCCACGCAGGCGTTGATCGACGACTGCTGGAGGATGTTGAGAAGGTTGCGCTCGGTGAGGAAGTTCGGGCTGAGCGCGGCGAAGACCCCGGCGATCACCAGGAGGCCGATGAGCGTTCCGGCGTCGCGCAGGCCGAAACCGAGCTTCAGGCCGCGCTTCGGCGTTGCGGAAAGGCTGTCGGTGGAGGTCATGGGCGTCAGTGTCCCGATCGGGAGGAATGGGAGGGGTCGCTGGCGGACTGCGGCACGGCGAGGGCGACGATCGCCTCCTCGCTGATCGCGTCCCGCTCCAGGATGCCGGCGACGGCGCCCTCGCGCATGACGAGGACACGGTCGGAGACGCGCAGGATCTCCGGCAGCTCGGACGACACGACGATCATCGAGCGCCCTTCGGCGGCCAGCCGCTCGATCAGCGCATAGATCTCGGCCTTGGCGCCGACGTCGATGCCGCGCGTCGGCTCGTCGAACAGGAGGATGCGCGCGCCCGCCGCGATCCAGCGGCCGATGATGGCCTTCTGCTGGTTGCCGCCGGAGAACTGGCCGATCGGGCGCTCGACGTCGAGCGGGCGCAGATTCATGTCCCGCATCAGCTTGAGGCTCTCGGCCGCGAGCGCGCGGCGGCGCACGAAGCCGGCGCGCGAGAATCGCCTCATCGACGACAGGGCGATGTTGGAGCGGATCGAGCGGCGGGCGACGATGCCGTCGCGCTTGCGCTCCTCGGGCAGGAGGCCGAGCCCGGCGCGGATGGCCTTGCGCGGATTGCCGAGGGCGAGCGGCCTGCCGTCGACGCGGATCGTGCCGCCGTCGGGGCGGTCGACGCCCGCGACGAGCCGCAGGAGTTCGGTGCGGCCGGCGCCGACCAGACCGGAGATGCCGAGGACCTCGCCGCGCCGCAGCTGGAAGCTCGCGCCGCGCACCGCGATCCCGCGCGAGAGGTTCTCGACCTCGAGCGCCACCGCGCCGGTCGCAAAACCCTTGTGCTCGGCCTGCGCGAGTTCGCGCCCGACCATGCGCGAGACGACCTCGGCCTCGGTGGTCTCGCGCATGGCGACGTCGGCGACCTTGCGCCCGTCGCGCAGGATCGTCGCCCGGTCGCAGACGCGGAACACCTCGTCCATCTTGTGGCTGACATAGATGATCGAGACGCCGCGCGCGGCGAGATCGCGGATCAGGACGGCGAGCCGGTCGAACTCGGCCGGCGTCAGGCTGGACGTCGGCTCGTCCATGGCGATGATCCGCGCATCCTCCATCAGGGCGCGCGCGATCTCGACGATCTGGCGCTGCGCGACCTTGAGAGTGTTGATGCGGGCGGCGGGGTCGATCGAGGCGTCGAGGGGGGCTAGCGCCGCGCGGGCCGCGCGCTCCTGCGCCCGGCGGTCGACGAGGAGGCCGCCGGCCATGCGAAGCGGGCGGCCGAGAAACATGTTCTGCGCGACGGTGAGCTCGGGAACGTGCTGCAGTTCCTGGTGGATCATCGCGATGCCGGCGCGCCGGGCGCCGAGCGGCCCGTGGCCGGCGACGCGCACGCCGTCGACCGAGACGGTGCCGCCGGTCGGCTCCATCACCCCCGACAGGATGCGCAGGAGCGTCGACTTGCCCGCCCCGTTCTCGCCGAGGAGGCCATGAACCGATCCGCGCGCGACGTCCATCGACACGCCGTCGAGGGCGCGCAGCGTCCCGAAGGTCTTGCCGATGCCGTCGAGGCTGAGGCGTGGGGCGGACGAGGTGGTCATGGCGCTCCCTCCCGGAGACGTCGCGGTCGGCCGGGACCGCGGATGCGGCCCCGGCCGGACGATCACTTGGCGGCTTCTTTCAGGAGGACCGCGCGAAGGGCGTCGCCCTTCACGGCGTAGGCCTCGACGTTGTCCTTGGTGATCAGCGCCTGGGGCGTCGAGACGACGCGCGGCAGCGCCTGCTTGCCGACGAGGCGCAGGGCCGTCTCCATCGCGACCTCGCCGGTGAGGACGGGGAAGGAGTCGACCGTGCCGGTCAGCTCGCCCGCGCGGATCGACGCATAGGCGTCCGAGATGCCGTCGGTGCCGAAGACCACGACCTTGTCCTGCAGGCCCGCCGCCTTGACGGCCTCGACGACGCCGAGCGCCATGCCGTCGTTGTTGGCATAGAAGCCGACGAGGTCGGGGTTCTGCTGGAGGATCGTGGCGGCCGCGTCGTAGGCGACCTGGCGGTCCCAGTTGCCCGGAACGCTCGCGACGACCTGGAACTTGCCGCCCTCGACCACGGTCTCGGAGAAGCCCTTGGTGCGCTGGCCGGCGGCGAAGACGCCCGCCTGGCCCTCGATCACCGCGACCTTGCCGCCCTCGGGCCGGTTCTGGAGGAACCACTTGGCGACGCGCACGCCGTTGTCGCGCTGCACGTTGCCGACATAGTGCTTCACGCTCGGGATCACGGCGTCGTTGACGTTGACGACGGGAATCCCTTGCGCCTCGGCGCTTTCCAGCGCGGGCTGTAGGTTGTTGTCGGTCTGCGGCGACAGGAGGAGCGCGGCGAAGCCCTGGCTGATGAGGTTCTCGGCGATCGAGAGCTGGCCGAGCTGGTCGCCTTCCGACTGCGCCGCCTGGTAGACGACCTCGACGCCGGCCTTCTTGGCATAGGCCTCGTAGCCCTCGCCGAGAGAACGCCAGTATTCGTTCGTCAGCGTCTTCGAGACGCCGCCGATGCGGGTGCCGGCGGGGGCAGCCGGAACCGCGCCGAACTTGGCGTCGAGCTGCGACCACTCGATGCGGTCGGTCTCGGTGTCGGAGTTGAGGGGCGCGAGCGTCTGCGCGAAGGCGCTGGCACCGAAGAGCGACAGGGCGCAGCCGGCCACGAGGGCCTTCAGTCGGATCGTCATGGGGTTGGTTCCTCCCGTTGGACAAATGCCGGGCTGGCCTCGCGGCCCGGCGCGCGGTCTGGCGGTCAGGCCGCCGCGATCATCGCGGCGTTGACGATGCTCTGGCTGGCGACGCCGTCCTGGCGGCTCTGCGCCTCGCCGAGGCGGTTGTCGGCGTCGAGACGGTCGGCGACGCCGAGAAGCCGCTGCACGGTCTCGATGTTGGTCTCGCACTCGGCGACCGGATCGAGGCCGGACGCGTCGGGGAAGGTGTCGAAGTAGAGGGCGCCGCGGTAGCCGTCGCGGCGGATCTGGCGCAGGAGCTCCAGCGTCGAGCGAAGGTGCACCGCGCCGACCATCAGCCCGTCGTCGCGCTTGGCGTAGCCGTCGTTGAGATGGACGCCGAGGAGCTTCGAGCGGCGGTGGATGAGGGCGGCGGCATAGGCGGGCTGCTCGCCGGCATAGAGCGCATGGGCGAAATCGAGCGTCACGCCGAGGTTCGGCGCCCCGATCTCGCCGATCGCGAGCAGCGTCGTCGCGCAGTCGCGCAGGAGCGCGTGGGCGCGGGGCTCGTCGGGCTTGTACTCGATCGAGATCTGGCAGGCCGGGTCATGCTCGGCGATCTCGCGGATGCCGGCGATCTCGAGGTCCCAGGCCTCGGCATAGTCGAGCTGGAAGTTGTAGTCGAACCCGTCCTGGCCGAGCCAGAGCGTCATCAGGTCGGCGCCCATGGCGCGCGCGGCATCGACGCCGCGCTTGGTCATGTCGATCGCCTCGCGCCTCACGGCTTTGTCGGGATTCGTGAAGGCGCCGAGCTTGAAGGCGGGGTTGGTGTAGTAGCGCATGGCGAGACCGTTGACCGACAGGCCGAGGTCCTTGATGCGGCGGCCGACGGTGGCCGGGTCGTCCTTCACGTGGTCGGGAAAGTTCAGGTCGACGTCGGTCAGTCCCTTCGCAGTCGCAGCACGTTCGGCCATCTGCATGAAGCTCGGCTTGCCCTGGAGGTCGGGCCAGTAGAGATGCGGCGCGGAGCCGAACGAGTTGAGGCGCGTGGCGAATCGGGAGAGGGTCATGGGAGCTCCGCTGAACTGCCGGCACTTTACGAATTATCGTGAAGTCGTCAAGTTGACGAAGCTCGCACGCCGAGGAACGTCACGAAGCCACGTACAAGGCGATCCGGCGGCGCCATCCGCATGATCCGTTGCTAAGGGTGACGGATCGATCGGGCGCCTGGGGCGTTCTGCCGACATCCTTCGATGATCGGAAAGCCTTGCCGCATGAACGACGATCCGCGCACCAGCCAGCCGACGAGCTTCCCCGGCGAGACGCCGCAGCCGAGCCCCGGCCTCGAGACCCGGATGCGCACCAAGCCCGACCACGGCGAGGACAGCTATGTCGGCAAGGGGCTTCTCGCGGGCCGGGTGGCGCTGATCACCGGCGGGGACTCCGGCATCGGCAAGGCCGTGGCGATCGCCTATGCCCGCGAGGGCGCCGACGTCGCGATCTCCTACCTCGCCGAGGAACAGGCCGACGCCGAGGAGACGCGCGCCTTCGTCGAGAAGGCCGGGCGGCGCTGCCTGCTTCTGCCGGGCGACGTGCGCGACCGCGACCTCTGCGCGTCGCTGGTCGAGCGGACGGTGGCCGAACTCGGCGCCCTCGACATCCTCGTCAACAACGCGGCGGCCCAGACGATCAACGAGAATCTCGCCGACATCGACGACGACGAGATGCAGGCCGCGTTCGCCGCCAACGTCTTTGCGATGATCCGCCTCGCCAAGGCGGCGGCGCCCCACATGAAGCCGGGCTCGGCGATCGTCAACACGACGAGCGTCCAGGCCAAGGTCGCCACCAAGAACATGATCGTCTATTCGGCGACGAAGGGCGCGATCTCCAGCCTGACGATCGGCCTGTCCAACCTTCTGGCGCCCGAGGGCATCCGCGTGAACGCCGTCGCGCCGGGGCCCGTCTGGACGCCGATCCAGCCGATCGCCAAGGACGCCGAGACGCTGGAAACGCTCGGCCAGAACACCCCGCTCGGCCGCGCCGGCCAGCCCGGCGAACTTGCCGCCGCCTACGTCCTCCTCGCCTCGCGCGAGGGCAGCTACATGTCCGGCGCCGTGATTCCGATCACCGGCGGCATGCCGATGTACTGACGACCGGCCGCCGGACCCGCATCGAAAAATCAGGACCGCCGCGACGGGCGCGGCGGTCCGGCGGTCAGATCTGCGCTGCGCCGCCGTCGGCGAAGAGTTCGCTTCCGGTGACGAAGCTACTCTCATCGGACGCGAGGAACAGCGCGGCGTCGGCGATCTCCTCGGGCCTACCCATCCGGCCGAGCGGGGAGGCGGCCTCGGAGGCGGCCGTGAAGGCCTTCTTCGCCGCCTCGCCCGGCGCGAGCCTGTGCCATCCCGGCGTCGAGGTCGATCCGGGAACGAGGACGTTCACCCGGATGCGGCGGGGCGCGAGGTCGACGATCCATCCGCGGGCGAAGCTCCGAATGGCGGCCTTCGTCGCGCCGTAGACGCTGAAGGCCGGAATGCCCGTGGTTGCCGCGGTCGAGCCCGTCAGGATCACCGAGGCGCCGTCGACGAGGAGCGGCAGCGCCTTCTGGACCGTGAAGAAGGTCCCCTTCACGTTGGTGGCGAAGGTCCGGTCGAAATGCGCCTCGCTGACCTCGCCGAACGCCGCGAACTCGCCGCCGCCCGCATTGGCGAAGAGGACGTCGATCCGGCCGGCCTCCGCGCGCACCGTGTCGAAGAGGCGATCGAGGTCGCCCATGTCGGCGATGTCGCCCCGGACGCCGCGGGCGCCGTGCCCGACGGCGGCGACCGCCTCGTCGAGTTCAGCCTGTCGCCGCCCCGTCATGAAGACGCGCGCGCCCTTCTCGGCGAACCGCCTGGCGCTCGCCAGTCCGATGCCGCTGTTGGCGCCCGTGATGACCGCCACCTTGCCGTCGAGCCTGCCCATGGTCGTTCTCCTGTGGTTGACGGAACGCGATATGGACGGGCAGAAACCTTTTGTTGAGTACGCACATAAAGGTAAGCGAGTGGATAAACTGGAACCGATCGTCCCGGACTGCGGTCTCGACGTCGCTCTTGCGGTCGTCGGTGGCAAGTGGAAGCCCCTGATCCTCTATCACCTGCAGGGCGGGCCCCGGCGGTTCGCGGATCTCCGGCGTCTGGTGTCGGGGATCAGCGAGAAGGTCCTGATCCAGCAGCTGCGCGACCTGCAGGAGGTGGGCGTCCTCGTGCGGCACGACTATCGCGAGGTGCCGCCGCGCGTCGACTACACGATCACACCGTTCGGCGGGACGCTCGTTGAGGCGCTGATGCCGCTCTGCCATTGGGGCAACCGGAATCGCGCCGAGGTCGCCGCGCGTCTGCCGGGCGTGAGGGAGGCGGCCACGCCAGATTGAGGGCGAGGGGCCCCGCCGCGCAGCGTGAGCGAGGTTTCTCTCGCCCGACGGACTTTCCGAAAGCGATGCGGCCGACCCGTGGCTCCTGCTGCTCCTCGATGCGTTTGCGCTCGCTCGCGGCAGGCGGTATGGGCGCACGAGCATCGCAGGGAGGCCGCGCAGCCGCCATGGACGACACGCCGGGCCCGGCCCACCGATCGGACAGGGTCTCGCTCCGCCGGCCGCTCGGGCATCGCGGGCTCGAGACGCTGACGGCCCATTACGTGCGCCAGTCGTTCAAGCCGCACGCGCACGCCGAATATCTCGTCGGCGTCATCACCGCGGGCGCGCACTCGGTCTGGTGCCGCGGCGAGCGGCATTCCGTCCTGCCGGGAACCCTCATGACCATGCGCCCCGGCGACGTCCATCACGGCAACGCGGCGATCGACGCCGGCTGGGTGCAGCGGATGTTCTATGTCGACGAGCGCACGATGGCGGAGATCCTCGGCGATCGCCGGGACGCATCCTCCGCCCCGCTTCCCGATTTCGACCGCTGCAACCGCCGCGACGCCGGGCTCGCCGCGCGCCTCGAGCGCATCCACGACCGGGTCCATGCCTCGCGCCTGGCGCTCTCGCGCGACGCCGCCTGGGTCGCCTTCGCCGATGTGGTGTCGCTGCTCGCCGGCGGGACGGCCGACGAGGAGGCCAAAGGCTCGGCGTCCGACGCCCGCGCCCGCAGGCTCGTCGACTATCTCCATGCCCATGTCAGCGAGGATGTCGGCCTCGACACGCTGTCCTCGCTGGCCAGCCTGCGCCGGAGGCAGACGATCGAGCTCTTCCGGCGCCACACGGGCCTGCCCCCGCATGCCTACCATATCGGCCTCAAGGTGCGGCTCGTGCAGGACCGCCTGCGCGCAGGCGAGGCGGTGGCCGCTGCGGCGGCCGAGGCGGGCTTTGCCGACCAGAGCCACATGAGCCGCCACTTCGCCGCGATCGTCGGCCTGACGCCGGCGGCCTATCAGCAGGCCGGCCGGGACCGCACTTTCGTTCTAGAGCGCCGCGCCGCCGCCCCGTAACCCGGCCGATGCCGACACCGGGCTCGGCAGGCAACGAGGGGGCCGACGCATGTCCTGTTCATCCGGCATCGCCGCGCCGGCCGCGCGGCGGTCGACGCTCGCGGCCGATGCGGCGGTGCTCGCCATCGCGGTCGTCTGGGGCGCGAGCTATCCCGTCACCAAGGGCGCGCTGGCCCATGCTCCCGTCCTCGTCCTCATCG